>NZ_LMQJ01000046.1:0-11084 GCF_001424605.1 Bradyrhizobium sp. Leaf396
GAGCGCGGCATAAGCCGTCCGACCATCGCGCAGGGAAGGCCGTGTGTTGGGCTTCACCTGTATGCTGCTGTGCGGTTTCCTGCGTGCACCTTTTTGCGCAGCAGACCGCGGGTGCGAGGTCAGCACCCGGCCTTCCCTGCGCCCTCTTGGACGAGAGGGCGGAGAGATCAAGCAAAGCTCGGCTGGATCAGCCGCGAGATCGGGAAGGTGTGCAAATTGGAAATGCATGCTGAGGCGCCATCGCCGACCGCAACGATTGTCATGCATGATCAAGGGCGGCAACGATTGATCGACGGCAGTCGTTGGCGCTAAAACGAGCGCACGCTGGGACGCCTCGGAGGACCGATGACATGGCTGCGCTGAAACTTGCGATCGGCAACAAGAATTACTCGTCATGGTCGATGCGGCCCTGGCTCGCGCTACGGGCCAACGACATTCCTTTCGTGGAGACGCTGATCCCGCTTTACACCGATGATCCCGCCGACAAGGAACAGATCCTGTCATTCAGCCGCGCCGGCAAGGTGCCGGTGTTGGTCGACGGCGACATCACGGTCTGGGATTCGCTCGCGATCATCGAATACATCGCCGAGCGCTATCCGGAAGTGAAGCTGTGGCCCGACGATGTCGCTGCGCGCGCGCATGCGCGCTCGGTGTGCGCCGAGATGCATTCCGGCTTCGCCGCTCTGCGCAACGAATGCGGCATGAACCTGCACCGGCCGATCCGTCCCGTGGCGCTGTCGGCCGACGCCAAGTCCAACATCGCGCGCATCGAGGAGATATGGCGCGAGTGTCGCACCCGCTATGGCGCGACGGGTCCGTTCCTGTTCGGCCGCTTCGGTGCGGCCGACGCCATGTATGCCCCGGTCGTGCATCGCTTCCGCACCTACGCCATCGAGGTGGCGCCCGACACCAAAGCCTACATGGAAACGATGATGGCGTTGCCGGCCTTCCAGGAATGGACGCGTGAGGGGCTCGCCGAAACGCTTCGGATCGCGAAGTTCGAGGACTGACCGGCGCTGGCCGGGGCAGAAGGCTGGTGGCTGGCGGCCATGCCGCCGGAGAGCTGCGACAGCCTGCGACATGCCGCCGAACGAGCGCCGCCGGTGGTATCATCGGCCCGCCGCCTGTCCAGCTATCACCCTGAAATGCCAGCAAAATTTGAGCGTTTGCCATTCCGGCTCGGCGCTGGCCAAAACGGCCGGGCGCGTGCTATACAGCCGCCCGGGTTTCCGGCCGGCCATCGCAGTGGGACACTGGGCGAGGCAGGCGCTGTTTGAGTAATGGAGAGGGTGTTGAAGCACAAATTCCCTGTGGGATCGCGCGTCCTGTTCACGGCCAGCAATGTTGCGCGCCCCGCTGCGAGTGGCTCGTATGAGGTGATCCGCCTGCTGCCGACAGAAGGCGACGACTGCCAGTACCGGATCAAGAGCTCAACCGAAGCCTTCGAGCGCGTCGCCAAGGAAAGCCAGCTCGCGCTCTCCTGAGGCTGCCCGCACCTGCGCATTGGTGCCATCAGGAATTTGTGTCCTGCCGCCGTCAAAAGGCCCGCTTCACCTTCACATGGTGAGTCGGGGCAGTTGCCGACTCGCGGTGCTCGCTTGACCATTCGCTCTTTGCTCGCGTGAGGGGACGCCGCGCATGAACTGGGCATGGGCCACTTCGCTCGAACAAATCTGGATCTCGCCGGCCTTCCCGATGTGGATGACGCTGGCGGCCGCCGGATTTTTCGGATTGATCCTGCTGATCACGCTGATGCGTGCCGACAGGTCGGTCGCCAACGGCGCGCTGACTGTCATTACGCTGCTATCGATCGCGATCGCCGGGGCGGCCACCGTGCGCGTCCAGGGACCGGAAGGGCAGCCCGCTCCAGCCGAAGCGCGCGCGCAAGTGGCGGTGACAGCAAGCCTGCCGGCGCTGTCCTGCCTCGACGATCTCGCCGGCGATGCCGTCGCTGCGGGATGTGAGAAGGCGCTGTTCGGCGCGCCG
This sequence comes from Bradyrhizobium sp. Leaf396, assembly GCF_001424605.1. Taxonomy (NCBI): domain Bacteria; kingdom Pseudomonadati; phylum Pseudomonadota; class Alphaproteobacteria; order Hyphomicrobiales; family Nitrobacteraceae; genus Bradyrhizobium; species Bradyrhizobium sp. Leaf396. The sequence goes on from NZ_LMQJ01000046.1 coordinate 1,987, forward strand.
GATGCCGCCGCTGCGGCCGTCTCCTACACGGCCGCCAGGATTGATCGGCTGACCGCTCTTGGCGACGTCGCCACGGCCGAGCCGGGCCTGACATTGGACATGAAGGTGCTGCGCAAGTCGCTCGAGCGTGATCGCTACGGCCTTGTCGCGCATGTGCTGATCACGCGCGATGGCTGCACGCCGTTCGATTGCGCCGCGTTCCGCTCGCTGACCGACCAGCAGCATGTCGCCGCCAACATGAGCTCTCATCTCTACGACACGCTGATCGCGCGCTATGCGCCGGCCTGGAATGCGCCGGCAGCGGCATCGGGGGTGCCGGTCACCGCCGCCCTTACCGGGCTGCCGCCGTCGCTGCCGACGGGCAAGCCGACCAATGCGGAGTTCCCGAGCGCTTCATCGACGCCGCCGGTGAGCATCATGAATCCAGAGCCGACGGCAACGACGCGGCAGGCGGCGCCCGCCGCAAGTGCCGCGCCGGCCCCGCGTGCGCCCGCCCCGACTTCGGCACATGCTGCAGCGCCTGCGGCACCAGCACCAGCTGCGGCTGCGAAGAAGCCACCGGCACCGAAGGCGGCACGGGCTCCCGCCCCACCGGTTCCGCTCGCGCCTCCGCCGCCAACGACGGCTGCGCCCGCGGCTGCGGATAACGAGTAGATCGGCATTTCCAATGCCCTGCTGCCCGGCTAATGCTTGGGCATGCCGCTACATCTGATCAAGCTCGCCGTCGGCTGCGACTCCGTCAAGGAACTGAAGGAGTGGGTGGCCGAACGGATGCAGACCGCCAAGAAGAAGGGTCTGCCGCAACATCACATCCACATCACCCGCATGGTGCCCAAGCGCGACGCCGAGATCCTGGCGGGCGGATCGCTCTACTGGGTGATCAAGGGCGAGATCGCCGCGCGGGAAAAGATCATCGGAATCGAGCCGTTCCGCGACAAGGACGGCATTGGCCGCTGCCGGATCGTGATGCAGCCGAAGGTGATCTCGGTCTCGCCGCGGCCGATGCGACCGTTCCAGGGCTGGCGCTATCTCACCGACGATTCGGTGCCTGCCGATCTCGGCAAGTCCGCAGCCGGCTCGATCGCGGCGATGCCGGAGCCGATGCGGCGCGAACTGCGCGAGCTCGGTCTGCTCTAAGCATGGTCCCGGAAAAGCGCGCAGCGATTCTCCGAAAAGATCATGCTCAAGCAATAAGCTGCTTCAGACCGCGATATTGTCGATCAGCCGGGTGCTGCCGAGCTTGGCCGCGACCAGGATCCGCAAGGGGCCGTCCTTGCGCGAGGTGACCGGCGCCAGTGTCTGCGCATGGCGGAGCTCGTAATAGTCGAGCGCAAAGCCCGCCGCCTTGATCATCTCGGCGCCGCCGGCCATCGCCGGCGCAATTGAATCGCCGGCACGGATGCGACCGGCGCTCTCCTTCATGGCACGGTAGAGGACCGTGGCGGTCTGACGCTCCTCGGGCGAGAGGTAGACGTTGCGCGAGGACATCGCGAGCCCGTCGCGCTCCCGCACGGTGCGGGAGCCGATCACCTTGACGCCGAGGTCGAGGTCGCGCGCCATCTGTGTCACGACCCGCAACTGCTGGAAATCCTTCTCGCCGAAGATCGCGACGTCCGGCCGGCACTGCGTGAAGAGCTTGCCGACGACGGTGGCGACGCCGCCGAAAAAGTGGGGGCGGAAGCGGTCCTCGAGGCCGGCCAGCGCCGGTCCTTCCGGCACGATGCGGGTGGCAAAGCCCTCCGGGTACATGGCCTCGACGCCCGGGTGCCAGACGATATCGACGTCCTCGGCCGCGAGCTTGGCGATGTCGGCCTTCCAGGTGCGCGGATAGGCGCCGAAATCCTCGGTCGGGGCGAATTGGGTCGGGTTGACGAAGATCGACACCACGACGCGGCTGGCGCGCCGCTTGGCGAGGCGAACCAGCGACACATGTCCGTCATGGAGGGCTCCCATGGTCGGGACCAGCGCGATAGTGGCCTTTCTGCTGCGAAGATTGTCTATGGCGCGTCGGAGTGCGGGGACCGTGCGGACGATCAAGGGGGGTGATGACATCAGGACTCGACAGTGTTGAGAATCGGCGCGGGCGCATCCTGGCGCCCGCCATAACCTTAACAAGGGGCGATGGTGGACGCCATGCATCCGGATGCGGCACAGCATCCCGCGCGACATCGCACTCAGTCTTGGCAAGTGGATGGATCATAGACGAAAGACGGCGACGCGATTCATGATGAAGCCGGGCGCGCTGCCATTTGCATGACCTGTCACGCATTTCACTTGACCGCAGACGCGGTCAACTCGAAGATATTCATTGAGGGTGTTGAGGAGCGCTATGCTTTTGCAGGCTAGCCAAGGCCAATCCGGCTCGGCGCATGTGGTTGTGCTCGGCAACGAGAAGGGCGGCTCCGGAAAGTCGACCACTGCCCTGCATATCGCCGTTGCGCTCCTGAAAGCCGGCCAGCGTGTCGCCACCATCGACCTCGACTGCCGTCAGCAGAGCTTCACCCGCTACATCGACAACCGCGCGGCCTGGGCGCGTCGCACCAAGCTCGACCTGGAACTGCCGGTGCATCGCTGCATCAAGCTCGGCGAGACCATGCAGATCGCGGAGAACGAAAACTCGGAGTTCCAGCAGTTCATGGAAGCCGTCTCGGCGGTCGAGAGCAGCTTCGACTTCATCGTCATCGATACGCCGGGCACCGACAGTTATCTAATGCGGCTTGCGCATTCGATGGCCGATACGCTGGTGACGCCGATCAACGACAGCTTCCTCGATTTCGACGTGCTCGGCACCGTCGATCCCGCCAATTACGCGGTGACCGGCGAGAGCCACTATGCCGAGATGGTCCGCGACGTCAGGCGCAAGCGCCGCCAGCTCGACGGCGCAACCACCGACTGGATCGTCGTGCGCAACCGCCTGTCCATGCTCGGCTCCCGCAACAAACAGCTCGTCGCCGAGGGTCTGAAGGATTTGTCGCTGCGGCTCGGCTTTCGCTACGTCGACGGCTTCGCCGAACGCGTCGTCTACCGCGAATTCTTCCCGCGCGGCCTGACCGCCCTCGACGAGATCGACGAGGCCACACTCGGCATGCGGCCCAATCTCGGCCATCTTACCGCGCGAGAAGAGGTGACGAGCCTGCTGCGCCAGCTCAGGCTGCCGCTTGACGAGCGCGGGCGCCGCCGCGCGGCCAATCGTGCCGAGTGGTTCAGCCAGGTCGACCAGCCGCTAGAGGTCCACGATATCCTCGGCGCTTGAGGCCGGCGGTACGGGGCTACTTCCAGGCGAGCGAGGCGACCGCCTGCCGCGGGAACCCGGCATGCGACCGGCGCGTTTTCATCCCACGTTGACTACGAAATTGAACCCAATCGAGACTGGTTGCGTCGGATGGTAAGCTGCACCTGACGTGGTGGTATGACGATGAGGTGCTCATAAAACGTGTGCGACGCACAATCGAAGGGCTGCGAATTCACACTATTTAGCCTTCCTGTCACGCTGCTGTGACATATATTGGGGAATAGGCGAGAAGGGGCCGAAGAGCTCCGGAAGAACACGATTTTCAACAGGGATTCAGGCCGCCAGGGCCTCAGGCTGAGGACGAAAATGAAGCGTGGAATTGCCGTTCTGGTTTCGGTCAGTGCTCTCTGCGGCATCGCCTATTTCACGGCGAGCAAGTGGGCGATCAAGCACGAGACAGTCACCTTCTACGATGCCTCGCGCGACAATCGTCCGGTGCCCGTCTACGTCGCGGTGCGCCGCGACAAGGAAATGCAGGCCAATGCCGGCATGATCAAGCTGCCGGTTGCCGTGATCAATCATGGCAACACCGTCAAGAATACCGAGTACGGCTTCCTTGCGAACATTTTCGCTGCGCGGGGCTACATGGTCTTGAGCCCGCAGCATGACTTGCCGACTGATCCTCCGATGGTGACAAAACCCGGCGAGCTCTACGTCGGTCGGCTGCCCCAGATTCTGCGCGGTGTCGCCAATATCCATCTCGCGATGCATGAGATGAAGAAGGTTCAACCCAACGCCGACTACGACAGGGTGACGATGGTCGGCCACTCCATGGGGGGCGACATCACGATGTACTTTGCCAAGGAGTATCCGGACGAGGTCAAGCGGGTGGTCACGCTCGACAACCTGCGCGTGCCCTTCGTCACCGCCGGCAAGTTCAAGATCCTCTCGTTCCGCTCCCAGGATCCGCAATTCAAGACCGACGCTGGTGTGCTCCCGACGGACGAGGAATGCGAGAAGGCGGGTATCCAGGTCGTGAAGACCGAATTCCAGCACAACGACATGCGCGACACCGGTCCGGATGTGGCCAAGAGTTCGATCCAGAGCATGCTCGACAAGTTCCTGAGCGCGACCGATAGCGACGTGGCGCCGGTCGACACGCAATCCTCGCCGCCCAAGATCCTCGAGCCTGGTCCGGTCGCCCTGATGGCACCCGCCAAGAGCTGACGCAGAAGAACTGCCGTTACTGCTCGATTGTAACGATCGCTTAAGCCTCCGCTGGCGCCGCCTGCGGAGGCTTTGCACATTGACCGGACGGGATGCGCTGACCACATTATCCCATTACCCAGGGTGCAAGCAGCGATGTCGGGCGAACCCATCAAACCACGCAGTCGCGATGCCGTCAGGGCGCAAGCAGACGGCACGCTTCCGCGTGTGGGGACGTCCACCTCGGAGGACATCGCGGCCTTTGTTGCCAAGGCGCGGGCACTGTCGCCGCATGCACCAGGCGCGAAGGGGCGGCTGATTTTCGCGCTGGATGCGACCATGAGCCGGCAGCCGACCTGGGACATGGCCTGCGCGCTCCAAGCTGAGATGTTTCGCGAGGCCGCGGCTCTCGGCAGTCTCGATATCCGGCTGGTGTATTATCGCGGCTTCAGCGAGTGCCGCGCTACGGGTTGGATCTCCGACAGCACCAAGCTGGCGGCGCTGATGAGCAAGATCGATTGCCGCGGCGGCGATACCCAGATCGGCAAGGTGCTGGGCGAGGCCCGCCGCGAGGCGGTTGCATCCGGCGTCCGGGCCGTGGTCTTTGTCGGCGACGCCATGGAGGAAGAAATCGGCGAGCTCTGCGCAAAGGCTGGCGAGCTTGGCATGCTCAAGGTGCCCGTCTTCATGTTTCAGGAAGGCCATGATCCCATCGCCGAGCAGACCTTTCGCGAGGTCGCGCGTCTGACCGGCGGTGCCTGGTGCCGATTCGATCCGGGTGCTGCCGCGCAACTGCGGGAGCTGCTGCGGGCAGCCGCGGCCTATGCGGCGGGCGGACGCGAAGCGCTGCTGCAGCTGGCGAAGAGCGCAAGCGGCGCGGCCAAGCTGATCGGCCAGATGAAGTAGCATCTGGCGCGGCCCGCGACGTCCGTGTCTGCGATGCAATTTGCGCGAAGCGCGACTATATTCCGGCCATGACCCTGATTGCCGGCGCTGTCGCTGTTATCACACTTTACCTGCTGCTCCAGATGTTCCGCTCCGCCAATCCGGCGGCGCTCGCGCGTGTCGTCAAGTTCGGTGGCGGCGTGCTTGCGCTGGCGGTCGCAGCCTTCACGGGTTTGCGCGGCGAACTGGCGGTTGCGATTCCGCTCGGAATTTTTGGCGCCGGGCTACTCGGCTGGACCCCGTTGGCGAATGCCGGCTTCGGCAATGTCGGAGGATTGTTCGGCGGCGGCGCGACGCGCCCGTCCGGTCAGGCCTCGCGGGTGCGCTCGCAATTTCTGGACATGCGGCTCGACCACGATTCCGGCCAGCTTACAGGTCAGATCGTCGCAGGGCCTCACGCCGGGCGCGATCTCGGCGAGTTCGATCTTGCTGGCCTGCTGGAACTGGTCCCGACCTTCGACGGCGAAAGCGTTGCCTTACTTGAAAGCTATCTGGACCGCCGGTTTCCCGCTTGGCGTCAGAACGCGCAGAGCGATGCGGCAGGGGGGCAGCGCCGCACGGCGGCGAGCGGCAAAATGACGGCGGAGGAGGCCTATCAGATCCTTGGCTTGCAGCCGGGAGCGAGTCGCGACGACATCAGCCGGGCGCACAAGTCCCTGATGAAGAAACTCCATCCCGACCAGGGGGGCTCGACGTATCTCGCTGCCCGGGTAAACGAGGCCAAGGATACTCTGCTTCGCACGCATAACGGCTAACTCCGGCACAACGCTACAAACGCCCGTACCGCGTGAGCTCCGTTTGCTCTGTCTTCCGTCGCCCCGATGCCCGCCGTTGCCGGCGTGGTCGATCCCTTGAGCAAAGTCTTAACCGTAAATCCTTGACGAGAGGTTTTCGCGCAGCAGCCGAGGCTTGCGCCGTACCCCCAAAACAAAAATGCCCGCGCAACGCGCGGGCATTTTTTTGAGGAATGGAGGAGATCAGTTGCGCACGGTGATGCAAGAGATCTCGGCGCGCTTTAATGTGCGGCAGACCGCTTCGGCCTGGTCACGCTCGAGGCCGGCGAAGCGGGCACGGTAGAGCTTGCGATTGTCCTTGGCGACAACCGGCTCGGTGAACGGGTCTGCCCTGCTCAGCAGGCCGCGGGCGGAGCTGCGCGCGGCGTCGATGCGCTGCTGAGCTTCGGTCTCGCTCTCGAGCGCTCCGACCTGGACGATCCAGCCGCTGTGAGTGACGGCCGGCTTGGAGTTGGTGCTCATTTGGACCGGGTGTGACGCCGGGTCGGCAGACGCGAGCTTTGGAGCGGCGGGAGCGGGAGCAGCCGCGGTCGCGGCCGGGAGCACCCCAAGGATGCCGTTGCCGGTGCCGAAGCCCGCCGGCTGCCGCGGCAGCTCGGCCCGGACCATCTCGGCCTTCGGCGCTTCCGGCCGGCTCACCGGCTCCGGCCTGTTGATGAGATCGGCCCTGGCGACGACCGCGCCGGAGGTTTCCGCGACCTCGGAGCGGGGCGGGATCGTGCTGGTGACCGGCGGCGCGGCCTGGACGGCGACCTGGGCCGGGGCGGCGGAGGCGACCTTCACGGCGCCGGCCTTGACTTGAACGGTCTTGACGCGAACCGGCTTCATTGGCTCGGAGGAGCCGGGAATGATGGAGAGCGGCTGGCTCGAGATCACGCCGTTGGTGAGCGGCGCTGGCTCGACCTTGGACTCCGTCGGCCGAACTTCGGGCTTGGCAGCTTCAGATCTGGACGGGGCGGGCGGTATTGCGGCAGTCGCAGCGGCCAACGTCGATAGACGTGCGGCAAGGCGCGACGGGGCAGCCTCCGAAGCAGGGGCCGCGACGGCCTGGACCTGCGGGGCGGCGCGGGGTGTATCCGACGCATCGGCGATGGTACTGACGTCGGCGTTGTTGCGCTCGGTAACGGCGGCGACGGTGTGGACGGTTGCGCCCTTCTCGAGGTTCTCCGCGAGAAGGTTGCGCATGATGGCGTCGCGTGAGCCGCCGCTGCGGCCGCCGAGCACGACACCGATCAGGTGTCGGTTGCCGCGACGCATCGAACTGACGAGATTGAAGCCGGAAGCGCGGGTGTAGCCGGTCTTGATGCCGTCCACGCCCTCGACGCTGCCGAGCAGGCGGTTGTGGTTGCGGATCGACTGTCCTCGCCAGTTGAACGTCGAGGTCGCGAAATAACGATAATAGCGGGGGAAGCGCTCCTGAATGGCGCGACCGAGCGTGGCCTGGTCGCGCGCGGTCGTGACCTGCTCGTCATTGGGAAGGCCGTTGGCGTTGCGATAGACCGTCCGGGACATGCCGAGCGAGCGCGCCTTGCGCGTCATCATCTGGGCGAAGTCGTTTTCGTTCCCGGCAATCGCTTCCGCGATCACCACGGCGGCGTCATTGGCTGAGCGGGTGACGAGGCCCTTGATCGCGTCTTCGACGCGAATGGTCTGGCCGGCACGCAGATTCAGCTTGGTCGGATCCTGATCTGCGGCGTGCTGCGAGACGGGCATCTCGGTGTCGAGCTTCAGCTTCCCGGATTCGAGACGCTCGAACAGCAGGTACAGCGTCATGATCTTGGTCAGGGAGGCGGGATGGCGGATTGCGTCAGGGCTTGTTGCCTGGAGCACCGCACCGGAATTGCCGTCGACGATGATGGACGCGAATTTCGGGCTGGAGCTCTCCGACACGTCGCGCTGCACCTTGTGGTGCGTATAATGGCGCCGGTGACGCCGCGCCTCGGCAGCGTCAGTGGTGAGGATGATCGCGGTGGTGACCGTAAGAAGCCCGAAAACGCCAACCCGCGCCCAACGCGAGGAAGACAAGTTTTTACGAAGCATGGAACCCCGTCCCCGTTTCTGACTTGATCACCGGCTCGTGAGGCGAAATTGTGCCCACCGGACCCGGGATCTTTACCTGCTCAGGCCGTCCTTCCGCTGTTGTCCGTCGCGGAGGACGTTGGACCCGAGCCGCTGTTCTGGCTAAGGCGATGTTCTGAAACGGCTTTAGCCGCTCGCGGAAGTGAACACGTCCAGGGAATCAAGGTAGGGGGCCGCGGTTTCCAAAAGCTTAAGGAACTATTGCGGGAAACCTCCGCAATCGCTGCGATTTGCGTCGACATTTGTGCGTTGCACAAAGATTCTTGACTTTTTTGTGCGTTGCACTATTTTTGGGCGTGGTCAGGGAGCCGGGGCTTCCCGACGCGAGCCAGGGAAAAGGATTCCGACATGTTCAAGGTTGAAGATTTTCAGAACTACGGGAAAGAGCAGTTCGAGCAGTGCGTTGCCTCCGCGACCTCGGTGCAGCACGGCCTCCAGGCGATCGCCAGCGCTTATGGCGACTACACTAAGAAGTCGTTCGAAGACACCAAGTCCTTCGTCGAGAAGCTTTCCGGCGTGAAGTCGCTGGACAAGGCCATGGAAGCACAGACCGATTTCGCCCGGTCCGCCTATGAGACCTTCGTTGCGGAATCGCAGAAGATCGCCGGCCTCTACAGCGACCTCGCCAAGCAGGCGTTCAAGCCGGTCGAAACCATCGTGTCGAAGTTCACCCCGGCCGCGAACTGATCCGCTCAACACGCTCCTAGAGCCAAAAGCCCGGCCACACTCAGGCTGTGTGGAAACGATTGGAGGCTCCGGGTAACCGGGGCCTCTTTTGCTTCAGGTGCTTTCAGGCTGCGGCGGTTTTGATGTTGATGGCGCGGAGGATGTTGTAGGCGAGG
>NZ_LMQJ01000047.1:0-10336 GCF_001424605.1 Bradyrhizobium sp. Leaf396
CCCCGCCGCCTCGCGCTTGTACTCTTCAGTAAACGACCGACGTGCACGTTCCATTCAACACCTCCAGGCTCAACGAGCCTACTACAGGTGTCCACTCATTCGGAGGAAGTTCAGTGGCTCGTCGCGAAGCGACGAGACGGGTGAGGGGTCTCTCTCCGCGACCTCTCTTACGATTGAGTTTGCCGACAGAGACCCCTCATCCGGCGCTTCGCGCCAGCTTCTCCCACGAGGGGAGAAGGAAGAAAGAACCGAGCCAAACGTGACAACCCACCCCAACGATCCCAGCCTCCGCTCCTTCATCGACGTGGATCCCGCTTCCGACTTCCCGATCCAGAACCTGCCCTATGGTGTGTTCTCAACCGCAGCCAATCCGACGCCGCGGGCTGGGGTGGCGATCGGCGACTGCGTGCTCGACCTTTGGACGCTCGAGCAGGAGTCCAGGCTCGACGTGGGGCCGCTCGGCGTGTTCTCCGAAGCCTCGCTCAATCGGTTCATGGCGCTGGGCCCAAAGGTCTGGTCGAAAGCCCGTGCGCGCATCAGCGAGCTCTTGCGGCACGACAATCCCGAGCTGCGCGACAACGAGGAGCTGCGCAAGCAGGCCCTGGTTCCGATGCGCGATGCCAAGTTACACATGCCGTTCGCCGTTTCCGGCTACACCGATTTCTACTCGTCGAAGGAGCACGCCACCAATGTTGGCGTGATGTTCCGGGGCAAGGACAACGCGCTGCAGCCGAACTGGCTGCATATGCCGATCGCCTACAACGGGCGCGCCTCCACCGTCGTGGTGTCGGGCACGAAGGTGAAGCGGCCACGGGGACAGCTGAAGCCGCCGAATGTCGAGCTGCCGAGCTTTGCGCCGTGCAAGCGGCTCGACTTCGAGCTGGAGATGGGCGTCGTCATCGGCCAGTCATCACCGATGGGCGGCATGCTCAGCGAGCAACAGGCCGAGGAGATGATCTTCGGCTTCGTGCTGCTCAACGATTGGAGCGCGCGCGACATCCAGCAGTGGGAATATGTGCCGCTCGGCCCGTTCCTGGCCAAAGCCTTCGCGACTTCAATCAGCCCCTGGGTGGTGACGCGCGAGGCGCTGGAGCCGTTCCGGCTGAAGGGGCCGGAGCAGGAACCGGTGCCGCTCGACTACCTCAAGCAGACGAAGCCGCAGAACTACGATGTCGAGCTGGACGTCTCGCTCCGCGCTGCAGGTGCCAACGCACCCGCCAGCATCAGCCGTACCAACTTCAAATACATGTACTGGTCTTCGGTGCAGCAGCTCATGCACCACGCCTCCTCTGGCTGCGCCATGAATGTCGGTGACCTCTTGGGCAGCGGCACCATCTCCGGCCCGGAAAAAAACCAGCGCGGCAGCCTGCTGGAGATCAGCTGGAACGGCACCGAGCCGGTCGAGCTGCCTGGCGGCGTCAAGCGCTCCTTCCTGGAAGACGGCGACAGCCTCGTGATGCGCGGCTGGTGCCAGGGCGAGGGCTATCGCGTCGGGTTCGGTGAGGTCGAGGGAACGATCTTGTCGGCGGAGTGAGATCCGTTTTTGTTGGGCCCGCGCGGCGCGAACCCGGAACCCCGAAATTCCGGGCTCGATGCTGCGCATCGCCCCGGAATGACCGGCCAAATCACCGTCTTTCTGGCGGCACGTCCTTCACCCGTGCGCAATGCGCTGCGATATCCTCCACGCTGTACTTCAAATGCACCCGCTTGTCCGACGGCGCCTGCTTGGTCGTGCACACGCCCGGCCGCCATTCCTGCGTTGGCCTGATCGGGCGCGGGGCAAAGCCGCCGCCGCAATTCGGGCAGACGTTGAAGAGTTTCGTCTCGACGCAGTCCGCACAGAACGTGCATTCATAGGAGCAGATCCGCGCATCGGTTGCGTTGGGCGGCAGGTCGCGGTCGCAATATTCGCAGTTCGGCCGAAGCTGGAGGGCCATGTCGAATCTCCGCACATCGAGCTGGATCATCGCAGATCGCCCACGCCGCGCGAATGCCATAGTTCCCTCGATTTCAGCCGGCCCCGATCTCCCTGAGCGGCAGCTTTGAGCTCTCCTTCAGCCGATCCAGCACGATGGAGGAACGCACATGGGCCACGCTCTGGTGCGGCATCAGGACGTCGTTCACGAGGTTGGAGAGGCCCTTGAGGTCACGCAGCACGGCCTTCAGCACATAGTCGGCATCGCCCGTAAGCGAATACGCCTCCTGGATCTCGTCGATCCGGTTCACCAACGCCCGAAAACGCTTGGAGTTATCCGGCGAGTGAGTCGCAAGCCCGACCTGGATGAAAGCGATCACGCCGAAGCCGAGCGCCTCGCTGGACAGGTCCGCATGATAGCCCGCAATCACCTTCGCCTCCTCAAGTCGCATCCGCCGCCTCGAGCATTGCGAGGCTGAGAGGCCCGCGACCTCGGCGAGCTCCTGGTTGGTAAGCCGGCCGTCGTCCTGCAGCGCGCCGAGGATCTTGAGATCGAAGACATCAACTGAAATCATGCGCCGATCGCCCAATATGTGCACGGATCGTGCACAGGTTAGCGAAAACGCGTCTCGTTTGCACGCTCCTTGCAGGCGCCATGAAGGATAGTTCCTGCCAGCAGCAATCTGGGAGAATACCATGGGTCCGTTTCCGCACGATGCACCGCCGGCCGCGATCAGTGCCGACAACCCGATGGGCACCGATGGCTTCGAGTTCGTCGAATACGCGCACCCCAATCCGGAAGAACTGCACGCCCTGTTCAAGCTGATGGGTTATGCGCCCGTCGCGCGCCACAGAACCAAGAAGATCACGGTCTATCGCCAGGGCGACATCAACTATCTCGTCAACGAGGAGCCTGGCACCCACGGCCATGACTTCGTCGCCGCGCACGGCCCCTGCGCGCCATCGATGGCGTTCCGCGTGGTGGATGCCAGGGCGGCATATGACCGCGCGATTTCGCTCGGTGCCGAACCCGCCGACCTATCATCCGCGCAGAAGACGCTCGACGTCCCCGCGATCAGGGGCATCGGCGGCAGTTTGCTTTATCTCATCGATCACTACGGCGCCAAGGGATCGGCGTATGATGCCGAGTTCGAGTGGCTGGGCGCACGCGATCCACGGCCGGCCGGTGCCGGCCTGTTCTATCTCGATCATCTCACCCACAACGTCCATCGCGGCCGCATGGACGTCTGGGCAGGCTTCTATGAGAAGCTGTTCAACTTCCGCCAGATCCGCTTCTTCGACATCGAGGGCCGCGCGTCCGGCCTGTTCTCGCGGGCGCTGACCAGCCCGGACGGCAAGATCCGGATTCCGATCAACGAGGACGCCGGCGATGCCGGCCAGATCGAGGAATATCTGAAGACCTATCGCGGCGAGGGCATCCAGCACATCGCCTGCGGCTGCCGGGATATCTATCGTACCATCGAGGGCTTGCGCGAGGCCGGCCTGCCGTTCATGCCGTCACCACCCGACACCTATTTCGAGCGGATCGACGCGCGCCTGCCCCAGCATGGCGAAGACATCGCACGCCTCAAGAAGAACGGCATCCTTATCGACGGCGAGGGCGTGGTCGACGGCGGCCAGACCAAGGTGCTGCTGCAAATCTTCTCGGCCAACGCGATCGGGCCGATCTTCTTCGAGTTCATCCAGCGCAAGGGCGACGACGGCTTCGGCGAGGGCAACTTCAAGGCCCTGTTCGAATCGATCGAGGAAGATCAAATCCGGCGCGGGGTGCTGAAGGTCGGGACGGCAGCGTAGGCGCTGCTTTGAGGCACGCTGTTGCGACACAAGAGGTGTCGTCCCCGCATCGGGCGGGACCTATAACCACGGGGAGTAGTTTTGCGAGCCGATAACTCGGCGTCTTCGCCCAACTACTCCTGGGATCATGGATCCCGGGCTCGCGCTCCGGGATGACAGCGGAAGTTACTTCGCGGCCTTCCACGCGGCCGTCACCGCCCCGATCTCCGCCGCTTCCGGCTCGCGAACCGCCGACGGCGTACGCGAAAACCGCGGCGCCGGGGCGGGCTGCTTCACGCCGTGGCGCTCGACGAAGACGTTGCGGGCGACCATGTGCGGATGCCGTGTCGCCTCCGACATGGTCAGCACCGGCGCGAAGCAGATGTCGGTGCCTTCCATGATCTTGCACCAGTCCTCGCGCGTCTTGCTCTTGAACACGGCCTTGAGCTTCTCCTTCAGTGCTGGCCAGGCCTTCGGGTCCATCTGCGCGTCGAAATCGGCATCGGTGAGCCCGGCATGTTCGCGCAGCAGCGCATAGAATTGCGGTTCGATCGAGCCGATCGAGACGAAATGGCCGCAAGCGCATTCATAGACGCCGTAGAAATGCGCGCCGCCGTCGAGGAAGTTCTGGTTGCGTCCTTCGGTCCAGCGCCCCATCGCGGTCATGTCGAAGAAAAACGACATCAGCGATGCCGCGCCGTCGCACATCGCTGCATCGACGACCTGGCCATTGCCGGACTTTTCCGCTTCCAGCAGGGCAGCGAGCACGCCGACGACCAGATAGAGCGCGCCGCCGCCGAAATCGCCGACGAGATTGAGCGGCGGCACCGGCGCTTCCTTCGGTCCGATCGCGGCGAGCGCCCCGGTGATGGAGATGTAGTTGATGTCGTGGCCGGCGGCGTTGGCAAGGGGGCCTTCCTGGCCCCAGCCGGTCATGCGGCCATAGACCAGCTTGGGATTGCGAGCGAGCACGACGTCGGGTCCAAGTCCGAGCCGCTCCATCACCCCCGGACGAAAACCTTCGACCAGCGCATCGGCGCTGGCCAGGAGGTCGAGCACCTGCGCGATCGCCGCCTTGTCCTTGAGGTCGAGCTCGATCACCTTGCGTCCGCGACCGGCCACCGACTTCGTGCTCTTCTTTGCGCCGATGCGATCGAGCGTGACGACGTCGGCGCCCATGTCGGCCAGCATCATGCATGCGAACGGACCAGGTCCGATGCCGGCGAATTCGACGATGCGGAAGCCCGACAGCGGGCCGGAGGTGCGGACGGATGAGGTGGGGGCTGATTTATCGAGCACGTTGTTGTTTCCTCGGGTCGCGGAGATGCCGGTGGCCCGGCAATCGCCTCGGACGTTCCTCTGTGGGCGAGTTAATTGACCAATTAACTTTTCTCGCCTTCACGGCAGCGAGGCAAGCGGTTTTCATGCCGCACGACCAAATAAAAACGGCGCGCACCGAAGTGCGCGCCGCGGGAAAATTGTGTCGAGGCGCTATCAGCGAGCCGCTGCGACCGCGCGCTGAGCCATCACCTTGACGAGATTGGCGCGGTACTCGGCCGTGCCGTGGATGTCGGCCAGCAATCCGTTCGCCGAAATCGTCACGCTGTCGATCGCCGACGGCGACCAGTTCGCCTTCAGCGCCGCCTCGATCGCGGGCACCCGCATCACGCCATTCTGCGAGGCGCCGGTCGCGGCGACCCGCACCTCACCTGACTTGGTCTGCGCCACGAACACGCCGGTCAGTGCAAAGCGCGAGGCCGGGTGCCGCATCTTTTCGTAGCCTGCCTTCGCCGGAACGGGGAATGACACGGCGGTGATGATCTCGCCGTCTTCGAGCGCCGTGGTGAACAGACCCTTGAAGAAATCATCCGCCGAGATCGACCGCTTGTTGGTCTTCACGGTGGCGCCAAGCGCGACCAGAGCGGCCGGGAAATCCGCGGCAGGATCGTTGTTGGCGATCGAGCCGCCGATCGTTCCGCGATAGCGCACGGCGGGATCGCCGAGCACCGAGGTGAGATAGGAGATCGCGGGGATCGCCTTCTTCACATCGGGATTCTGCATGATGTCGTAGTAGGTGGTGGCGGCCTTGATGGTCAGCACGTCGCCCGACAGCTCAACGCCCTGCAACTCCTTGATCCTGCCGAGGTCGATGACGTCAGAGGGGCTGGCGAGGCGCTGCTTCATCACCGGCAACAGCGTCTGGCCGCCCGCGAGGAATTTCGCGTCGCTACCTTTTGCGAAAAGGCTTGCGGCCTCGTCGACCGAGGAGGCGCGATGATAAGTGGTCTGGTACATCTTCGGTCCTCCTTCAAGCCGCGTGGATGGTGCGCCACACCCGATCCGGGGTTGCGGGCATTTCCAGGTTGTTCTTGCCGATCGCATCCGTGATCGCGTTGATCACGGCCGCCGAAGCGCCGATCGCACCGGCCTCACCGCAACCCTTGATGCCCAGGGGATTGCCCGGGCACAGCGTCGTGGTGTGGGAGAGGTTGAACGAGGGCAAATCGTCGGCGCGCGGCATGGCATAGTCCATGAACGAGGCCGTAACCGGCTGGCCGTTGGCATCGTAGATCGCGTGCTCGAGCAGGGCCTGACCAATGCCCTGCGCGAGGCCGCCATGGACCTGTCCCTCGACGATCATCGGATTGATCAGCCGGCCGAAATCGTCGGCCGCCACGAAGTTGATGAAGGAGGTCTTGCCGGTGCCGGGATCGACCTCGAGCTCGCAGATATAGGCGCCGGCCGGGAAGGTGAAGTTGGTCGGGTCGTAGAAGGCGCTCTCCTTCAGGCCCGGCTCCATGCCTTCAGGCAAATTGTGCGCGGTATAGGCTGCGAGCGCGACCATCGGCAGGGCGATCGCCTTGTCCGTGCCGGTCACCTTGAACTCGCCGTTCTCGATGACGATGTCGGCTTCCGATGCTTCCAGCGCATGAGCCGCGATCTTCTTGGCCTTGGATTCCATCTTCTCCATTGCCTTCAGGATCGCGGTAAGACCGACGGCAGCGGAGCGCGAGCCGTAGGTGCCCATGCCGAACTGCACCTTGTCGGTGTCGCCATGGACGATCGAGACCTGGCTGATCGGAATGCCCAGCCGTTCGGCGACGAGCTGGCAGAAGGTGGTCTCGTGACCCTGGCCGTGGCTGTGCGACCCCGTGAGGATCTCGATGGTGCCGACCGGGTTGACGCGCACCTCGGCCGATTCCCACAGGCCGACGCCGGCGCCCAGGCTGCCGACTGCCTTGGACGGCGCGATGCCGCAGGCCTCGATGTAGCAGGAGAGGCCGATGCCGCGCAGCTTGCCGTCGGCTTTCGCCTTGGCCTTGCGGGCGGGGAATCCGGCATAGTCGATCGCCTTCATCGCGGCATCCAGCGAGGCGTTGAAGTCGCCGGTGTCGTAGGCCATGATGACGGGCGTCTGGTGCGGGAACTGGGTGATGAAGTTGGTCCGGCGCAACTGGGCCGGATCGACGTTGAGCTGCCGCGCCGCCGTTTCCATCAACCGTTCGATCAGGTAGCTCGCCTCGGGACGGCCGGCGCCGCGATAGGCATCGACCGGCGTGGTGTTGGTGTAGACGCCGATCACCTCGGCATGGATTGCCGGGATGTTGTACTGGCCCGACAGCAGCGTCGCGTAGAGATAGGTCGGCACCGAGGACGAGAACAGGGACATATAGGCGCCGAAATTGGCGTAGGTCTTCACCTTGAGGCCGGTGATCTTGTTGTTGGCGTCGAAGGCCATCTCGGCATGGGTGATGTGGTCGCGGCCATGCGCGTCGGTGAGGAAGGCTTCGCTGCGATCACCGGTCCATTTCACGGGACGCTCGACCTTCTTGGATGCCCACAGCGCCACCATCTCCTCGGGATAGATGAAGATCTTGGAGCCGAAGCCGCCGCCGACGTCGGGCGCGATCACGCGCAGCTTGTGCTCGGGCGCGATGTTGTAGAACGCGGACAGCACCAGACGGGCGACGTGCGGGTTCTGCGATGTCGTGTAGAGCGTGAAATGCTCCTCGGCCGGATCGTAATCGGCGATCGCCGCGCGTGGCTCCATCGCGTTCGGAGCCAGACGGTTGTTGGTGACGTCGAGCTTCACCACATTGGCGGCCTTGGCAAAGGCGGCATCGGTGGCGCTCTCGTCGCCGATCACCCAATCGTAGACCTGGTTGCCCGGAGCCTCGGGATGAAGCTGCGGCGCGCCGGGCTTGATCGCCGCCCGCATGTCGGCGACTGCGGGAAGCTCCTCGTAATCGACGACGACGGCTTCGGCCGCGTCGCGCGCGAGATTCTTGCTCTCGGCGATCACGACGGCGACGGCTTGGCCGACGAACCGGACCGTCTCCGGCGCCATCGCCGGCCAGGCGCCCATCTTCATCGGGCTGCCGTCCTTCGAGGTGATGGCCCAGCCGCAGATGAGATTGCCGACCTTGTCATCGACGAGCTGCTGGCCCGTGAGCACCGCGACCACACCCGGCATCTTCAGCGCGGCGGAAGAGTCGATCTTCTTCACCTTGGCGTGCGCGTGCGGGCTGCGGACGAAATAGGCGTGGGTCATGCCCGTCAGCTTGATGTCGTCGACGTAACGGCCCTTGCCGGTAATGAAACGCTTGTCTTCCTTGCGCACGACGCGTGCGCCGATGCCTTCAACACCCATGTCTGGTCCTCCCGACCGGAAATTTGTCCACCCGCGCTCTCCACCGAGAGCCGCAGTGACGGTTTTCTTGTTTGTAACGGGCCGCTCTACTCGGCCGCCTGCGAGACCTTCATGCGCCCGGCCGCATCCAGCACGGCTTTGACGATGTTATGGTAGCCGGTGCAGCGGCAGATATTGCCTTCGAGCTCCTGACGCACGGTGGCCTCGTCGAGCTGGCCCCCGTGGCGATGCACGATGTCGATCGCCGACATGATCATGCCGGGCGTGCAATAGCCGCATTGGAGACCGTGATTGTCGCGGAAGGCAGCCTGCATGGGGTGCAGCTCGTCGCCCTTCGCGATGCCCTCGATCGTGGTAATGCTGGCACCATCGGCCTGTCCGGCCAGCATGGTGCAGGATTTAACGGCTTTCCCGTCCATGTGCACGACGCAGGCGCCGCACTGGCTGGTGTCGCAGCCGACATGGGTCCCCGTGAGATTGAGGTGATCGCGCAGAAGCTGGACCAGCAGCGTGCGGTCCTCGACATCGACAGCAACGGCCTTGCCGTTGACCGTCAGTTTGACTGTAGACACGGAGAGTCCTCCCGGGATTGATTTTGATTGCTTCTAATTAGAGACAGCGACCCGGAACTTTGCAACTAGGATTTTGGTCGCTGGCGTCATGGAAAAGTCATTGATCCATTCGTGGCGCTGATCCGCGGGAGGCATACGCCGAGCCGGGCGGAGCGCCGGGCCGGCGTGGGATGCCAGGTCTCCGTCTCTGGTCGGCCTTTGGCCGAGAGGCTGAAGATGCGCCGAATTTACCGGCCCTTATCCATTCTGCCTTAGTTCTGCGCATTCAGGTCCGGGGGCGGGGCGCCTCCAGATCGCGGCTGACGACAAAATTGGGGGTGGGAATGTCCGGGCGTATCGCGTCACCGTCTAAGCGCACACTGTTTCCGACCCTCAGGTTCCGCGCAAAGATCATCCTCGGATTTGCTGCAGTGCTGGCAATCTCCGCCGGCAGCATGGCCTTTTCCTATTTCGGCTTCGAGCGGGTCGCTTTCGGAGTCGGGTCGTACCGCAGCAGCGTTTCGGAGGCCGATCTTGCCCGCAACATCGACCGCGAGCTGCTGGCCTATCGCTCTGCTGCCAAATATTTCGTCGTCACCGGCAAGGAAGACGACGCCAAGGCCGCGCTGGATGCCGAAGGCAGCCTGAAGAATGCGATCGACGAGGCCGTCAAGGGTGTCAAGAACCCGGCAAGGCAGGAGAGCCTCGCCAAGCTCGCCAAGGAGTTCTCCAATTTCTCCAGCACGTTTGGAAGGATCCTCCAGGCCAAGCGTGATAGTGCGCTGCTGGTGCAGAACCAGCTCGGGCGTAACGCCAACCTCCTGAAATACAAGCTCGACGACATCGGCAACAACGCGTCCGATTCCGAAGCACAGGCAATCGAGTTCGGCACCAAGCAGGTCAATGCCCAATTCCAGACCGCGAGCGCGGCGGCGACCAACTTCGTGCTGACGTCCGACCAGACGATCGCCACCAGCGCGCTGGCCCGGCTGAAATTCGTCGAGAACTCGCTCGGCGCGATCTACTCCATGGACGACAAGGTCGTCGCGGGCCTGAAGGATGCCAAGGCGCTGCTCGGGGCCTATCGCGAAGCACTGGAGAAGCTGATTGCCAATGCCAAGCTCGTCGATGATCTCGTCACCGCGATGAACGGCTCGGCCGGTGCGATCCTGCAAGGCGCGACCACCATGAAGTCGGACCTCGTCGCCGAGCAGCGGCGGCTGGATTCCGAATCGGAGGCGACCATCGGCCAGACCGAGCAATTGGTGCTGATGCTGGCCGTCGGTGGCACGCTGGTTGGGGTGGTCCTGGCCTTCCTGCTCGGCACCGGCATCTCGCGTCCGATGATCGCGATGTGCAAGGCGATGCGCGAGCTCGCCGCCGGCAATTTCGACGTCGTGCTGCCCGGCCTCGGCCGCAAGGACG
>NZ_LMQJ01000048.1:0-9787 GCF_001424605.1 Bradyrhizobium sp. Leaf396
CCTCGCTTCGCTGCGGGAACGCTTGACCCGGACGTCTGCGTGCAAAACTCGCAACAGTCAGCGCGCTAAAGGACACCTTCTCGCGCGTAACCTAAGCCATTGCCCGTGGAGGTGAAGGTGCCGATGGTAGCCATTGTCTCATTCCTTGGTTTTCTCGGGCCGCGCCCATCGCGACCTCGATGGCGGTCGTGAGACCGGAGGCGATCGACCCGCACCTGAAGGGCCGAAACGAAGTGGAGGGCGGCCGGCAGCGACTTTCTTGTCTCGCGAGGAATGGCGCGCAGCGCCAGGGGAAGAAAGTCGAGGACGGCCGTTGCGGGGACAAGATCGAGGGCCCGCGCAGCGGGACCGTCCTTCGGTCAGACCAGCCGTAATCGAGGACGCAGATGGGCTGCCCGTCGTGAAAACTGTTGGAATGAAGACAGGCCCCTCGGCAACATCACATCATGCGGTCAAGAGCACGGGCGACAAGATCCGCTTGTCCTGACCAGGCCGGCTGAAGACCGCATATCCCGTCGCAAAGGGTCCGGGGAGCAGCAGATGCGAGTCGAAGTTCGCCGCCGCCGCAAGGTCGACAAACACCTGCCGACGAACTTGGCATGCCTGGACATTCCGCGTCTGCTGCATCGATGCTGCGATCTTCGATGAGGGCAACAGCGTCCACGATCCGGCCGGAGCATCGCGGACGATGGCTCCGGGGCTTGCGCCGCGAGGGTGAGCGCGCCCGGTTCGCACCTGCGGACGGAGTGCGTGACTCAAACTGACCAAAACGGACTCGAAGCGCCGTGCCATCGAATGTGGCGATCACGCTACGCCCGGGGAGCAGACCCCACACTGCTGTCGCACTCGTTCGGCCATAGGTCGAGGCGCCCGACGGTCAGCAGCCCTCGGGCGGATCCGGCCTCGTCCAGCGGCGCGCAGGAGCCATGCCGAAAGACCTGGCCGCTGACACCGCAGCGCCCGAGCGAAGCGCACGATCGGCATCAACAGCGTCGGTCCCGGCGTCGGGATGTTGATCGCAGATTGACGCTGGCGCGCTGAAACGTGCAATCGATGGACGCACTCTTCAGCGGATAAGGCAACATCGCCTCTCGGGCCGAACGACATCGCTGCGCGGCCGGAAGCCCATCCAGCCAGGTCCACCCATGGCTCACGCTCGTCGCTTTTCGTGGCGCTGGGAGTTGATCTGCGACATCAGGATCGGACCAAGAGAAAACTCTCCGACCTCCGCTTTCCGCGTCAGCCCGCGCAAGTAGCCGCCAGCTGATCTGATCGTGGTGCCACGCTGCAGGATGCAGGCGACGACGACCGCCGCTTGCATTTCACCCAGGACGGTTTGCGCCTCCTCCCAGGCGCTCGGGCTGATCCCCAGCATTGATCGAACAACGGCCGCGGTGGCGAGGAAATCGCGCCAGTTCGAAATCCCACCCTTCGCATAATCGACGATGTCCGGGCATGCACCGAGGATCATTCCCAATGGATACGAACCCTCGGCGACTCGCGATGGTTGAGGTTTAGGCTCAGCTCCCGCCGTCCAGCCTTCTTGAAGGCTAGGTTCAAGATCAATTAAGGCATCGGTATTTGAATTCTGTATGTGGCGCTCAGAATGGGACTCATTGGCGCTCGGATTCTTGGATTTGATGTGCGCTTCCAAAAGATTGAGCACGTCGTCAGCGAGTTGCGACAGCTCGTCGGCGATCGGCTCGAGCTCCTGGCGCGTCGCGGTGCGCGGAATCTGAGCGACCATTGCGCGGAAGGCGGCATGCACCTCCTGCCAATCCGCAGGCCCCTGCCCTGCCCTTCGCGTTGGAACGCCTTCCTCGATGCCAGTTGCAATCATCTTCGCGATGTCGCGCCGGCACAGTGTGATCCGCTCACGCACGAGCTTGAGCGCGCGGGCTTCGGCTTCGATGTCGGCCGCCAGGCTCTCGAACTCTTCCGAGCGCACGACGAGCGGCGACAGATCGAAGCCGAAGGCGAGCTCGATTTCGCCGGCATCGTCCTTCCGCGCATAACGCTTGCCATTTGGGCTGTCGCGCCGAACGATCAGTCCCGCGTCGACCAGGACAGCGAGATGACGCCGCAGCGTCGACGCCGGCATGCCGTGCGCCCGGCGACTGAGCTGATTGTTTGACGGGAAGACGATCAGGTCATCCTCTCCTGTGAGCGCGGTCTCAGGATGGAAGGTCAGGAGCGCGTTTAGCACCGACAGCGCCCGCTCCGACACGCCAAGGCGCGGCCGGGCCGTGCAGATGGCGTGGAAGATCTTCCATTTGTGGACGATCTTTTCGGGAGGGCGTTCTGTTGCGATCATTTGGCTTGCCACATGGGCAAGCGTCAACGATCGCCGCCCAAAAGGCGTCGTTGGAGAGTGTGACTGCATGTCTTTGCCTCAGCTGGGCAAAGGAAACCTGCTCGCCGAAACGACGATAAAATCGCGTAGAAACTCTTGACTGCGATTCGCGAAAGTGATTCTCTGTCAGTCGCCAAACTTGAAGAGAAGGGCTTCCGGAACTCCGTTTCGGGGGCCTTTTTCTTTTGCCTTGTCTGCTCCTGGTTCGTGTTTACGGGACGAGGCCTTCAGGCCTCGCTAGCTTCCTGACCGCCGCTCGTTTTGGAAAAGGCGTCGAACAGCGTCGGGAGTTGGTCGACAAGAAATGCAGCGAATGTCGCCGAGACATTCTTGTCGAGGGTAAGCTTCAATTCGCGCTCGGCGTGACGCACGTGCGCGATCTTGTCGCCGGATGCGGAAAAGACTGGCTTCTCTTCCGATGGCTTCGACGTCCCCGCGGAGGATGCACGGCTCGCCGCTGTATATGCTGCAAGAAACCGGGCGTCGGTTTCTCGTTCTGCAAATTTCGGTTCAGCGATCGCCGCTCTGACACGTTTGAGCGCGGCGGCATCCTTAACCAGGTCGGCGAATGACTGCCAGCGGCCGCGGCCAACTTTCGGAGCCTTCCCGATTGCTTGAACAACATCGGTTGGAACTGACCGGGCCACGGCAAGAAGTTTCGAGGCCTCCGCTCGATCGATCGACAACGCATCTTGCACGATTGACCGGCTATGCCCGGCATCTTCGATATGCATCGCGAAGGTGGCGCGCTCAATGAAACTCAGATCTTCGCGTGGTGCGTTCTCGAGCCCTTGCGCCACGACGAGCGCTTCATCTGACAGCGCTCGCAGGATCGCTTTGACCGAGATGCCTAGTTCGCGCGTAGCGCGGACGCGGCGGTGACCATATGCACTCTGGTAGCGCCCTTTCGCTTCAGGATGCTCCCGAACGAGAATGGGCACCTCTTGACCACGCTGTGCGATCGACTGCTTGAGCGCCTCGAACGAACTATCATCCTGGTCGCGAAACCGGTCGGCTAGCGGCGACGGATCGATAAGCGAGGGGTCGATTTCAAGGATCATCGCTCCGGAGGCAATCCTTTCGCGAAGCTCCTCGTTCTCTTTCTCGACTCCAGAAAAGGTGTCTTTCAACGAGCGGACCGAGCCCGACGAGACCCGCGGCAAGGCACCGGGCATGTTGTCAGCTGACAACGCAGGTGATTGCGGGGCGGTGAAAAGACCCCTGATGGTATCTGTACGTTTGCTCATCGACCCCACACCTTCTTAAGAAGTTGCGCGATTTCGGCATTGACCGCGTCGACCGATTCCAATGCCCGGTCGTAGGCGCCCCGCCCTACGGCGCCACGCTCCAGTTCGTACAGTGATTGCTTGGTGAGACCTGCATTGGCGATCGCGGTCGATTTCCACACTGTGG
Organism: Bradyrhizobium sp. Leaf396; assembly: GCF_001424605.1. Taxonomy (NCBI): domain Bacteria; kingdom Pseudomonadati; phylum Pseudomonadota; class Alphaproteobacteria; order Hyphomicrobiales; family Nitrobacteraceae; genus Bradyrhizobium; species Bradyrhizobium sp. Leaf396. Next base: position 3,767 of record NZ_LMQJ01000048.1, read on the forward strand.
CCTGGAGCACATCCGATCCGAAAAGGGTGCGAAGGAGGGCCACGATTTGAGCTTCGGGCACGTCATTAGGATCGTGACGCGTGATGACATACCGGATGAAATCGTGATCGAGGCGCCCACCCGCTTCCTCGATGACGGACATGAGGTCCGACGTCATGAGGAGAAATTGGCTCATGGATGCGACATCGACCATCTGAGGATGGATGGTGACGAGCATCGCGGTCGCCGCGTTCAGCGCGCCCATGGTCAAGTAACCAAGCTGGGGTGGGCAGTCGATGACGACGACGTCGTAGTCGTCTGCAACTTGGTCGATGGCGCTGGCGACGCGGCGAAAGAATAGGTCGTGTCCGCGTTCACGCCGCTCGACCATTGCTCGAGGCGTAGTGTGCTCGAACTCCATAAGCTCGAGATTGCCTGGAACGAGACCTATCCCGTCAAAATAGGTCGGCCGGATGATCTCGCGCAGGGGCCGGCGGTGTTCGTCATATCGGATGGCACCGTACAGCGTTTCATTCGCCCCAATGTCAAACTCGGGTTGGTACCCGAACATTGCTGACAGCGAAGCTTGCGGATCGAGATCGATCGCCAGGACCCGAAAGCCGGCAAGGGCGAGGTATTGCGACAGATACAGCGCTGTCGTCGTCTTGGCGGAGCCACCTTTGAAGTTCGCGACGGTGATGATCTGGAGCTTGTCGCCTGGGCGCCGGCGCGGGAGAAATTCCAATGCTTCCCGCGGACGCGCTGTGGCCAGATACCCGCGCAACTCATGGATCTGAGCCAGAGTATAAGATCGGCGGCCACCGATTCCCGTCGTCGGGGTCGGTCCAAGTCCGTCGAGAGAAAGTTGTCGAAGGTACCCGTCGGATACGCCTGCAATTCGCGCAACCTCCCCTGAGGTGAACGACCGGAGCGATTTGCTCGCTGAAGGCGGGAAAAGCGTCGTCGCGAGCGATCGCAGCTGACCGGAAAGAATGCCGGCATGCCGAGAGATCCGCGCAGACGCAGTCTCGCTCATCGTCACCGAATCTTCCGCTAAGATCGCCATTTGCCTTCTCAAGACGGTTTCTGCGCGTCAGACGCTTAATCTCCGTCTTGAGAGATGGCCACGATTCTATGATTTGAGCAAGAAATAAAGGGTTAACGAGTTCTTAACGCTCGATGGCGTGCGTAACGGCGAGCAGCGGCTTTTTGGCCGCGTCGCCCTGTTTTGTTGTCAGCTGACAACAATGGCCCCAGCCAGCGGAGCGAATTTCTACTATAGCGCGATTCGGCGAGGCTGTGTCCCCAGGCGTCATTCGGTACGATGCCAGCCGCTGCTCCGATCAGTGTTGCTATCGCGCGGATGCGCCGGGGTCTCTTTCCATGCGCGTCACCCCTCGCTTCTGGGGTCGAGTCAGCGTGCACCGGTGCTTGACGAGCAGTTAATCCATGCCGCGCGCGGGGATCTCTACTCCCCGTTTCCCAGCAAGCCGTTGCCCAGGAGGATCGCTTCCCTCTTAAGATGGAGGTGGTCTCGCACCCGATACCCAGGAGCGGCGGCTCCTCGAAAAGCGCCCTCCCCGTCTTGTTGAAGCGCCGGAGCCGGTGGCGAGCGAAGGGGTTTTGTGGTGTTGGTTCGCTAGGTCCAGCAGCGCGCCGGGCGTTCGCAGTGTGGACCGAGGCGCCCACTGCGGCACTTCGCTGGGCCGCCGCTCGCCAGGGGAACAAGCAAGCCCGCACGGTAGCACGTCTCCGCCAATTCGAACGAACAAGCGTAGAGTAATCGACCGAGTGCATTCCGGGTCAATCGCGCTCGCTGTTCCCGGGCCACCAGCCGCAAGACCGCCTACCACCTAGCTCGGGACGCCTCCTCATCGGCTGCACATGCGATCTGTTTCGGCAAGGGAAGCCAATGCGCAGTCAGGCTAGCACCTTAACCGGCACGGTCGTGAGCGGTTCGACCTCGCCCTGGGGCCGGATCCAATCTCGACGCCTGGCGACCAGATGCCCCAGATACCATCGCGAACCTTCGAGTTCGAGGCGAGCGCGCCGCAGCGAATCGCTTCCTGGACGAGGCGTTTCGATCGCAGGGGAAGTAATCCCATAGGGGACGCCGCACAGACTGTTGTCAGCTGACAACAAGAGCCTGGGCCTACCAAGTAAATGGATGTTGTCAGCTGACAACAATCTGTGCCGTCCAGCCGCCGACGCGCGCCTTCCAGCCCTTGTCGATCCGCGCGCTGATGAATTCAGGAGCCTGGACGAGGTTGTCCTTCGGCCGGAGCCCCGTCCAGATGATGGCATGGTCTTGATGGGAAAATGCGCCCGGAAGGCCGGAGGATGGCATTCACAGAATGCTAACCATAGAAATCTACAGCCTCCGTGCGCATTTACGAGCTTCTCCATCAGATTTCGCGAGAACGACCAGCCTTCACGGGGTGTATCCGGAATGTTATATAGGGATACACGATGCGCGCTAGAGGAGCGCCGGATGGCCTTCCATATCAAGAATCCCGAGACCGACGCGCTGGCCCGCAGGGTCGCGGCGTTAAAGAAAATCGGACTGACCGAGGCCGTACATACGGCGCTCGCCCATGAACTCGAACGCGAGCAGGGCAGGCCGTCCTTGGTCGACCTGGGCGTCCAGTTTTGTCGCGATTTGAGGGCGAAGGGCAACCCGCAGAGCGGCAAGCCTGCTGACAAGGCGTTCCGCGACGGCCTGTACGAGGATTCCTGATGTTCATCGACGCTTCGGCGCTCGCCGCGATGCTGACAAACGAAGACGAGGCGCGCGAGTTGCTGGCGCGCGTGCAGCAAAGCACAACCCGGTTGACCTCGCCGCTGGCCGTATGGGAGGCGGCGATTGCCATCGCCTGCGTGCTCGATCTGCCGATCGCCGCGGCGGCCGAAGCGGTCGAGAGCTATCTCGCGCTGATGGAAATCAAAACGGTGAACGTGGCGCCCGAAACAGCCCGCATCGCGCTCGAAGCATACGACCGCTACGGCAAGGGCCGACACCCGGCACGGCTCAATTTCGGGGACTGTTTCGCCTACGCCTGCGCCCGAAATCTTGGCGAACCGTTGATGTTCAAGGGCGCCGATTTTCCGCAGACCGACATCGAGGCGGCCTGACAAGCGCTACTATCGGAGCCAGCCCGAGCGTGGCAGAAGTAATGAACGCTGATTCGCGGTGAAGCCACCCAACCGACGCCGGGGAAGCCGGCCCGATAGCCTTGACCGCGCGGCCGTGCGGACAGTCGACCTGACCGACGAGGACATCTGAGCGCGGGCGGCGGCCGAAGGCGTCCGGAAGAGGGCAGGGAGCTGACCAGCAGCGCATCTTCTCGGCGGTTTGGCGCCGACCGGCGGCTAGCCCGGCTTGAGTTCGCCAGAGCTCGTTGATTTGCGAGGCATTCAATCCTGGACGGTTCGGAACCGACATCGCTATGACGGAAGCGAAAGCCGTGTTAGCTTCCGTTTCGCTGGTTCCCATTAAGGTTATCAGGACCTTGCTGCCCACCTACAAAATCCCCGATCCGCTGCCCTGGGCCCAGCTCGCCGGGCCGCTCGCCGCCGCCGAGGATGCCGTGGCCCGCTTCGACGAGCGGCTGGCCAAAAGCCCAATCCGCGACGGCGCAATCAGCCGGACACACTTCACCGATGCCTGCGCCAGTTTGTGGCTGGACGGCGAACTTGTCCACCTCGATGACCTTGTGCTCCACGACGCCGGCATGGACGTTCGCACTCCCACCCATGAGCTGACTCGCGCCCACGCCGTGCTGCGCGCCCGTCGGCGCATCGCCGAGGCGAAGCCCGAATGGGCGCTGTCGGCTCCGGGGCTCTCCAGCCTCCGCGGGCGGGGCGAGCGAGAGCAGGAGACGAGCAACCGGAAGGAAGGTGAGGGAGGTTTTGAGATCGACGAGGCCCCCGAGCGGGAGGAGGTAGGTCTCGAATTGCCCCTCGGTGTCCGCGAGACCGATCCCCATCTGGCCGCCGCTTTCGACGCGGTCGACGCAGCGAACGCCAGGGCGGAGCGCAGGCTTGCCGCCGAGACTCGGTTTCGGCCGGAGCGGGATTCTCTCATCTACGATCCCGACTGGGATGAGGAGGAACGCCTCGATCACTGGCGCGATGTGGTCGACCAGACTCGCGGTTTGCCGCCGACCCTGGCGGGGGCGATTGCCGCCGACGCCTGGGGTGAGATCGAACCACTCGAGCACACGCCTTGGCTCGGCCGCCTGCTCGCCGCGGCATTGTTGAGGGACCGCGGCAAAACGCGATCGCATCTGCCGTGCCTGCATGCTGGGCTGAAAAGCATTCCGCGTGAGCGCCGGCGGCCACGCGACGCCGCAGCGCGTTTGGTCGTGCAACTCGAGGCCATGACGGCCGCCGCCGAGTCTGGCCGCAAGGATCACGACCGTTGGCTGATGACCAGAAACCTGCTCGCCCGAAAACTCGCCGGCCGTCGCACCACTTCAAAACTGCCGGCTCTCCTCGACTACGTGCTGACGAGGCCGATCGTCTCGGCGGGCATGATCGCGGCGGAACTCGGGATCACTCCCCGTGCCGCCCAAAACCTGGTCGCCGAGCTCGGCCTGCGCGAGGCGACCGGGCGGGGACGCTACCGGGCGTGGGGCGTCCTCTAGAGGCGAAAGTCCGTGCTGTGAACGCTCGGCAGAAAGGCCGTCTCGTCCAGATGAAAAAGACACCAACAAAAATGCCGCGCGGTTGAAATCCAGCGCAGCGGCCGTTTCCAGCGACCGAGGGTGTACGAAAACTCCGGTCACGCTCGAGTCGCTGACCAAGGCCTTTATTCGTCCGGCACGCACGCAGACGAAGGCTTGAAGATTTAGTTTGATCGTACTTATCGTAGCCAACCTACGATATAGGCAATAAATCGAAACTTGCCCGCCCAGCTGGTCGCACGATACAGAGCCGCCTCAATCGTCGTTGGTAAGTTCGTCGGGCCACATCTGCGCGCCATGGAGCACGCGCAAGATGCGAACGGTATCGCCGTCGACCAGGTACGCCGCGACATAAGATGTACGCGGAATGACCAACTCGCGCGTCCCAGCGACACGCCCCGGCCGACCGCTATCCGGAAAGTCGAGCAGACGCCGCGCGGCATTGGCAATCTGTTCGTCGACATGAACCGCGGCACGAGGATTCTCGGCCTCGATGTAGCTGAAAATGCCGTCGCGATCGGACAACGCGAAGCGCGACCAGACGAGTTTCACCGTTCCTGCTCCGGTGCCTTTCGAAGCGCAGCGGTACGGCGTTGTGCGAAATGCGCTTCGACCTCGGAATCATCGATATCAGGCCGCGTGTCGGCCAACGCCTGGCGCACCTTCTCCCGAAACCAGCTATCGTAAGCTTGGCTGTTGCTCACGAGCTCCAGCGGAAGCATCCCTTCATTGGCCGTGCGTGTCAGCAGGATCCGCACGGCGTCGGATACCGTGAGACCCATATTTTCCAGAACCGCAGTGGCCTTTTCCTTCACGTCCGCATCGATGCGGGTTTGGACCAAGGCATTCGAAGCCATAGCGACCTCCATATTCGTAGCTAGATGTAATACATTTGAATGACATGCACCAGAGACTATCACGGCTCCGTGAGCTGAGGCCGTGACAGCGGGCAAATGGCCCCGCCTTTCGGCGGGGCCGTTGCCGTAGGCCCTCAATCCCGATTCGGGCGGGACCAGATGAGCTGTAGGCCGTCCTGGCCCTCCACCTCGATCAGGGTGGCATAGATCGGAGCCGGGAAGCTCGGATCGTCCAGCTTGACCGAGAGGTAATCGCGCTCGGTGTCCCTGGCGGTCTTCTGCCAAGCCGCTCCCAGCTCGACATTGCCGGCGAAGATGCGGAAGTGCGGTCCCTTGTCGGAGGGATTCTCGACCCGAACTAGCTTGGCTTTGGCATTGAGAGCGAGGGTGCGAACCGTGCCGGAGAAGCCGTTTTAGGTCAGTTGGCAACCGTCTTTCTGAAATGAAGCGGTTGATCCGATAGCGACATTTTCTGAAGGACACTTCTACAGTGTCCTGTT
>NZ_LMQJ01000049.1:0-8329 GCF_001424605.1 Bradyrhizobium sp. Leaf396
AAGGATTCTATAACCGGACAAGGCTCCATTCCGCACTCGGATATATCCCCCCGATCGAGATGGAGCTAAAAGCCGCTTAACCCGTCCACTTTATCGGGGGAAGATCACTCCGCGCACCACACCGGATCGTCCGGCTGAGGGTTGGCGTGAAGAATGCTGCAACCAAACAGCGATCGTGCCGAAGCGACCCGCGCGATCTCATTGGCCGAAACCTCCGCCGGCAAGCAGCCGTACCCGTCCAAGAAAGCGCATGCCATTTTGGCGCCTAGTTCCCCTTGCGCTCCAGCCATGCAGAAGCGCTCAACACCTGTAGCAATATCGACTAGCGGCGACGCCACTGTGCTAACGGCGTCGTCGAAATCGAGAACAGCAGCCACGCCGCTGGCCGCCATCAGCACGTTACCGCGATGATAGTCACCGTGGATGAGCTGACAATTTCGATCGAGAGTCGCGGCCAGCTGCTGCCAATGGCGCAAGAGGGCTCTCGCGGAACTCGACACGAATTCGTCGGTGTAGCGCGCATGAAAGAGAGTGCTTATCGTACGGTGCCATTGTCCAGAAATGCGATCAGCGCTGCATGGGGGCAATACCTTCTTGAGGGCCGTATGTATTGACCGCAGGGCGGCTCCGACACTGGTTGCATCCTGCACCTTATCGCAGGCAAATCGCTCGACTACATAGGCGTGGGTCAGTCCAGTTGCGTTCTCCGAAAGCGTAAGCGGTGCGCCCCGCATGGGCTGGACTGGGCAGCCTTCTGCGGCAAGCTTCGTGACCAATTGCTGGACCGCCAGAAGACGCGGTAGACGCGCACTGGGTACTACCTTGACGAAAAGAGCAGGCTCAGCGTCGACACGGTAGTAGCCGAACGGAGCGGGGTGCGCAGTCCTTGCCCTAGTGACTAAGGATCCGCGTAACTGCCGTAGGAGGGCATCAGCTACCTCGCCGCAAGCGGGCTCGTACTTGAGCGGCTGCGGCCGTATGTCGGAGTGGGCAGGAAGCTCAATCGATTGCATCGAAATCATCGATAGCAAGGGGCTGTCCAGCAGCGACGGACCTAACCAGTTGGCGTCCCGCAACGAAATCCCAAGACTCAACGCCCAGGCCAGCTGCAGGGAACCTGAACTGTACCTTTGACAGCGACAACGAAGTGCCAGCCGGAAGATCGGTACGCGCGAACAGACCCATCCGATCAGGCGGAGGTAGTCGATCAGACTGCATCTTCCTTTCTTTGGTGCCTAGTGACCGATAGAGTCGCTCGACGCGCGCCATCAAGTCGGGCAGCAATGAAATCGGTAGGGCATGCGCCAAATCTATGTCACCGCAGCTACCATCGGCCCGAATGCCCTTCTCGAGCGCGTGCGCGCCTAAAGCCACAGCGGCCAACAAGCTGTCTATGCCAACATCATGGTCGGATAGCCCAAAAAGAGCCTCGTGCGCTTCGCCCAGTGCTGGCATCATCCTGAGATTGAACAAATCCGCAGCGGCTGGTGGACCCGGCGGGCTGTGCTGGATCAGAAGACATTTCGCGCCCGCCTCGCGGGCCCAATCCACAGCCCGTGCAATTTCGTCCATGCTCGCACGTCCGGTATCCATAATCAGCGGAAGACCGGTGGAGGCTATCGATCGAATAAGCGGTGCATGCACGATGTTACTGCTCGCGACCTTGAGTGCGTCAACCTGTATGTCGCGCGCAAACGCCAACCCCTCCTCGTCATAGACGCTTACAACTAAATCCAGTTTGGAGTCTCGTGCTTGCCGGAAGATAACAGCCAGATCGCGAAGAGGCACAATATGACGCGCCAGCACGTTCCGATAATTTTCCCGAACCATGCCCCGGCCGGGTACATAGTATTGCGCATCCCCATATGGTGCGGCCAACTCAACATCGTGTAGAATAGCGCCTTTAAGCACACTGGCCCCCGCCGCAGCAATCGCGGTAACCAGTTCTCGCGCCAAACCAAGGTCTGATTTGAAGTAAACGTCAATGTCGGGAAAAAGCACCGGCGGATTTCCGGGACCAATCACGGTACGGCCTATCGCAAATGCTTTGCTCAATTGTCATCCCTCAAGCCAATGACGAGACAATGCAAAGGCAGATGCATTATGCCGTTCCGCAATCTGCGCACACCATGATCATCCAATTCCGTCCAGGAGCGCACGGGGTCGGCCTGAGGCAAAAGATCGAATGGCAATTCGAAAGGCAAAAATTCGACGCTTTCGACACGCGGCTGGCTCGATAAGAACAATCTGACGCTATCCATCGATGCCATGTTATAGCCAGGATTCCATTGCGCATCCCAATGTGCAGGATAGCGCCAATGTATCCGCGCATCTAGGGGGTATGGGTTGAAGAGGCCCGTGACTAGCACTGTTCCCCCAGCCCTAGCGACCCGGAGGCACTCAGCTATTGAAGGGCGGAAGTCTTCAAAAATGCTGTGCGTTCCGGTCATCAAGACCGCTTCGAACTGACTCGTTGCGATTCCGGTGAGATGATTGGCGTCACCTTGCACCACTGGAACTCCATGCTCATTGGCCAGCGCCACCAAGCTAGCATCAAGTTCGACTCCAAGCATCTTCGCTTGGGGAAAGCGGCGTCCGGCGTACGCGAGAAATTCGCCTGCAGCAGCCCCCACATCCAGCAAGCTTGCTAGGCGGGGATGACGTCCCGCGACTAGATCCCCCAACCAAATGAACATATGTTTAGGTTGAGCGGGCTGCCGATTTGTGTAGATCGAGGTCCGCTTGTAGCTTGCCGTCTTGGACGGAAATCTCGAAAGTCGGCGATCCACTTCGGACAGGATACGCTCGAGCGAGCGACCATCCAGCACACCCCACTCCCGCGAGCGTAAACGCTGCCGCGCGGACAGTCGCGCGTAGGTTTCGTCATCGCTGGCCATCGCCATCAGCACGCGCTCGACGGCGCTCATGTCGCGCAGTTCGACGACCCCAGATACACCTTCGTATGTAGAGAGATTGAATTTGTACATGTCGTAGTTTACGACAGGCTTGCTGCAGGCAATTGCCCAGCGCGTTGTGCTGGAAAACGCCGTCACCAGCACATCGTGGCGAGGAATCAACTCAAGAACCCATTGATCAGAAAACACGGCTTCTTGCTTGAGCCAGACCTCTCGATCCTGCGGCGTAGTCGCCGGATGGAGTGACACTGTCACATCAGCCCGACCATCGCACTTAGCCGCGGCAACGAGCCTCTCCACGCTCTCCTGGTACGTTGCGAATTCGGCAACGTGACTATGGCTGTTGTGATAGCTCGGAGGTGGTGCGATCAGGACCTTAAACCTTTCGGCATCAACGCGCCCCCCAGTCGCAGCGGAATTTGCGAGTGCCACATCACTGGCCAGCACAGCCGCGACCGTATCAGCGTAGAGGCTACCCGTCATAACTAGCTTCGTTAGTGGCACTCCCTCGCGGAGATAAATTCGCTTCATTGCTTCCGACTCGACCAGCAAAGCGTCGGCCGCCCCGCCATGAACGACCCACGGCTGATCGATATCTAATCCAACTGCAACACGCGCCAGAATGAACTCAGCGGGCATCATCGTGATGTCGCCCTGATCCACCGTTCTGATCCAATGCCCGGCGTGGCGACGCAAGTTGGTGCCCACCGAGGACACTGGCACTATGTTGAGGTTGCCCTCTCGAGCTTTGTCCCGAACAAAATTGTCGTAGTCCCGGCTCTCTCCTATGCCGAAGGGCATATCAAGAACCGGGAGTTGTCTTTGCTTCGCCGCCGCGATCAGGGGACCGCACCCGCCCGGACCGTCTTCGCAGACGATCAGCATCCTGGCTAAAACGTCATCGAGCAGTTTTCCAGCCGCCCCAAGCTGACGGAACAGCATCGCCCGGTAAGAAAGCTCCTCCTCGGTAGGGATCCAGGAAGTAAGCGCGTGCAGATTGGTAAGTTCTAAAGTCGGCAATATGAAGTCATTCACAACGGCAGAGAAATCTGCGAACTTGAGCCCGTCAGCCTCTGCTCGTTCCCTGATCGCTACGTTGACAACAGCTTGGTCATTGAAGCTCACTATCATGGTCTCGTCGCCGCGCTTCTCCATCGCCTTAGCCGCGGCTTCGAGGATCTTGACTTGCGACAGTGAATAAGCGGCGAGAACGATCATGGCAGCTACTCCTAGCTCGGCGAGCCGCCCCGAAAGGCACCACAGGCAGCTCAAGCACGGTTCCGCAGCGTGAATCTCTTTTTAGTGATACAACTTTCGCCGCTCGTCTCGAGCAGTACTGGTGTTGTATTCGTTGCGACTAAGGGCGAACGTACACGCTGAGTTCGCAAGGAGGCAAGCTGTGATAAGAGTTCTTCTCTCGGCGCGCGATGCCGCCGCGGCCCACCACGTTGCCGAGATGCTCAGACTGGGAGCACGCCCTGGCTGGCAGGTAGTATTGGTAGCGCAAGCACCCGCTCTTCAAATATTGCAGCAGCGAGGCCATGACTGCATTGAGGTTCCGCTATCTGCCGCAAGAATTGGTGATGAGGTAAGCGCCGCAAGATTGCGGTCATTTGCGGACATGCTGTTGGAAAGAGAGAAACCTGATGTGATAATAGCAGGGCTATCCTCTCCGGGGGACGGAGGGATTGACGAAGCGCTGCTGGCCATGCGTAAGGTCCCCGCCCTGTTGATGCAGGATTTTTGGGGAGAACAGAACGTCTTCTTCGGTCGCGGTGCGGACAGCTTTCTAGCACTCGATGAATTCGCGGTGACTTTAAACGACGCTCGCTATGGCAAACCAAGCTTCGTGGTCGGATCACCTCGCCACGCAAGTCTGGCCGAACTCGATGTTACCAGAACCCGAAGCAAGATTAGACAGAATCTACAAACGAAACCCGAGCACACCGTTGTGGGCTGGTTTGGCCAATCGTTGCATCACCTGCCGGGCTATAGGAAATCGATAAGAGAATGGATTGCTGCCGTGGCTGCACTTGGGGAAATTCAGGTGCTCTACAAGCCGCACCCTCGCGAAAGCGACAATGCTCGTCAAGAAACGTCCGCGCTGTTGACGAGCTATGGGCTGACCCACCACATCCTGTCGGACTGGAGCATCGAATGCGCGCTCCTCGCTTGCGACGTCGCCTCGAGCATTTTGTCGAATTGCCTATATGATGCCGCTTACCTGAATCACTTCTCCCCGGAACCTCTGGCAGCTCCGGTGGCATGGCTAGTCGAACCTGATATTCAGGAGTTCTTCGATGCCGTAGTGCCAGCGAAACAACTGCCTTATGCCAATGCGGGATTAGCTCTACTGCTGTACGACACGCGCAACGTTGCCGAAATTATAGACCAGGCCCGAAAAGCGCCCGAAAGAACAGCGCTTTGGCGCGCAGCGCAGCAGAACCTGGTTGATCCGCTACAAGCGAATGATCTGGTTGCATCAGCAATTCTTTCTACACTCGGGTAACGGCCGAACTCGGGGCTTGTTCTTGGCCATCAAGGTCAAGTGCAAACGATCTACGACGCGAGCGATGCTGGATAGCTCACGATGTTGAACTCACGATCCGATCTGGTCAGAGCGAATGACATGCGCGAGCAGCAGCCCTGTTCGCCCTTCATTTGTTGATTTGCGCCCCAAGAACGACTGCCACATTGATGTCGGACGATCCTGCTCGGCGGCAAAGGGCATCTGAGCTTAACCTAGAGCGTTTCACATTTCGACTGAAGCATAACCGGCTTTGGCGAATTAGTTGGCGCATTCGCGAGGCTGGATGTTCTGGACGAGGTGATCGATGTGGCGCCAAGTATCCTCGATGGTGCGCTTCTGAGCTTGCCGCATCCAGTGTTTGATATTGGAGAAGGCCTGTTCGATCGGTAAGCATCCGGTGAGGACCGCGTAGCGGTCACTCAGGCTGCTTGGTTGACTTGCTTATTTCGGTCGCGCCAATTCCAGGGCAAAAGTTCGTCGAGCCGTTGTACGGGATGTGCAGCGATGCGTGCCAGGACGTCGGCGAGCCAAGCTTGTGGATCCACGCCGCCGCGGTCGGAGCCACAGAACAGCGAAGACTTCCGCCCCAGGGCGATGCCGCGCAGGCTCGCTCGGCGGCGTTGTTCTACAGGCAGATGCGGCCATCGTCGAGGAAGCGGGTAAACGCATCCCAGCGCTTGAGCATGCAGTCCATCGCCTTGGCAACGTCGTTGCGCCGGGATAGCTTGGCGCGTTGTTCACGCATCCAGACTTTCAGATCGGCAATCAGCGGCGCGCTCAGCTCCTGGCGGACGGCCCGGCGCCGTTCGGGCGTCTCGCCGTTGATGCCTCGCTCGATCTCGAACAAGGCGTCGATCCGACGGACTGCTTCCAGTGCCAGAGGCGAGATCACCGCTGGCTTTTTGCCTTGTACCTTGCGGCGCGCATTCTCCGCCAGATCAGCCATCACGAAGAACGGTCGTCGGGCATGGACCCAACACGCCGCTTCCAGGATCGGACCTGCGTTGCGGCCCACCTCGTAAAGCTTGCCATAGCCGCCATAGGCATCGGCCTGGAAGATGCCGTTGTAGCCGGCCAGATGGGCCTGGGGATGCTCGCCGGCGCGATCGCGCGAGTAATAAAACACTGCTCCCAGCGGGGCCTGCCCGCCAAAAGGCTTGTCGTCGCGTACATAGACCCAGATGCGGCCGGTGTCGGTCTTGCCTTTGGCCAGGACCGGCACCGTCGTGTCATCCCCGTGCAATCGCTCGGCACTCAGCACATGGGCCTCGAGGCGCCGGAACAAGGGCGTCAGCGCAACAGTGCAGCCACCAACCTGGTCGGCGAGGGTCGACAGGCTGATCGGCACGCCTTCCTTGCCATAGCGTTCGGCCTGACGGTTCAGCGGCTGGTGCTGGCCGAACTTCTCGAACAGCACCATCGCCAGTAAGCTGGGGCTGGCCCAACCACGGGCGATGACGTGGAACGGCGCCGGGGACTGGCTGATCTTCTCGCAATCACGGCAGCTGAACTTCTCCCGGACGTGCTGGATCACCTTCCAGGACTTCGGGATCACCTCCAGCGTCTCGGTGATGTCCTCCCCGAGCTTGGACAACCTCGCTCCGCCGCAGCAGACGCACGCCACAGGTCCCGGCACGAGCACCCGCTCGCGAGGCAGATGGTCCGGGAACGGCTGGCGCGACGGCCTCTTGCGCGTGAACGAGGCCACCTTCGTCGTCTTGGCCGCGGCCATTTCGGCAGCGAGTTCGTCCTCAGTCGCTGAGGCCTCGAGCTCCTCCAGCGTCAGTTCGAGCTGATCCAGCAGCCTTGCGGTACGCTCCGAGCGAGGGCCATAACGATCACGGTTCAGCTTTTCGATCTGCAGCTTCAGGTGAGCGATCAGAGCATGGTCGTCGGACTGCTGGGCGCGAACGCTGGCGAGTTCGGCGCGCGTCGCCAGCAACGCCGCTTGCAGCGCCTCAATGTCTTCCGGCAGCTTCTGCCGGACCGTCACCCATGCACCGATGGAATCACAAAAGCGACGATTTGGCGTGCGCTTTCTGCAATCTCACGGGACTCTTGCGCAACCTATCCTGCGCTCTGCGGCCGCCAGCTGTGTTGGGGATTGCGCCAGTCGATCGCCTCCAGCAAATAGCCCATCTGAGCTGCGGTCAGCGATACCACGCCATCCACCGTCGCCGGCCAGATGAAGCGGCCACGGTCCAGTCGCTTGGCGTAGAGCGACAGCCCGATCCCGTCGTGCCAAAGGGCTTTGATCAGGGTGCCAGCACGACCACGGAACACAAAGACGTCGCCGGCAAAAGGATCCCGCCCCAGCCCCTCCTGCACCAGCAATGCCAGACCCTGCATGCCTTTGCGCATGTCAGTGTGACCAGTTGCGATCCAGATCCTCGCCCCTGCGCGATCGGGATCATCGCCGCTCCAGCAGATCCAATACGCGAGACAACGCGGTCATATCAACGCCGGCGTCCACGATCACCCGACAGGCCTTGCCGACGACAATCTCCATGCGTCCGCTCGCTGGCCCCGCTAAAATTACTGGCGGCGCCGGCGGTTGGTCCGGCATCACCATCGTTGGCACAAACGCTGGCTGAGGTTGTTCAGTATTGCTCGTCCGCGTCCCAAACGATCGTCGCCAAGTCAACAGGAGCGAGCGCGAGATGCCGTATCGTCGTGCTGTCGACGAGACCGCGCGCGGGGCCTGCAAACTCTCCAGAACGATCTTGAGTTTCTCATCATCGGTCCAGCGACGGCGACGGCCAGTCTCGACAACCCCGAACCGTTCAATATAGCGCGACAATCTGGGTGGGAAGCGCGCGACAATCAGGATGGCGAGTCGGTGTCGCGGCGAGGTGATGATTGCCGCGATGATTGTCGCGCGCAA
>NZ_LMQJ01000050.1:0-7909 GCF_001424605.1 Bradyrhizobium sp. Leaf396
CCCCGCCGCCTCGCGCTTGTACTCTTCAGTAAACGACCGACGTGCACGTTCCATTCAACACCTCCAGGCTCAACGAGCCTACTACAGGTGTCCACTCATTCGGAGGAAGTTCACCGCGGACAACAGAGGCCGGAGATTAGTGCAGGCGACATCGGCACCGTCTGTGAGATCGAGGATTATCCCATCATGATGGGCCCAGCACCGCGCATCCGCGTCAAATTCGGAAGTCACATCACAGCATGGGAAACCCCGACGCAGTTTGAGATGGCGACTTAGTCGCAAGGGTCGCAAACTCATAGTTGGATCGAGCTACCTAGCCGCTACTGCGCAGGGGAAGAGCATCGAATGTCGCTTGCCGCTGATTTGCGATCAGTCCTCGCGCAGACAACGAAGCCGTGGCGCCGGCGTACCCTACCGTCAAGAGCAGATCGATCTCTTCCGGCGCGAACGCATTTAAGCGCGTACGCATCGATGCTGCGCGTTTCGTTTGCTCCGTAGAGATCGCTGGCACACCGGACACATCATAATCGGCGATCGGAGTGTCGATGCCCCAGTAAGCGACTTTACGCTGACCAAGATTGTTCATACCAAACAGAATGCGCTTGCGCGAATTCTCGGCCTGTTGAGAGACGAGTTCAAGCGTTCTAAAAAGCTGACCTAACCGGGCAGGCAGGCGCTTCTCTAGGCAGTCGTAGCGACTTGCCCCTTCCTTGCGAATCTCTCCCAGTCATGCTCGGGGCTTCACAGGAGCTGCGACATGGCGCAACGGGAAAAGATCTCGGTGAGCAAGTCAGGGGTCCAGGCTGAAGGACTAGTAACAAGCCTAACAGTCGCACTTGGCGGTATTGCTCTCCTTGCAATAGGTTTTTTCACCGGCCAATGGAGCACGCTGATAAAAGCGTGCTTGGGGCTCAACTTCAAATAGTTGGCGGACTGGCCGGAGCTATAGCAATAAGCAGCGCATTCCGGTCAATGGCTCAGGAGAACTTTAGCTCCTACTGCCGACAGGTATTCTATGCTGATGCCATCACTTTGAGGGGGCGAAGCCCTCATTTCCGGTCTTGCACAGGCGTTGAACAATTGCATATTTGTTCAAGGCTGGAGATTGCTATGGTTATGCGGAACCGCCCGTCGACAGAAACCGAGGAGCACATTGCGCTTAAGCGCAACCGGCTCGTGCTCGAACAGGCCCGTGCGCTCGGGCTGCTCGGCGAGAAAAAGAACACGCGCTTGTCCGGCCGCGTACCGGCAGGCCTGATAGAAGCTGCAAAGAAGCGGGCTCACGTATCTTCCGATACCGAACTTCTAGAGCTCGCGTTGTCGCGTCTGGCGCTCGAGGACGATTTCGGCGCGCGTTTAGTCAGGAGCAAGGGAAGCCTCCCGGCAGATATCGATCTTGCCATTTGATCTCCCGGGAACGTTGCGGAGTCTGAAGCCGCTGTTGACGCGACGAGCAGATTCCGAGCTTGCTTGGGCAGTTGACGAGCCACTCATCGGCGGCGCGCGAATTCTCGATACCAGCGGTTACCTCGACGTCTTGCAGGCACGCACGCCGGTCGCCGTCGATGAATTGCTGACATTTCGCGTCTGCCACCACTCGGCCGTCTGCCTAGCCGAACTAACGCATGTGTTCGGGCGGCTCGATCCGGCCCACCCCTCAACAAGTGGGGTTCTGCAAACGGTACGGGATGTGATTGATGACATTCCGCAGCATCGCTTGCAGGCTCCAGATACGGCGATGTGGGGCGAAGCGGGAATACTTGCGGGCGAGCTATTTCGTCTCAGCGGGGCACCGAAGGATGCGGGGCATGAGCGGAAAATACCTCAACGATGCGCTCATCTATCTCCAGGCGCGGGGTATCGGTGCCAGCATATTGACAGGGAATGTTGGCGACTTCGACTTCCTGAACCAACTTGCTCCTGGCGTTCCAATCATTCTGTATCGGCCTGCGTGAGCCAATCCGTGAGCGTCGAACAGGCAATGCTGGTCGCGAAAGTCTGCCGAGCCGCCAGGAGTCCTCGAGCCTTCTAGTTGCGAGCCTACGTCGAAGGGGACCGGACGGAGCCGTTCGACTTCGCAGTCCAGCAATTCCGCGACCTCGCACTCAACGATAGGGCACACATGGCGACCTACGTTTCGGAGGTCGTGGAAGCCCTGAACGAATCCTTGGCGATCGCCTACGGCATCGACCGCGAACTATACGCAAGCTACGTGCTTGCACGCGATCAGCCCGACGGTCCTTCGTAGACACTTGGCTTGCCCCGGCTGACCTAAGCCGCCAGAAGTCGCTCCGGCCGTCCGCAGGAGCTTTCCCAGCCGTCTGCTGCGACGGGTTGTCCAGAGCGCTGCTGCCACCCAAGCGGCTGTAGACTCCGATTGAAGCTGGGTTCGGCGCGCGCGAGCGCCGAAATCGTTCTTGAAAAGCGCTATCAAACAATCTACATTGATAGCATCGCAGTCAATATCGGGAGGGCGCCATCATGGCCGCTGTCACCATCCGCAATCTCTCCGAGGAGGCGCACCGCGCCCTGAAAGTCCGCGCGGCGCAACACAATCGCAGCACGGAAGCGGAAATGCGCGCCATTCTGGAGGCAGCCGTGCGTCCCGAGGGCCGGCTGCGGCTCGGCACTGCCCTTTCGGAGATGAGCCGCAAGATCGGACTCACCAATGCCGATGTCGAGGCCCTCGAACAGGGCCGCGACGCGCGTCCCGCTGAGCCGATGCGCTTCGAATGATCCTGCTCGATACCAATGTGGTCTCCGAGGCGATGAAGCCCGATCCACACCCATCGGTCCGTGACTGGCTCGACGCCCAGGCGGCCGAGACGCTGTTTCTCTCCAGCGTCGCCGTCGCGGAACTGCTGTTCGGCATCGGCGCGCTGCCGCGCGGCAAGCGCAAGGACAGGCTGGCATCTGCGCTCGACGGCGTGTTGGACCTGTTCGCGACCCGCATCCTGGCCTTCGATACCGCCGCGGCGCGGCGCTATGCCGACCTCGCCGTCAAGGCGCGCGCGTTGGGAAAAGGCTTCCCAACACCCGATGGCTACATCGCTGCAATCGCTGCCGCACACGGGTGCGCAGTGGCATCGCGCGACACGAGTGCGTTCAATGCTGCAGGTCTGACGGTGATTGACCCCTGGACCGTGACCAGCCGATAGCGGCCGCGACGGCACAAACCGCGGGGAATTGCAGGAAAAAACTCCGTCACCAACCTTACCTTTAGCGAGATGTTTCGGAAACCCACCACTTGATTGCGAGTTCAACATGGTGATCCGAATAGTCGACATTTCCCGCGGCGACAGACTCCAATTGAACGCGAATGACTCAGATCGAACCTGAAACGACAAACACCACTGTCGTTTCGCGTTCGATCTGAGTATCGGAGCGAGAAAATCCATTAATTTCAGTCTGGGGATTATGGCTCCTTCGGAGTCTATTCTCGTTCAATCGGAGTCAGGTAGCCAGAATTAGGGTTCCATTGGAGTCGCTTGGTCGGTCAGGCGAGATCGTACTGCTACGGCGAAGAATTAGGGCGGTGATGTCGAAGGATGCAGGCGCGTATCTAGCGCGAACGCTTCCTGAAGGTGCTGCTGGTACGCGCCTTTCGCCCTGGTCGGGTCGAAGATCAGATTCCAGCTGTGATTGGACACCGCACTTGGGATCACGACGAATTTGTGCTTGGCCAGGAGCGCATCCCCGAACGCCTGCTGGCCTGCGCCCGGGATTCCCGGTCGCAGCCAATTGGCGTTCGGAACGTCGGCAGGGCGAACAATATGAACGTCAGACACGTCGGCGATATGAAGCGCGGTCAACACGTGCGGGAGAGTGTCGAGCGCTTTGAAGCCTTTGTGAACCGCCACTTCGAGTATCGCGGTCGCTGGATCAAGCGCGCAATACACAACGCGAACGCCTTTGCTGTTCCACCGGCCGCCGACCTGGAATGCGCCTTCGCCACTATCCCAGGTCGACGCAAAGCGCGCCTGATCGAGGCGCCAAGCGATGAGCTTGCCGCCTCCCAATGGCCCTACAGAAGGCGTCATGCATAGACGCCGTATGCGAGGCGTGTGAGGTACTGTTCAACGAGCTCGATGCCGGCCGGAGTGGCAAGCAGGTCGATCGGACGACGCTGGTCAAGACCGATGGCCGGACGCTCGAGCCACTGCTCGGCTTCTTCCTGCGAACCGAACACGTCGGTGGCCTTGGCCAGGATTTCGGCAAACTTCCAGGTCCGCCCACTTTGCTCCTGGCTGAGCGGCTTGTCCGGAGCGTCCTTGCGTCGCTGAAAGGTGCGAAGGCTCATTCCGAAGGCTTTTTCCAACGAGTCCGTTTGAATGATAAGGAGGTGACGGACAAAGTGGGTCAACGCAGAGCCTGGCAGTCCGTCCAGCAGCAGTTCGTGGGCGTCGAGGGCGCTTGTGATGCGGCGCGACAAGATGCGTGGCCCGCCGAGCAAATCGGCCACCTTCTGCAGATCATTGCCCGGCCCCTTTGGAGCCGGCTTCTCGGCTGTGGCAGTCACAGTAGCCCTCGCGTCACGTGTCGCTAAATATACGTCACATGTCGCGACTAATCAAGCTTGGTCCTCCACGCCTCACCCCCTGTCGTTTGGCATTCGATCTGAGTCCGGATCGGCTAGAGCTGGGCCGTTGACATTCGAGTGAAAAAACGTATTTTACGTATTATGTCCATGCGTCTATTTTCTTCTTTGGACCTCCAGCAGCAGTCCGGTGAAATCCAGCGAGCTGCTGCTCAAGCGCCGGTCGTTATCACCAGCCACGGTAAGCCGCGCGCTGTAATGATGTCGGTCGAGGAATTCCGCAGATTGAAGACCCTGGCTCGCGAAGAAATCCCGCTCGAAGCGATTGCACGGCAGCCGACAGTGTTCGGCCACGAACCCGACGATGTGCTTGGCTATCCCGAGCACGACCCGGTCGAGGCCGTCCATCACATGGCAAAGGATGCCGCTGCTGGCATCAACCAGGACCTGGTGCGCCGAGAAGCCGAAAGGTTTGCAAAACACTTTGTTCGAGGCGCCAAGTGAACGCTCAGGAGTTCAGCGATAAAGATCCGATATTCCTCATCATGGATGCGTCGCCGATTGTGATGCTGTCAGCGATCGAGCGCCTGGATTGGCTGATGGAGCCCTGCGGCACGATCTGGATGACCGACATGGTCATGGAGGAAGTCGCGCGCGATCCGGACTCGGGTAAGGATCCGCGGAGCCGCTGGCTTGCCTACACGCGTTCGTGGATCGCCGCGAACAAATTCCGCATTCGCCGCGTGGAAACCGACACCTACAGAACGTACCAACTTGCGTTGGACGGCTGGAGGGCTCAGGGCTCGGATCCCGAGAGGAAGCCCAATTCCCGCGATCTAGGCGAAGCCAGCATTATCCAGACGCTGAAGAGCTTTCGTGGCAAGGTGCTGCCGCGGCAGACAATCATCGTCCTTATGGACGAGTCCGATGGGCGAGACGCATTGAAGGGAACGCGCCGGATCAACCTCGATGTGTTCGGTACCCGCGCGTTCGTCGAGGCACTATACGCGCACTTTGGAATCGCGGAGGCCGAGCACGCCTGGCAGGCAATCTTGAAGGTCATCACCGCGGATGAATCCAAGGATGACGATGATCCGTTCATCGTACGCCGAGCGATATAGGCCGAAGGCGGGTTAGAGCCGATCGGACTTCCGACATTTCCCGCGGCGACAGACTCCGATTGAAGCAGAGAGACTCAGATCGAACCCGAAACGACAACCTCCTGTCGTTTCTCGTTCAATCCGAGTCTGCCTGTCGGAACAGGGCAGACATTTCAAACGGCGATTTCCGCTTCCATCGGAGTCAATGCTGGTTTCAGCGGAGTCGATTGGCCGCGATTACGCTTTCATTAGGGTCCCTTGGTGCGGATGCTTCGTCCGCGGTTGTGCATTATAGTTGACAATCTCGGACGGGTTGTGTACTACAATACACATGCTCGAAGTCCGCCAGACAGACACCTTTGCGAGTTGGCTCCGGGCGCTCAAAGACGCAAACGCCGTTGCGCGGATTGCCGCCCGCATCCGCCGCCTCGAACTGGGCAACCTGGGCGATGTGAAACCGGTTGGCGAAGGCGTCAGCGAGCTGCGGATCGACTACGGGCCAGGGTATCGTATTTACTTCATTCAGCAGGGCAATACCGTGGTGATCCTGCTTTGCGGCGGCGACAAGCGGACCCAGAACAAGGACATCAGGACCGCCAAGCGGATGGCGAAGGAGGTTTGATATGCCACTTAAGACAACCAAGTTCGACGTTCAGGACTATCTGAAGACGCCTGATCAGCAGGCAGCCTATCTGGAAGCAGCGCTTGATAGCGACGATCCTTCGTTCATTGCAGTCGCTATCGGAGATCTAGCTAAGGCTCGGGGAGTTTCAAAATTCTCTCGCGAAACTGGACTGAGCCGCGAAGCGATCTACAAGACGTTTCGCGTGGGCGGCAATCCAACGCTCGATACGCTGAGCAAGGCGACGGTCGTTCTTGGCTACAAGCTAGCTCTTGTACCGAGAAGTCGGACCGTTGGCTCGTCGGCAAATAGCCGCCCGAGCGATAAGCGCGGTACTGGCGCCAAGGCAAAAAAGCTTGCTTGAGGCGCGGTCCCGATCTCGCCGGATGCGGCTGATGAGAGGAAGCCTTGATCTGGTCCTAATGTCAGCCTGGCCGCCAGGAAGCGCTCCAGTCATCTCCAGGAGCTTGCTGAGTCGGCGCGGGGCACGGCGGCGGGACCGCCTTGTGTGCCCGCGGCCACCCGCAGGTGCGGTAGACTCCGATTGAAGCAGAAAGACTCAGATCGAACGGCAAACGACAATTGGTAAGACATTCGGGCCGGCACTTCTTCGGAGATGCCTCCTTATGCGAACACTTACTGATAGCCGCACAGGCAAATGTCGGTTCGCGTTCGATCTGAGTCTTTCTGCTTCAATCGGAGTCTGCCGTGGCCGCAGTGCCAAACAGACGTGGCCGGCCTCGTGGATGGCGTAGCGCCGGATCCGCGGGTTCCTCCCGATGCATCAACGGCGGAGATCGGCGAGCTCGAGCGGCCACTCCGCGTGGCGCGCGAAGCTCAGGAGTCGCGCATCAGCGTTCGCCTTGGGGCGCCAGCGCGAGCCGACAGATGTCGAACAAGCCCGGGCTGTCGAGAACCAAGCCGTATGAGGAGATATAGATGAAGTACCTCGCCTTCAAAAAGCGCGGCAAGCGGCCGCAGGACGCAGACCTCGTCGTTCTCGCGGACAGGATCGGCGTCAAAGTTGTCGATGGAAAGTAGGCGCAATGTGACCGGAGCGCCTGTGATGGAAGCGCAACTGCGGCCGATCGACTCCGATTGAACAAGCATTGACTCTGATCGAAGCGGAAAGTGGCGTCGAAGCGCTCGCCCGCGTTCACCGTCTGAAGTTCAAGGCGAGACTTTGCGAACGCTTTCGGCGGTCCAACCCCCGCCACCTACCAGAAATCCGGAACTCGTGAAAAAGCTAGCTAGGGTAACCGACACCCGAGGGAAAATGCTCATGGCCCGCAGGACGCTATCCCGGAGGAATATTGGCGCCCCATCCTCGACGATCTCGCGGCTGACGCCGAACCGGTGGGAGGGGCGCGGGGCTTCGGCTGTCCGAGCTCCTGCGCGTTGCCTGTCGCCGGTGCGACCGAGATCCAGAAGGCTGACGCGGTTCGTCTGTACGGCCAGCAGGCCATCTGGAAGGAGGTCGGACAACGTCTGCTGAACAACACCTGCCAAAGCCGGACCGGCCGCTATGACTGCCGCGCGGCAATCAGGGTGACAGTGGAGCGTCAATCAGGATGAGAGAGCTTCGCCGGGCTCGTGACGCAGGGAGGGCGTAGCCCGACCGGAGTTACGAGCCCGGCGTCGGCGCGATCC
>NZ_LMQJ01000051.1:0-6195 GCF_001424605.1 Bradyrhizobium sp. Leaf396
GTGGATCGCGGCGCTGGAGCAGGCGATCGCGCGCGACGATCGCGCCACCATCAGAACCATCCTGAAGGATGCGGTGCCCGAATTCGGGTCAACCGCGGCTGGCGAACGATCACTTATGAGCGGTTCACAAGGGTGACATCTTTCAGGGCATCTCCGAGCCGGGTTGATCAAAAGGCTGGCGATCCAGCCAATCGCAGGGCAATTTTGTCTTGTCGAAAGGTTGTCTTAGTGCTTAAATGAAATCTTTGTTTAGCTTCTAGAGGCGGCGCCGGAGATTGGGTCTCAAAATCTTGATTTTAGATCCCGTTGGGAAATATAGAGTGCGCTTCGGTGGTCCGCAGGATCACGATGTCCCAAGGAGACGGACGTGATCAGGTTTGGCCTACTGGGGTGTGGGCGCATTTCGAGGCGGCATTCTGACCTACTTGGTGGCAATCACATTGACAGAGCAAGGCTGGTCGCCGTCTGCGACGTCTTGAAGCCTCGGGCCGACGCGCTCGCTACCAAATTCGGTGTTGATGCCTACGATGATATAGACAAGTTTCTTGCGCGCAAGGACATGGACGCCGTGGCTGTCTTGACGCCCAGCGGGATGCATGCGCAGCACGCGATAGCATGCGCACGCGCGGGAAAGCATGTCGTCGTCGAGAAGCCGATGGCGCTTCGGCTGCAGGATGCTGATGACATGATCCGCGCCTGCGACGAGGCCGGGGTGAAGCTTTTCGTCGTGAAGCAGAATCGTTTCAACGTTCCCGTCATCAAGGCCCGCGAGGCGTTCGAGGCCGGAAGGTTCGGCCGGCTCGTCCTCGGCACGGTCAGGGTTCGGTGGTGCCGGGACCAAGCCTATTACGATCAGGACACTTGGCGCGGCACCTGGGCATATGATGGCGGAGTGCTAACCAACCAAGCCAGTCATCACATTGACATGCTGGAATGGTTCTTCGGCGATGTGGTCAGCGTTCATGCCCGAGCAACAACCGCGCTAGTGAAGGTCGAAACCGAAGATACGGCTGTTGCTACCCTTAAATTTCGCAACGGCGCGCTAGGAATCATTGAAGCGACCACCGCAGTGCGGCCGAGGGATCTCGAAGGCTCCCTTTCGATTCTCGGTGAGAAAGGCGTCGTGGAAATCGCGGGCTTCGCAGTCAACCAAATTAGGCATTGGAGTTTTGTCGATACGTTGCCAAGCGACAAGCTCGTCGTCGAGAAGTTCTCGGTCAATCCACCCAACGTCTACGGCTTCGGACACCAAGCCTATTATCAGCATGTGGTCGACTGCCTTTTGCATCAGCGTGCAGCGCTGGTCGATGGCCTGCAGGGCCGCAAGAGCCTCGAATTGATCTCCGCGCTCTACGAATCGATCGAGACGGGGCAGGAAGTCGCGCTTCGATTCGAGCCGCGACGTAGCAAGCTAGGTGTGCTCCCGTGAACGGAAAGCCTGAGATACACCAGTCCGGCGTGCGCGACGTCAAGTTCGGTCAACGCGTCAAGATGGTTGAGCCTTGCAATCTCTATGGCTGCGAGATTGCCGATGACTGCTTCGTTGGCCCTTTCACCGAGATCCAGGCCAATGTTGTTATCGGAGCGCGAACACGCGTTCAGTCGCATGCCTTCATTTGCGAACTTGTCTCGATTGGAGAAGATTGCTTCGTCGGGCATGGCGTCATGTTCGTAAACGATACGTTTTCAACCGGCGGGCCGGCGCGAGGACGTCGCGAATTGTGGCGCGCGACAAAAATCGGCAACCGGGTTTCGATAGGCTCGAACTCCACGATCATGCCGGTCTCAATCGCTGACGACGTTGTAATCGGAGCTGGCTCAGTGGTCACGAAAGATTTAGCGGCGCCTGGGACCTATGCTGGAAATCCCGCTCGCCTCCTCAAGAGCAGCAGCTAAGGACTCCCATCATGCCGGTGCCAT
Organism: Bradyrhizobium sp. Leaf396; assembly: GCF_001424605.1. Lineage (NCBI taxonomy): Bacteria > Pseudomonadati > Pseudomonadota > Alphaproteobacteria > Hyphomicrobiales > Nitrobacteraceae > Bradyrhizobium > Bradyrhizobium sp. Leaf396. The sequence continues at coordinate 1,921 of NZ_LMQJ01000051.1, forward strand.
TTGCGGATCTCAGTCTCCAGTACCAGTCGATCAAAGGCGAAATTGACAGTGCGATCGCCGCGGTCATTCGCGACAGCGCCTTCATCCGTGGACCATATGTCGAGGCCTTCGAACGGGAGTTCGCGGCTGCGGCGAGTGTCAAGCATTGCGTGTCCTGCGCAAACGGCACCGATGCGCTCTACCTTGCGATGAGAGCGCTTAAGGTAAGGTCGGGGGACGAGGTCATTACGGCGGCGCATTCCTGGATCTCGACCTCCGCGATGATCACGCACGCCGGCGCCCGAGTCGTGTTCTGCGACACCGACGGCGAGACTTTCACGATCGACCCCGCGGCGGTCGAGGCGGCGATCACGCCGCGTACCGTCGGTATCATTCCGGTGCACCTCTACGGTCAACCCGCAGACATGGATGCGATCCTGGAAGTCGCCCGCAAGCACGGTCTTTGGGTCATCGAGGACTGCGCCCAAGCGCACCTTGCGCGCTATAAGGACCAGCCGGTTGGAACGTTCGGGACGGCTGCTACCTTCTCGTTTTACCCTGGAAAGAACTTGGGTGCTATGGGCGACGCAGGGGCAGTCGTCACCAATGATACAATCCTTGCGGAGCACATCGCCATGCTCGCCCGCCACGGCGGATTGGTGAAGCATCAGCATCACATCGAGGGCATCAACAGCCGATTGGACGGTCTTCAAGCAGCGATTCTGTCTACGAAACTGCCGCATCTCGCCGACTGGACAAGAGCACGACAAGCCGCGGCGAACTTTTACGATGACGCGCTTCATAAAATGGAGCAGGTGCAAACGCCCAAAGTCGCTGCAGGGCGGACGCATGTCTATCATCTCTACACGATTAAGCATCGTAATCGGGGCGCACTAGCAAATCACCTAAATCGACGAGGTATCGAGACTGTCATCAACTATCCAACCGCCCTCCCGCTTCTGCCTTGTTATCGCTACCTTGAGCACAGGCCAGAGCAGTTTCCCAATGCATATGCTGATCAGAATACTATCCTCTCGCTCCCCTTGTTTGCCGAGATTAGCCACGAGCAGCAGGAGGAAGTGGTTACCGCGTTTCGAAGCTTTGTGGATACCGTTTGTTAGTCCAGGCAGGCGGTCGGAGTGATCAGTGGGAGGACTCATGTGAGAATTGTTGTCGCCGCTGTTTTTGGTGTGCTCGTCGGACCAGCAGCATCGGTCGCCTGGGCACAGCAAGCTGTGCCGCCCCGATGGAACTACCAGGGCTCTGCAGTCTGCCCGGAAGGGTTTGACTACTACGCCTCAGAAGGTCTCTGCATTGCCCGGGATTATGGTCGACGCGGGTATCGGGGGGGGTACTATCAGCATGAATATGGACGGGGGCTCCCGCCTCGATGGAATCGGGCAGGATCTGCGGTTTGTCCGCAGGGGTATGACTATCATGCTCATACCGGACGCTGCTTGCCGCAGTAGACGAGGTCAAAGAGACCAGCGACCTAATTCACACTCTGGGAGCGCTCAACTGAATCGGCGGCGAGTGATGCTGGAACAAGCGGCGAAAACTTGATCGAGGTTGGAAATTGCTGAGCTTGAATGGTGCAACCATCAAGGTGAGGTATCTGCCTTTCTTGGTTGGTTTAGGCGGGACCTGCAGAATGATCGGAGCGATGAGGGGCTCGGGTTTGAGGTCGGCGAACAATTTGTCCGGTGCGACGACGTGGGTTTTCAGCTGACATGGATCTGGAGCCATTCTGTGATTGACATCTCTCGCCGTGAGGCATTGCTTGTCACAGCCGGAGTAGCCGCTGGCTCGTCGGTGTGCCGCGGCGAATCGGGAGTTTCGGGAATGGTGGCTGTTGATTTCGCGCGATCGCGGATTTCTTGGACAACAAGAACCGGGATCGATGGAAGCTGGCGCATCGTCGCGATTGCCCACAGCCAAGAGTCTTCTGATTGCATCTATCTCGCGCCTGCTGTTATGGCCGGGAAGGTTTTTGGCTCTGATCGACTGCCTTTGGACCCGGTATATTCGTTCCAACTTATTGCCAGGCACGACAGACACGCGATCGCGAGAGACGACGAAGAGGCAGGAAAGAAGGATAGCGAAGCCGAAAATACCGCTACATTCTCCTCATTCGAGATTTCAGCGCCGCGACGTGCAGCAAAGTCAGTAGATCTTGCAGCCCTGAACTCTAGGATCATAGCGAACCTATGGCCTCTGTCGGCCCGACTGAACGTCCGCGATAAACAGGGAAAGTTATGGAACTTGGAATTTCCAATCAATCACATCATCAGTCGAGCTAATGGGACCCCGCTATTCCAGATCGAGACCGGTCCAATCCTGATTCCCTGCGATTTGATAGAAATCGCCGACGCGTCTAGCATTGGCGGATGCTATCTGGCCTATGCTTTCCTCAACACCACTCACCAAGTTGATTTGTTGGCATGGGGGGGCGTTGGTCAAAGGGCCACTCCTAGAAAATTTATCCATTTCGCCCGAATTACGAACGTTAAGGCTAACGTTCTGAGCGGGGTGTCCGAATGATCGTGCAGGCGAGAACGTAGAATTGCCGCGAGGCCAGCCGCGCGCAGTATCTTGTAGCCATTCAAGAGCATCAGATGTTTACTTGTTTTTACCGGCTCCGTCAGAAGATCGAACGCACAGTGGTGGCGCGCGACGCAATTCGACGGCGGCGACGTGAGATCGAGGGATGGAAGCGGATGCTGCGAACGTGTCATGAATGGGCCGACAAGATTGAACATACAGAGTCGCGATTGGCTCTGCTATCAATGGCAGAAAACTATAGGAATGCGATTGACGCGCATGCAAGCGACGATCCAGCGCGGAAACAGAGTGGCGGTGCTCAAGGCTAATGCCGGAATTCACGCCACTTGGAGCAAGGATATTGTGGAGAACCCTGCAGTCGGGTCCTCACGACATTTGAGAGTTGAACGGCAACCCATCGGACGTGCACGGCACGAGTAGTTCATGGTCTCCCAGACGTCCAGCGTGCTCTAAGGCACGGCGGCCTAGTGGAGCTCACTTCTGCGGATAAAGAGGCTGTCGGCCGCTCTAGTAAACCCGAAAATCCGCTCTCACACGAGGCGTATCGTATCGAGCGCCCATGCCAGCAGGCTGCGCGCGAGCGTATTTGTTTGGTGCCTTCAGCTTACGTAGGCTGACGAACGAGCTAGGCGCGCAAAGACTCGAGATAGACGTGTACACTTAGAGCGTTTCATCTTTAAATTGAATCGGAGGGGATTCCGGTTTTTGGCGGATTGTGATTCAAGATGCTGACTGGATTGGAGGCCAGTCATCGCATGACCCAACCTCTTTCCCTGGATCTTCGCGAGCGTGTGGTGGCGTCGATATTGGCCGGCGAGAGCTGCCGGTCCGTGGCGGAGCGTTTTGGCGTTGCAGTCTCGTCGGTTGCGAAGTGGTCACAGCGGCAGCGGGCGACCGGGTCGGTTGGGCCCGACAAGAGGCCACCGCAAGCCTGTGCTTGATCCGCATCGCGCCTTCATCGTCGAACGGATCACTCAGACGCCGCATCTGACGTTGCATGGTCTGAAGGCGGAACTGGCAGCCCGTGGGGTCAAGGTCTCACACAACGCGGTGGCTGTTCGTCCGCCGGGGAGGGCTGCGGTTCAAAAAAACACTGTTCGCCCTCGAGCAGGCTCGCGCCGACGTCTCTCGTAGGCGCCAGCGTGGCGATCCTGGCAGGCCGGACTTGATCCCTTGATCCGGGCCGGCTCGTCTTCATCGATGAGACCTGGATCAAGACCAACACGGCCCCCTTGCGGGGCTGGGGCCCCAAGGGGGCACGCCTGCGCGGCTTCGCTCCGCACGGGCATTGGCGTACCCTCACATTCCTCGGCGCACTCCGCCATGACCAACTCACAGCACCCTGCGTCTTCGACGGCCCGATCAACGGCGAATGCTTCCGCGCCTATGTGAAGCACCTTCTCCTGCCAACCCTGCGCGAAGGCGACATCGTCATTCTCGACAATCTCGGAAGTCATAAGTCGAGAGCTGTAAGGCAGATGATCCAGACTGCTGGCGCCAGGCTCTGGTAAGCCGCCATACTCGCCCGACCTCAACCCGATCGAAGTCTCCCTCCGGTGAGGGCCGCCTTGTCGGGTTAATACCAGTGCTGTGTAACAGTCCTTATGGACAGCAATAAGTTCAGTGCTCAGATTGAACTGCCGCGCGGCAATCAGGGTGACAGTGGAGCGTCAATCAGGATGAGAGAGCTTCGCCGGGCTCGTGACGCAGGGAGGGCGTAGCCCGACCGGAGTT
>NZ_LMQJ01000052.1:0-6057 GCF_001424605.1 Bradyrhizobium sp. Leaf396
GCGCCATAGGTGCGGTCACTCGCCAGGAAACTGGCCTTGACCTTACCGCCAAGCTCTTTGTCACTGCGGGATCTGGCGCTGGGAGAGCGGTTCAGCCAGGCATGGAAGCCCGACCGCGACACCCCAAGCGCTTCGCATAGCCATGCCACCGGCCAGATCGCCCGGTGCTTCGCGATGAAGACGAACTTCATGTCGCTTCCTTCGCGAAGAAGGCTGCGGCCTTCTTTAGGATATCCCGCTCGGCCTTCAACTTGGCGACTTCAGGCGCAACCGCTCGATCTCCTGCTGTTCGGGCTTCATTTGCCCATGACCGGGAAGGCCTGCGCGGGGTCGGAGCCGAACTCCTTCACCCATTTGCGCAGCACGTTCTCATGAACGTCCAGGTCGCGGCTGGCCTGCGCCACCGAGACCCCGCGCTCCCTGACCAGCTTGACCGCCTCGATCTTGAACTCGCGACTGAACTTCCGTCTCTTCATCGCCCACCTCCGTCTCGATAAAACACCTAATCTCGGTGTCCATCAAACCGGCAGCAGCTCAGTCTGCCTTGCCCGCTGACATCGCGCTGTTCGGGTCACCTACGGGAAGCAGATCTCGCCGCGCTTTCAGCCGCGGTCAGACACGGGGCAAATGATCGTGAGGTCCGCGAGATCCTTTGGCCCGAATGCCGCGCTTGCGGCCGCATAGGCGTCGTCGGAGGCGTGCGTCTCGCTGACGAGCGTGACTTCCTCCGCCCACGCGAGGGCAGCGCGGTACTTGTCGGGAAACAGGTGGGGCACCTCGGCCCAGACCGGAACGAGGGCGACCTGCTCGAACGGCATCGTGTCCAGAGGTGCCGGGTGTGCAGGTCGATGCAGTGTGCGCATCCGTTGATCTGCGAAACTCACCAGAAGACGAGGTGGATCAATTCGCGGGGCAGGTCGGTGCCCGTGGTGATGTAGTGGTGGATGCCGAAGATAGCCTTTACACCCTGCGGCGCCACCTCGCTCTAGACCAGCCGTTCGTTTTCGCGCATGACGTGTCTCTATGTTCGGAACGCCGGAGATCGACGCTCGGAGCCATGACGGGCCAAGCGGTCAGGGTGTGACATGCCACTCAGCATTTCCACTCGAAGCGGCCGATGTCACATCCAGGCACGTCCGATCGTCTTATCCTCGGGTTCGGGATGCGCGAGCGACGGGAAAGCGGATATGATCTGCGAGGAAATGGGGTGGGTAGAGGCGATGTACGATCACCGAACCACAGAGTTCGAAGCGGAGCGCAGGCGGCTGACACGCCTGGCCTATCGGATGATGGGGCGAATCCGAGGCCAATGCTGCCTAAGCCTTTGGGCCGCAAGTGAATCGACTTGGCCGCATTCGCGTATGCGTTGTTATGCAAGAAATGGGCCCGCGTCCGATGTCCGCCTTGGTCGTGTTCAGCCGACCAGCAGAGCTCTGCACTCCCAGCAATTCAGAGACTCACGCCCAATCTCAAGAACGCGAGTTCATGCACTCTGCGCGCGAGAATGACGGAGTGCCGTAGTGAGTCATCGAATCGAGGACCGCAACTTCTTGCGTGAGCTTCTTTGCAGGGCTTTGCTGCCGGCGAGAGCGTCTGCTTTATTCGCGCCGGTGGCCCCGTCGGAGGCGTGAATTGGGGCCCCGGCGAAATTGCTGATAAAGGGTTTGGGTGCTATTTGGTCCATCGCATGGATAATGATGGCCTGAGATGGCTTATAAAATCGGGATTGACGGCGGCGCTGGTTCTACTGATCTGCGCTGTGACGAAGCCTGTGCTTCCAACTGGGATGCAAGCCCCCGCAACAACCGCCCGAGACGGAACTCTTGTAGCTTTAAACAGATATCTGAGCGAGCCGGTCCCGGCGGTTGTTCTTTTAGGAAGCTCGCTGATGGCGCGGATTAGGGAAGATTACTTTGACGGTTTGAACGTCCGGAATCTCGCGATCGGCGGAGGCTCTGCTCTGACCGGTTTTCGCTTCTTGCTACTGAACCGCGAAAAGCTTCCTCAGACAATCTTGGTAGAGACGAACCTGCTCTCTAAAGGCGCTGATGAGAAGATTATTGAGAATTATTCCAGTAACAAGCACGATACATTTTTCCGTCCTGTCCGCATGGCTGTCGCGGTTTACGAGAACTGGCAACACGCCCCGCGCAATCGTCACGAGTCGGTTGTGGCAGCCAATCGGCTTCTGACTGAGGCCGCACGAGAGTACAACAACCAAATGTACCTCGATCGGGCAGCCAAAGGTTTTGACCAGGATCTGACTGCCGCTCTGCAAAGCAACGTCGATGAGCTTGCCCGGCTTGCATCGGTGGCTCGAAGTCAGGGGGTCCGGGTGTTACTTGTTGAACTGCCGTATGCGGATCAATTAGAGCATACGCAGCTAGCTAGCGATACGCGGCGCTTCGCGTCAGGCCGGTTTGGCAATTTGCAGGATTGGCTGCACTTGAAGCTTGCAAAGAGCGAGCTGCGATGGCCGGACGGCATGCACATGGATGAGAGGTCTGCAATACTGGCCGCCAAGGCAATCGAGCATGCTGTCAGCGAACGCTAGGGGGACGCTCTGAAGATTTCTGCGAGCGACGAGATCTCGTGCTGAGGGGTTGCACGCCCGATATAGCAACTCATTTGGTGAAGTGCTATTCGTCGGCCAACTAATGGAGGTCGTTTTGCCTGTCGATCGGACGCACAAATCGAGTGGGATGCGAAGCTCCTGATCGGGTGGATTATCCTTGATGGGCGCCGAAAAATGTCGTTGCTGACCGTGAGGCGATACATCAGAACGCATCGGGCTTTAACGAATGCGTTGACCTGGGAGATCAGCCGTTTTCGTACTGAGATCTTTAAAAAACTGACGCCATACTTTAGAGCTGCGGCATGGGGGCAATGAAGAATAGTCATTGGCCGCGAAGCAATGGCCATATTCCGCCACTTGGAAGCTTCAGCCAGGATCGCGACCAGGCTTTCGAAGGTCAGTAGCGCGATCGACACAGGCCACCATAGTAATCGAAGCCCTCGGGGCACACTGCCGAACCGCTACGTGTCCATCGGGGACGAACAGCTTGGCTCCCACCCCGCCCATAACTTTGGCGGTAACCTCCGCGTGGCCAGCAGGCGCCCCGAGAAAAATCATGACCTTCCGGGCAGACGGCTGATCCATCATAGGCCCATTGCGGCCTTATCTGCGCCAATGCTGTGCAGGCGGACAGGGTAGCTGCGATGATCATTGTTGCCGCGAACAGCGATGATTTCATCATTCTTCCTCCAGCCAAATAACTGCCGACCGCCCCGACGGTTCCGGGGCGGGATCTGGCTTCACCGCTCGTCATTCATCTGCCCAACTACGGTTGCTCTAGATTCAGGGCCGCGATTGCGGGAGGCAGACCCTCCAGGCGGTCGACCTCAGGGCGCCCAAGGGCTCATCTATCAGTCCAGCCGAAACGGGCCGTAGGGCGAGGAAAGCCTGAATGATAGTCAGCAGCACCGAAAATCTTCGCATTTGCCTCTCCCACTTCGCTAATGATGATTGCCACCTGAGCACCTTCTGAAAGGGCCTCGCGCTCCCATAACATACTGGCGCGCTTGCCAGGTATGAGGAGTCTGTCCGAAGCGTCCGGCGGGTGCTAGTCGCTCGATTGGAATACTTGCAGTTGCTGCACCGCTCGGAATATCGTCGTGCGGGGGCTACGAAAATGGATAGAATTACATGCAACACGACGGGCATGCCGTCGACGGGTGTCAAAGCCTTTTTTGGTTTCCTCTGCTTGGCGATCCTCACCAGCCACACCCTCACGATGTGGCGCTGGAGCGAGGCGCGCGGCGTCTACGACGATGTCTGTTATCTCAGGCAAGCTCATCTCTTCCAGCGCTTTGGCGTTGTCGGGCTCAACACCGATGCAACGATGGACGATGACCGCTACTTTGTAGGCAGGTTGAAGGAAATTGCGTTGCCAGATCCTGAAAACCTCGATCGGTGGCCATGCCACGTTCGGAAACCAAGTGGCAAAGTCATTCTGCAATATCCACCCGGCACCGGCTTCTTGCTTGCGGCCTTTCCACAAGGCTTCCAAGTTGCGCCGCTCTACATCAGCGCGAGTATAGTCGTTTGCTGCGTTGCGCTGCTTGGCATCTGGATGGCCAGGACACTGTCTTTCGTGATCGGTGCCGGGCTCTTTGGTGCGCTAGCCGTCTATGGCATGATCAACCCAGCAAAAGCGAGCTACTCAGTTGCGCCTACGGTTGCTCTCTGCAGCATTATAGGTCTCCTCACGGCCCTCTGGGTGAACAGGGCATGTGGCAGCTCGTGGCTGATCGCGCTCATTGGCCTCCTCCTCGGCGCGGCAGTCAATTTAAGGCTGCCCAATATCTTGCTCGCGTCCGGCTATGGTTTGTTTCTCGGCGTTGCATTCCTGCGGTCGCGCACCTTGGCAAGCTTCCTGGATAGCGTCGGCTTCGTCGCTGGCGTGGCTCTCGGAATAATGCCAACGCTGATTGCCCAGGCCATCAACGCCGGCAGCCCGCTTGCAACGACATATGGCGCCAGCGACGCTGTCGCGCCTGCATTCAATATTGTAGTTCTCGGCGAATATCTTCGTGACCCGCAGTCCCTTTTGATATGCCTCGCTGCCGGCTGGACGTTGTGGTTGCTGCGAAGTGGCCTCCGTTCTGCGCATCAGATCGCTTTCCTCGTCGCGGGGAATCTCATGATCAACCTTGGCTTCTTTCTGAGTCACCCTATCTTCACGCCTTACTACATGGTTCCGATTGCGATGCTCTGTCTTTGGACTGTGTCGTTCGCCTGGTTGATACAGCCTCGCAAATCGAGCGAATCGGCAGCGTTCCAATGCACGGTCCCATGAATGTGCGCCGGCTCAAACACTGGCTGCTTCTGTATTCGGTCTGCCTCTGTCAATCCCTTAAGGGCGCGTGCCGCGGGTACCTTGCTTCTGTTCGTGGTCGGCAAAGCCGCCACACGATGGGATTCGGTTGAATGGTCGGTTCAAGCTCTTCGGCGTAGTCACCCGACCTGGAGGGCGGATGCCACGACAGATCATACGAACTCGACCATTCCCACGCCCCGCGACGGGCGTCTCTGGAAATGGCGATGATGTCTTTACGCCACCGCCGTCCATCGGAATTCGGTTCCATCGACCCACATTCGGTGAAGGACGACAGCCTTCTTTCTGGCCAGCGCGACCTTCGCGCGCTTACTTCCTTGCCGGTGAGCAACACGCACCGCCCAGGCCTTCATCGGAGACCATCGGGTTGATAGCCTGAGAACGACGTTGGCAGCTCGAACAGGGCTGTGCGCGTCTCACCATCTCCGACTTTTATGATCCGTCCCACCCGATCAACCTCACCGGATTGGTATCGCCGGGGCGTCAACCCGAGATAGGCGCCGACGGATTGGGAATGCAGGAATCGCCCGGGATCGTCCACAGTGGAGCGGAAGGTCAACGCAGAGACCGGGCCGATCCCCGGCATCGTCATCAAGAGCCGACAAGCCGGGTCACTGCGCACGGCCTTCAGAACCAGACGATGTAAGCGGGCGTACTCCCGCATCAGCGCTTCGCGTCCAGCAAGCAGCGGATCCATGATCGCCTCTAGCAAGGCGTCGTCGCCGACCAGCTCACGAACTCTCGTCGCGAACAGACTCCGCGAGACGATTCCGACTTTGAGACCGAGCGGACGCAGAAGTCCGCGGATGACTTGCTCTGCGGCCGCGATGGAGCGAATGATATGCTTGCGAGCCGCAGCCAGCGTCCGTGCCCTTTGGCTGCCGATGCTCTTGACGTGAACAGGCTTGAACCATCCCGTTCTCACCACCTGCGCGATGCCACGGGCGTCATTCCGATCGGTCTTAACCGGCATGGCCGCAAGTGCCGCCTTAACCTGGCGGGATTCCAAACTGACGGCCGGCAGCCCCAGTTCGATTAGCTTTGCGGTCAGCCATTCTGACTGTCATTCGGCTTGCAATATTGGCTCTGACTCATATGTGGAACGGCCCGGGCTGCAAGGTCTTTCTCTGGTTGAACAAGGGATGACGGTGCGGTCATA
>NZ_LMQJ01000053.1:0-5731 GCF_001424605.1 Bradyrhizobium sp. Leaf396
AAGGATTCTATAACCGGACAAGGCTCCATTCCGCACTCGGATATATCCCCCCGATCGAGATGGAGCTAAAAGCCGCTTAACCCGTCCACTTTATCGGGGGAAGATCAGTCAACGTGCCCCTCGACCCGCTTCGGCTAGGCGCATTGAGCACCAGGACAACGCACCCCTTCTACATCGCCCGTTGGAACGACGCGCTGCACACGCTCGGCATCTCGGGCCGGATCGAGAACCCCTATTGGGACCGGACGAAAGGTGAGATGGCCGAGGAATGCGCCAATCCCGCCCTGCTTCGCCAGCTCACGCCGGCATCGCTTTCTTGCGCGTCGCCCACTAAGGGCAGGTGGCAGGGCCTTGGCAAGCAGCACTGCGGCTATTGCCTGCCTTGCCTGATCCGGCGGGCGGCACTGCTCAAAGGCCTGCGCCCGGATGCCGACCCCACCGTCTACACCGTGCCCGATCTCACCGCGCACGCGCTCGATACCCGCCAATCGGAAGGTGTACAGGTCCGGTCATTCCAGCTCGCTATCGAGCGCCTTCGGGCGCGGCCCGCGTTGGCGCCGATCCTGATCCACAAGCCCGGACCTCTTTTCGACGAGTCGCCACAGCGCCAAGCCGCCCTGGCGGACGTGTATCGGCGCGGCCTTGAGGAGATGGGTGCGCTCCTGACCGGCGTGCGGACGCGGCCCGGATGAGTGAAGCATCGTCAATTGGTGGCGTCGACTTTCATTGCCACCTCGATCTCTACCCCGATCACGAAGCAGCCATCGCCAGAGCTGAGGCCGCACGTATTTACACGCTGACGGTGACGACGACGCCGAAAGCATGGCCGCGCAACTATGAGCTTACGCGACACACCCGCTATGTTCGCGCGGCGCTTGGCCTACATCCGCAGCTCGTCGCCGAACGCGCTGCGGAGCTGCCGCTGTGGGAACGCCATCTCGCCGAGACGCGCTATGTAGGCGAGGTGGGCCTGGACGCCGGCCCTCGCTTCTACAAGTCTCTGGAGGCACAGAGGCATGTATTCCAGCGCGTTTTGGAGCGATGCGCCGAAGCGGGCGGGAAGATCCTTACAGTTCACAGCGTGCGGAGCGTTCCAGCGGTCCTGGACATGATCGAAGCCCACCTCCCCCCAGGACGCGGAAGCGTCGTGCTCCATTGGTTCACCGGCAGCAAGAGCGACGCCCGTCGAGCAGCTGCTTTAGGATGTTATTTTTCCGTCAACGCGGAGATGACGCGCACGGATCGCGGCCGTGAGCTAATCGGGATGCTGCCACAGGATCGCATTCTCACCGAGACCGATGGCCCCTTCACGCAACAGGACGGCCGCCCCACCGAACCTCGCGACGCGCTGGTCGCCGCGGCTGCGCTAGCGAACGCTCAGGGTATATCCGCGGAAGCAATGGCGAAGGTGATCGTCAGCAACCTACGCAAGTTGCTCGGCTGATCGACCACCGCCAGCTACTGGCTGATCGTCAAAGCGATCGCCCCCCCGCGGTGAAGCTCCTCGAGATTGCGATCGCGGGGTAGAATGTTCAGGTTGCGGCCGGCAGATTGACCCGCCGCATCAGAGCCTCACCGCTCTCCTTCCGCTCGGAATAGCGCTCGGTGAGATAGGAAGAGACGTCGCGCGTCAGCAGCGTGAACTTCACCAGTTCCTCCATCACGTCGACTACCCGATCATAGTAAGACGACGGTTGCATCCGGCCTGCCTCGTCAAACTCCTGAAAGGCTTTGGCGACGGAGGACTGATTGGGGATTGTCACCATGCGCATCCAGCGGCCAAGCACGCGCATCTGGTTGACGGCGTTGAAGCTCTGGGAGCCGCCGGACACCTGCATGACGGCGAGCGTGCGGCCCTGTGTCGGCCGCACCGCGCCGACCGAGAGCGGAATCCAGTCGATCTGCGCCTTCATCACGCCGCTCATGGCGCCATGCCGTTCCGGGCTGGTCCAGACCTGACCTTCCGACCAGAGGGACAGCTCGCGCAATTCCTGCACTTTCGGATGGTTGAGGTCGGCGCCGTCTGGCAACGGCAGACCATGCGGATCGAAGACGCGCGTTTCCGCGCCGAAGTGATTCAGCAGACGCTCGGCCTCCAGTGTGAGGAAGCGGGAGTAGGAGCGTTCGCGCAACGAACCGTAAAGCAGCAGGATACGAGGCGGATGGCGCGAAGGCGCGGCCTGCAGCCGGTCGATCGTGGGCACCTCCAGGCATGCGCCATCGATGTTGGGCAGATCACGCAGCATCAGCGCTTCGCCTCGGCCACGGCTCCGGGCCTTTCGCCGCGCTCGTACCAGCCTTTCGAGCGGTTCACGATCCAGACAACGGAAAGCATCACCGGCACCTCGATCAGCACGCCGACCACGGTGGCGAGCGCCGCGCCAGACTGAAAGCCGAACAGGCTGATGGCGGCGGCGACGGCCAGTTCGAAGAAGTTCGATGCCCCGATCAAGGCCGACGGCCCGGCAACGCAATGCTGTTCGCCGGTCAGGCGGTTGAGCAGATAGGCAAGACCGGAGTTGAAATAGACCTGGATCAGAATCGGCACCGCGAGCAGCACGATCACCAGCGGCTGGGCGAGAATCTGTTTGCCCTGGAAGCCGAAGAGCAGGACGAGCGTGGCGAGCAGCGCCACCAGCGACAGCGGCTGAAGGCGGTCAAGGAAGCGCTTCAGCGCCGGTTCGCCGCCAGTGGCGAATATCCCGCGGCGCAGCACCTGCGCGGCGATTACCGGCACGACGATATAGAGCGCGACGGACAGGACCAGCGTGTCCCACGGCACTGTGATGGCCGACAGTCCTAGCAGAAGGCCAACGACGGGCGCGAAGGCGAACACCATGATGGTGTCGTTGAGTGCGACTTGGCTCAGTGTGAAATGCGGCTCCCCCTTGGTGAGGTTCGACCAGACGAAGACCATGGCCGTGCACGGGGCCGCCGCAAGGATGATCAGTCCCGCGATATAGGAGTCGATCTGGTCGGCCGGCAGCCAGGGGCGGAAAAGATAGCCGATAAACAGCCAGCCGAGCGCCGCCATCGAGAAGGGCTTGACCGCCCAGTTGACGAACAGCGTGACACCGATGCCGCGCCAATGCTCCTTAACCTGGCCGAGAGCCGCGAAGTCGATCTTGACTAGCATCGGCACGATCATGAGCCAGATCAGCGCCGCGACCGGCAGATTGACCTTGGCGATCTCGGCCGCGCCGATGGCGTGGAAGACGCCCGGCATCAGATGGCCCAGCGCAATGCCCGCGACGATGCACAGGGCGACCCAGAGCGTAAGGTAGCGTTCGAAGGTGGACATGGATTTTCCTCAGGCCGTCGCGACGCCGCGACCGTGTTCGTCGACCACTTGCTCGCCGTCTTCCTTGACGAAGGCGCCGCGCTGCGGCGGCAACAGGTCCAGAACCGCTTCGGAAGGTCGGCACAGCCTAACCCCTTCCGGCGTGACCACGATCGGACGATTGATGAGGATCGGGTGCGCCATCATGGCGTCGAGAAGCTGCGCGTCGCTCAGTGCCGGATCGCTCAGGCCAAGCTCGGTAAAGGGCGTGCCCTTCTCGCGCAGCAGCGCGCGAACGGGGATACCTATGCGGGCGACGAGCTGCTCAAGCATCGTGCGGCTTGGCGGCGTCTTGAGATATTCGATGACGTGCGGTTCGACATCGGCGTTGCGGATCAGGCCCAGCGTGTTGCGCGACGTGCCGCAATCTGGATTGTGATAGATGATGACGTCCATGGCTGGCCTCACGCGACGTCAGGGCGCGGCGAGGTCGTACCTTCGCTGCGGCCGATCTCACGCAGCTTGGTGCCAAGCGCGGCCTTGTCGAGGCTTGCCATCGGCAGAGCAGTGAAGACGGAAATCCGGTTTCGCATGTAGCGGAAGGCGGCGACGAACGCCTTTTCCTTTTCGATGTCCGGCCCATCAACGGCAGCGGGGTCTTCGATGCCCCAATGCGCCGTCATCGGCTGGCCCGGCCAGACCGGGCAGGATTCGCCGGCGGCGTTGTCGCAGACGGTGAACACGAAATCCATGACGGGTGCGCCGGGCTCGGCGAACTCTTCCCAGCTCTTCGAGCGGAAGCCTTCGGTTGGATATTCGAAACTTCCGAGCACCTTCAGGGCAAAGGGGTTGACCACGCCCTTCGGCTGGCTCCCGGCCGAGAAGGCGCGGAAACGGCCAGCCCCGTCCTTGCTCAGGATGCTTTCGGCGAGGATCGAGCGGGCCGAATTGCCCGTGCAGAGGAACAGAACATTGTAGATGCGGTTAGTCATGGGCAGCCTCCTTGGCGGCGAAGATTTGCGGTGTGCAGCAGTGGGATAGATCGGCGATCAGCGGCGCACAGATTTCGGGGCGGCCGCCGCAGCAGTCCTTTACGAGGAAGCTGGTGAGCGCATGCACCGCCTCGAACCTTGCCCGATACATGATCGAGCGGCTGTGCCGCTCGGCCTCGATCAGCCCGGCGCGCGTGAGTGTCGCGAGGTGGGTCGACATGGTGTTGTGGGGCACATCCAACCGGCGGGCGATCTCGCCCGCGGGCAGTCCGTTCGGTTCATGCTCCATCAGAAGACGGAACACGTCGAGACGGGTCGGCTGCGCAAGGGCAGAGAAAGCGAGGATGGCGACATCTGATTCCATATGTCGAGACTAATCGACATATGGACCGGAGTCTAGGCAGATCAAGCCGTTTTCGCCCGCCCTCCTACCCAGCCAGAACGTCGGAAACTTGGGACCGCCAAGAGGGAAAGCCTTCCCCTACGGCCGAGCCTATCGTCTCGTCCGACCCCTTCTGCGGGGAGAACCCCGCAACGCCCCCTAGAGTGAGAGTGCGGACAGCCTTTGCCGTGACGGGTTGAGGGCTGGGAGAGAGGCTCCCGGCGCCCGTCGCGGAGATCCGCGATGTCCAGAAAGACCGCAACCGCTCGCGCCGGCCAGGACCGGACGAGCCTCTACGACGAAATCACGGGCAAGATCATCTCCGAGCTGGAAGCCGGGCGTATACCTTGGGTCCAGCCTTGGGGGACGGCCGCAGCAAAGGCGCCGCTCGCTATGCCGAGGAATGCAGCTACCGGCCGGCACTATTCGGGGATCAATGTGCTGATCCTGTGGGGGGCCGTGATCGAGCACGGCTTTCCAGGCCAGAGCTGGTTGACCTTTCGCCAGGCGCTCGCGCTCGGCGGCCATGTCCGCAAGGGCGAGCGCGGCACGACCGTCGTCTATGCCGACCGCTTTGTGCCCGACGACGAGAAGCGCCGCGCCCGCGAGGCCGGTGACGAAGCCCAGGCGATCCCGTTTCTGAAGCGCTTCACGGTCTTCAACGCCGCGCAGTGCGAAGGCCTGCCGGAGAATGTCGCGATCGTCGCGCCGCCGCCGGCTCCCGGCCTGATCGAACCCGTGGTCGAGTCGCTGATCCGCGCGACGGGGATCGACTTCCGCATCGGGGGCAATCGCGCCTTCTACGTACCGGCGCTCGACTACGTGCAGGTCCCGCCGCCGCAGGCCTATTTCGAGCCGATCAACTGGCACCGGACTGCGCTGCACGAACTGGGTCACGCCACCGGCCATCCGAACCGTCTCGGCCGCGACATGACCGGCAGCTTCGGCACCAAGAAATACGCGTTCGAGGAGCTGGTCGCCTTATCTTGACAGTCTGCACCGACTCTCAGCGTCTTGCTTACGTCGATGCAACAGGACTGACGGAGGCGGTAGGTCTTGTCCCCACTTGTGGTGAGC
>NZ_LMQJ01000054.1:0-4155 GCF_001424605.1 Bradyrhizobium sp. Leaf396
CACCCGGAAATGTTGTCATCTGGCGCGGACTCTCCAGACTCACTGATATCGAACTCGGCGCCGAAATCGGAGCGGCCGGAAATGTGGGTAATTGAAAGCCGGTGAAGGCCGCGGGTTAGCTGCGTTTGGCGCGCTTGCCTTCGGGTTTGCGTGACCATTTTTTGGCGAGGGCCTCAACTTCCGTGGTGAGCCACTCGGCCTCGTCGATGTCAGGATCGAAGTCGTCGCCGATCCATTCGGTGAGTTCGGCGTGGCGTTCGTGGGTGGGGTCCTTGATGGCTTCGAGGAGTTCGGCATAGCCCCAGGGACCGCCACAATCCTCGGGAGGACAGCGGCCGCTGACTTCGATCAGACGCGGATAGAGCACGCCTGGCTCGGGATCGATGAGGCGCTCGACCTTGATCGAGTGCTCCCAGCCGTCACCGAAGTCATAGAGGTATGTGAGCTTCTTTGTTCCGACATCTTCGAGGATATCGGTAAGCCGAGCCTTGCGGGCATCGAGGAACTCGCCGACGCCCCAATCTGCATCCGGGTAAGGCGTGCTCCACCCGACGTCGCCGGCGCGCAGCTCGTAGAGATGGCTGTTGGTCCAACCCATGGCCGCTCGGATGGTCAGGTGCAGGCGGTCGAGCTTGATGTCGAATGGCACATCGACCCGGCGCAGAACCACCGGCTTGACGTCATCGAGCGTAATCTTGAGGCGAGCGATTCCGACGGTCATACCGCCAGTTTACGGCGCTCTATCTCGGAGGCCCAGCTCCATGGCAGGAGTTCCTCGAGCCTGTGGACAGCGTGATCGTTGATGCGGGCCAAGACGTCCGCCAGCCAGGCTTGCGGATCGACGTCGTTGAGCTTTGCCGTCATGATCAGCGTCGCCATGATAGCGGCGCGGTCGGCACCACGTTCCGAGCCGGCGAACAGCCAGGACTTGCGGCCCAAGGCAAAGCCGCGCAGCGCGCGCTCCGCCGCATTGTTTGTCAGGCAGATCCGCCCGTCATCGGTGAAGCGAGCAAACCGTTCCCAGCGGCGCAGCATGTAATCGATTGGCTTGGCGACCGCGGACGAGTTCGACAGCCGGGCACGCTGCTCGCGCAGCCAAGCTTCCAATGCCGTTAAAAGCGGGGCGCTTTGTTCTTTGCGCACCCGCAGCCGCTCTTCGGCGCTTTGGCCGTTGATGCCGCGCTCAATATCGAACAGTGCATCGATGCGCTTGACCGCCTCTAGGGCAATCGGCGAGATCGCCGCGGCGTTCTTGCCGGCCCTCGCATTGGCGGCGATGTCCGCCAGCTCAAAAAACTGCCGGCGGGCGTGGGCCCAACAGAGTGCAGGCGTGATCGGTCCCTGCGCGCGCGAGGCGTCATATAGCTCATTGTAGCCGCTATAGGCATCGGCCTGCAGGATGCCAGAGAAGCTTTGGAGATGCCGTGTGGGATGCTCCTGCCGCCGGTCGCGCGAGGCGTAATAGAGCGCACCCGGCGGCGCCCGTCCGCCGAACGGCCGATCGTCGCGCACATAATGAGATGGACGGTCCCCGCCCTGATAAGCTGCGAAAGGGCACCCAAGAAGGAGGACAAGCTATGGTGACAATCGGGCTTGATATCTCGAAGAGCTGGTTTCAAATCCACTGGATTACGGCGGATGGAGAAATTATCCGCAAGAAGCTCGCCCGCGGGAAGGTTCTCGATTTCTTTTCACGGCTTCCAAGTTGTCTCGTTGGTCTTGAGGCTTTGCGGCAGCGCTCATCATTGGGCTCGTGAACTAATAAAGCTTGGACACAAAGCACGTCTTATGCCGGCCCGCTACGTCCGAGCCTACGTGAAGACAAACAAGCATGATGCTGCTGATGCGGAGGCGTGCTGGGAAGCCGTCCAACGGCCTGGCATGCGCTTTGTCCCTGTAAAAACCGTCGAACAGCAGGGAATTTTAATGCTACATCGCACGCGAGATTTGCTTATTCGACAGCGCACAGGCGCGATAAATGCTCTGCGTGGTCATTTGGGCGAGTTGGGAATCGTGACCGGGAAGGGAAAAGCAAACGCGAGAGAGCTCATGGCACTCGTGGACGTTGACGAGCGCATCCCACAGAGCGCGCGTAGCGCTCTTTCAATCCTTGTCGATCAGATCGAAGACCTTGAGCTACACATTGAAAGCCACGAGAAAATGATCCTTGCAACTGCCAAAGACAATGAAGTCTGTCGGCGTCTCATGAAGGTGGCGGGCATCGGCCCATTTGACGCCACCGCCCTGGCGGCGTCTGTCGATCATCCACAACAGTTCGCTTCGGCAAGGCATTTCGCCGCCTGGCTTGGATTAGTACCGAAGCAGCATTCGACCGGGGGAAGGGAGCGTTTGGGCGGTATCAGCAAGCGCGGCGACGGCTACATTCGTAAGTTGCTAATACATGGCGCCCGAGCGGCCGTTCATCGCGTCCGTATCCATCAGGTCACCAATACCTGGATAACAGAGCTGCTCGGCAGGCGTCCCTTCAATGTCGTGACGGTGGCGCTCGCTCACAAAACTGCACGGATCGCTTGGGCGATCATGGCCAATGGTGAAGAATACCGCGCAAGTATAAATCGAGCGTGGCTCCGTTTGCGAGGGCAAAGCAGAGTGATGGCAACCAGTCGGACCGGGGTCGGCTAAGCCCGTTGGACCTATCGAGCTTCAGAGCTCGCCAACGTAATTGGGCGCCGATCCGCGGATCTCATCAAGGCTCGTGGCATGCCATAAAGCCGGATAGATAGCTGCAAACGATCGTTAGCCAAAACAAAGCAAATGGCCTTGCAAAGCGGGGACCGTCCATAGATAGGTCCAGATCCGCCCGGTCGTGCACTTGCTCTTGGCCAGGATGCGGATGGTGGTGTCGTCGCCATGCAGACGCTCGGCAGCGAGCACATGACGCTCGATCAGGTGGAAGAGCGGCATGACGGCGAAGGTCCCGTGGCCGACCTGATCCGCCAGCGTCGACAGCGGCAGGTCGATCCTCTCGGCCTTAAAGCGCGCACTCTGGCGATTGAGCGGGATGTGCATACCGAACTTGTCGAACAGGATCGTCGCCAGCAATTGCGGGCCGATGAAGCCGCGCGGCGTGGCATGGAACGGCGCCGGCGGCTGGCTGATCTTCTCGCAATCGCGGCAGGTGAACTTCTCGCGCACTGTCTCGATGACCTTGAAGCGACGCGGGATCTCCTCCAGCGTCTCGGTCACATCCTCGCCGATCTTCGCCAGTCGCGATCCGCCGCAGCAGGCGCAGCTCGTCGGAGCGTCAATGACGACGCGCTCGTGTTCGATATCGTCCGGCCAGGGCTTGCGCACTGGTCGCTTGCGCGTGAAGGGGCGGACGTTCTGCGTCTTCGCCGCCGCGGCCTGCGCGGCAAGCTCATCCTCGCTCGCCGTGGTGGCAAGTTCTTCGAGCTCCAATTCCAACTGCTCGATTAGACGCGCCGTGCGCTCGGAGCGCTGCCCGTACAGTTCGCGTTTGAGCTTCTCGATCCGCAGCTCGAGATGCGCGATCAGCGCCGCGTTGTCCGACAGCTCCGCCCGCGCACTGGCAGCCACCGCCTCGGCTCGCAGCCGCGCCTCACGCTCGGCCTGCAGCGCCGCCAGGGCACTCGCAAGGTCCGATGGAAGATCGTCCGGCTTCGCTATCATGAAGCCATTGAATCAGATCAAGCGCCAGATTCAAACGCAAAACGCTATCCGACCCGCGTCGGACGTTGGGTTTCTTGAGGGTTGCGCCAATCGATTCCGGACAACAGGTAGCTCATCTGCGCCGGTGAGATCGTTACGGCTTCGCCCGCAACCGATGGCCAGATGAACTTTCCTCTCTCGAGTCTTTTGGTGAACAGGCATGCTCCTTGGCCATCGTGCCAGATCACCTTCACAAGATCGCTTCGGCGACCGCGGAAGACGAACAGATGACCGCTGAGCGGGTCCTTGCGCAGCACCTCCTGCACTTGGAGTGCTAACGACGGAAAGCCTCGCCGCATGTCCGTGTAGCCCGTCGCGAGCCATACTCGCGCGCCCGTCGGAACCGGGATCATCGGCGTACCAAAGCATTGATCTTCCCCCGATAAAGTGGACGGGTTAAGCGGCTTTTAGCTCCATCTCGATCGGGGGGATATATCCGAGTGCGGAATGGAGCCTTGTCCGGTT
>NZ_LMQJ01000055.1:0-4070 GCF_001424605.1 Bradyrhizobium sp. Leaf396
AAAGGACGCTCGGGAGTGTCCTCCATCAGATAGCGAAGCAAAGCCTGAGGCTTCGTTTCAAAAGGACAGTTGACGGCTGACCTAAAACGGCTTTCAGGGTGAGATCGTGACGTTGAGCTTGCAAGCCAAGGGTGTCCGCATCATTGCAGAAACCAGTCGGTCCAACGAGAATGCTCCCAGCCACCGAGTGTACGTGCGCCGAGCCGAGATTGGGGCAGCGTGGTCGAAGCGATCCGAGGAAGGCCGCGACTACCTCTCTTTGAAGCTCGACGACCCTTCCTTCACAGCTCCGATCTACGCGAATCTGTTCGATGACGAGGGAAGCGAAGAGTATACGCTCCTCTGGTCGCGGCCGCGCAAGAGCGCCGACTAAGGCGCATTCAGCCGAGCCTCGTCCGGCTATGCCGGGCGGGGCTTTTCGCTTCGAATATGTGCAAGCCCACCGCTATCGACAAGCAGAAAAGGGGGGCTTCGATGGGTCGTTCGAAGGTAAGCGCTGTTCAGCGGCCACCTACCGGACGAAGCGATGATGTGTGGGTCTGCGGTTTGGTTCCGACCGCTAGGCTTGAAAGGATGAAGGCAAAGGAGAGCTGGAATGCTGCAGAGTCTCTCGTTGCAGAACTGGTCGCTCGAAAAGAGGCGAGGCTTAAGGGAGGCCTCCGAACAAAAGCGCAAGACTTTGCATAGTTGAGAGGGTGAGGCTCTCCCGCGATGCACCACACCACTTTCCGATAGCCTCCGAGTTCACCAACTGATCCGGCCAGACAAATGCTCTGGATAGCAAGAAGTAGATAATCCTTGTCGCCCCGGGCAAATCCCGCTTTGAGTAGTTCCGGCTGGAGGTCTGTCTTCCAACTTACAATGATGGGGCCTCTGACCTAGCTGTGCCAAGCGGCTCGCCCGATCGGAGTCCATAGGAAATCCCGCCCCGCGCCACCTAGTGCGGCCTGGAGACCTGCCTTGTCGCTTGCCAGCGTAATGTAGGCCAACGTTGCGAGAAGCTCGAAATGTTCGAACAGGCTTGTGAACTCGTTGGTGGCGAAAATGTAGTCGCTAGTCCATTGCTGAAACACCCCATGAAGGTGATCGCTAAGAGCGGTCTTGGGGCCCTTGAGTTCGTGCACAAGCCTCCAGGGATCATTCTCCATGCCCTCCCACGTGGCGAGATAAAGGTGCGAGACGACAGCTTTCGAGTTGTCGCGGCCTACATTGATCGGCGCGGTCAAGAGTTCGAACAAGGCCTCAAAGCGCCGCGCCTTCAACAGACCAATGCCGTAGGCGTAAAACAAGAGAACGGCGGGATATGTTCTAAGGTTGATAAGGGCTGTGAAGCCACCGGCTGCTTCGCGAACACTTAGCCCCAAAATGACATCCAATGCGGTGCGAGATTCTTCTCCGGTCCCGTATCGACCTAATATACCGAAGATGCGAGCAAGTATCTCAGTCCTGGCTTCATAGCGCGCGACGGCCGAGATAAAAAGGTCATCCGACCACCCGGCGCCCGGTTGACCGCTTGCCGCGACGACGTGTTGGTCGATGCGGCGCTGCTCATCACCAATCAGTTCTTCCAACTGTATTCTGAACTCGGGACGAGCGAAGAACTTCTTCGCGCTGGCAACCAGCAACTCTGTACTTCGTGGATTGGGCCGCTGGGCATCCGCCTGCGCCGAAACCAGCGTATCGAGCCGCTCGAAGAAGGCGTCGGCGCCGTCGATTGTGACCACCCTGCCGGCGCGATGGCCCACCAAGTCGTTCGCGACAGCGGACAGCTTGCCAGTATCTCTCCGGCGAAGGCCGCCTTGCGTAATTTGCGAGACGGCCTGAGGATTTGACCTTAAGTCTAGCTTTAAGGTCACGTCGGGAATGCAGGTCAATGTGTTGGGCGCCGAGCGTCGGCGGCGATGGAGTTACGACGAGAAGGTCCGTCTTGTCGAAGAGACCTTGCAGCCCGGCGAGACGGTCTGCGGGGTGGCACGCCGGCACGGGGTGGCTCATAGCCTGCTGTTCACCTGGCGTCGACAAGCGCGCCAGGGGCGACTGGGCGGAGATGCTGCGCCTGCTCTTGTTCCCGTCGAGATCACACCTGTAGCGGCTCCGATCTCGAGCGGCACACCACAACTGGCGTCTTCACCGCCTGCGCAGCGTGCAAGGGCTGGAATCATCGAGATTGAGCTCGGGGGCGGCTGTCGTGTTCGCGTTGACCGTGACGTGGACGTTGAGGCGCTGCAGCAGGTTCTTGAGCTCTTGCGACGACGATGATTCCGATTCCGAGCGGCGTCAGGGTCTGGATCGCGACCGGCCACACCGATATGCGCCGCGGCATGCGGAGCCTGGCTCTTACGGTGCAGGAGAGCCTGAAGCGCGATCCCCATGCCGGCGATCTCTACATCTTCCGAGGCCGCAGCGGCGATCTGGTCAAGATTCTTTGGCATGATGGGTTGGGCATGTCGCTCTATGCCAAGCGCCTGGACCGAGGCAAGTTCATCTGGCCTTCGGCGTCAGACGGCGCGGTATCGATCTCAGCGGCGCAGATGGCCTATATGCTGGAAGGGATCGACTGGCGGAATCCACAACTGAGCTGGCGACCGAGAAGCGCGGGTTGAGCACAAAATCCAGCAGATTTTGCATTTTTGGGGAGTCCCAACGCTTCCAATCTGTGATTCACTGTGTCGCATGGATGCTGGGCGCGACACTGTTCCGGATGACATTGCCGCCCTGAAAGCGGCGCTGGCAGCCGAGCGCGCGAAGGCTTTGGAGATCGCAGCTGAACTCGCGGTCGCCCGCGCGAAGTCGTCTGAGGACGAAGCGCTGATCGCCCAGCAGAAGCTGCAGATCGCCAAGCTAAAGCATCAGATCTACGGCCAGCGGTCGGAGCGTTCGTCGCGCCTGATCGAGCAGTTGGCTTTGACGTTCGAAGAGCTGGAAAGTGATGCCACTGAAGACGAGCTGGCGGCAGAGCACGCTGTGGCCAAGGCGACGACGGTGCGCGGATTTACGCGCAAGCGAGGCGAACGACAGACCTTCCCTGAGCATTTACCGCGCGAACGAGTGGTCATCGAGCCGCCGACGGCTTGCCAGTGCTGTGGCGGCAATCGTCTGCGCAAGCTCGGCGAGGACGTGACGAGGACACTGGAAGTGGTGCCGCGCCAGTGGAAGGTGATCGAAACGGTGCGGGAGAAGTTCTCCTGCCGCGACTGCGAGAAGATCAGCCAGGCGCCGGCGCCATTCCATGCTGTCGCCCGGGGATGGGCCGGCCCGAGCCTGTTGGCCATGATCATGTTCGAGAAGTTCGGCCAACATCAGCCCTTGAACCGCCAGGCTGAGCGCTACGCCCTCGAAGGCGTGCCGATCGCGCTGTCGACCATGGCGGACGCCGTGGGATCGGTCTGCGCGTCGCTGGATCCCCTGATGCGCCTGGTCGAAGCTCATGTCATGGCGGCCGAGCGCCTGCATGCCGATGATACGACCGTGCCGGTGCTGGCCAAGGGCAAGACCGATACGGGGCGGTGCTGGATCTACGTCCGGGACGACCGGCCGTTTGGCGGCACCGGCCCGCCGGCGGCGATGTTCTACTACTCCCGCGACCGCAGGGGCGAGCATCCCCAGGCGCATCTGGCCCGGTATGCCGGCATCCTGCAGGCCGACGCCTATGATGGGTATAACCAGCTCTATCTGGCGGGGCGCCAGCCCGGACTGATCCGGGAGGCCGCATGTTGGGTCCATGCGCGGCGTCCATTCTTCGCCATGGCCGACATCGAAGAGAATGCGCGTCGCAAGGCCGCCGGTAAAAAGGAGATCCCACTCTCGCCCATCGCGGTCGAGGTCGTGCGGCGGATCGATGCGCTGTTCGAGATCGAACGCTCCATCAATGGCAGGAGCCCCGAGGGGCGTCTGGAGACGCGACAGACGCTGAGCCGGCCTCTGGTCGAGGACCTTCAGGTCTATATGCGTGCCGCGCGGCAATCAGGGTGACAGTGGAGCGTCAATCAGGATGAGAGAGCTTCGCCGGGCTCGTGACGCAGGGAGGGCGTAGCCCGACCGGAGTTACGAGCCCGGCGTCGGCGCGATCC
>NZ_LMQJ01000056.1:0-342379 GCF_001424605.1 Bradyrhizobium sp. Leaf396
CCCCGCCGCCTCGCGCTTGTACTCTTCAGTAAACGACCGACGTGCACGTTCCATTCAACACCTCCAGGCTCAACGAGCCTACTACAGGTGTCCACTCATTCGGAGGAAGTTCAATTTCCTCCATGAGTCCTAGCGCAACACCGGCGCTGATGCCGGCATGGAAGCGTGCTGGATGGTAGCCGTTCAGCCAGCGCCGGTAGATGTCCCCTGCCAAAGCCTGGATCTGGACCAGAGAGAGACCGCGGATCCGCCCCTGCCTGAGCTGGGCCCATCTGGCTTCGACTTCACGATCGTATTTCTCCCAAGCGGCCTCGGCCCTGGCCTTGTCGCGGCCGAGTCGCTTCTTCTCCTCGCGCTTATCCTGACGACGGCTACCTGCGCCGGCGGCAGCATCCAACTCGCGGAGCGCCCGACGTACGTCGTCGGGGATCCGACGACGGTAGTGATAGACGCCGCTTTTATCGAGAATTGGCTCCCGGACCCGCACCTGTTCCGCCCCCAAAATCGAACTCCCTTATGCAGGGGGACCGTAAGGATTTCGGGCGCGGGTTAAGTCATATCCTTCGAATTTCGTGAACGACTTCGAAAGCTTAGCATCCGCGCCGGCGACTCAGGCCCCACCCGCTGCCTTGCAGCACCGCGTTTCGCGACAGTGGAAGGGCTATTGGCAACGAACCGTCAGCAGTTGAATCGTCAAAAAAAATGTAATTCATTCAGTGCGTAACAGAGAAGTAATCTATGCATCACTTGTTTATCGACGAGTCCGGCGAGCTTGGCCAGAAGCAGGAATCGAGTGAATTTTTTCTGATCACCGCGCTCTGGACCGAGAACCGAAAGGCGCTCGAAAAAAGGGTTAAGAAAGAATTCGCCAAGCTAATAAACGCTGGCTGGCCAAAGAGGATGGAGATTAAGGGGACGTCCATTTGGGCATCGCCCCACCTTCCGGGCATTCCAAAAGCCATCAGCGACAGGCGCGATCAGGTCCTGAAAGAGATAATAACCGCAATTTGCTCCGGTCCGAACAAAGTGCATTATTCGATAGCGAAGAAAAAGCACCTGCCGCCATTCCTCAGCAAGGCCCACTACGGCATTTCGTACAACTATCTCTGCGGCTCGCTCGTCTGCCGCGCGTATCCGAATCACTTCGTCGGTGACCTTGAGATCGTTATCGACGCCAGAACCAAGGAACTCCAAACCAAGAACAAGTTCGATGGCTATCTAGAGACGAGGCTAGTCGGCCATTGCGCCCATGAGCATTCGCTTTCCATCACGCACGGCGAGTCTCACCTGTATCCCGGTCTACAGGCGGTAGACTTTCTTTCGTGGAGCCTATTTCGAAAATACGAGCACGGTGACTCGCAATTTGCCGATCTGATGACCAAGAATCTTGCTCATCGCGACGACTGGCAATCTACCAAAAAATAAGGCCCGCAACTTGCGAGCCATATTTTGCTTGTACCCTAGGGCGGCCACGATTAACGGGGCTTATCTCCTCAGAGACGCTTGCTAAGGAATTACCGAGCGCGGGTAACCTAGGGGGTCGCTTTCGCCTGGTCAAGCGCGAATTCGCCGCATGGCTATCCTATATTTTGGGGGCAACGCGGGAACCCTAGAGAAGTTTCAAACAATATCAGAGTGTTACTAAAACGTTAACTTTCGCCACCCTGAGCTAGGCAGGTCGCACATGCGCAAAACCTGTCCGCTCATGAGCCGTGAAAGCCGCTGTTCGTTCTGTCCAAAGCCGCTCTACTCAAAAGTGGACGACTGGCAAGAGGCTCTGCGGCTTGGCGGAGGATGCTGAGTACGATCCGGGACATCTCGTCCAGGTCGGACCACCCGTTCGCATCAGTCAGCCTAAGCGTGACAGTTTAGGTCTCCCTTTCGACTGCGTACCGCGGCAGCTTTTCGATCTCGCGCAGCGCGACGAGCGGCCAGGTCTCGCCGTAGCGATCAGCGACCTTTGTGCCCGCATGGCCCTGGACAATGTTGCGGACGTCCTCTGGCATTGCGACCACGCGCGCGATCGACGAGAAGCGATGACGCCAGCCGTGGTTGGGGGCGACGCGGTCGTCGATACCGAGCGAGCGGACCCATTCCGCCAACCGCTCGCCGACCTTCTTATGGTGGGGATTGGAATCCTTGCCGCCACGGCTACGGCGCGGGTCGTAGAACAGTGGCCGCGAGCCGCGCGTCTTCACGTAGTCGAGCAGACCCTGTTCGATCAGATGGCTATGAAGCGGCACCTCCCGAAACTTGCGCCCCTTGTTGTTTTCCGCCCGGATGCGGATCATCCAGATGCCGTCGCGCAGGACGAAGTCGCGCCTGGTCAGCGGGGTGATCTCGTTGACCCGCGCGCCGGTGTAGGCGCAGATCCAGGGCACCCAGCGCCGCGCCGCCGCCATCTCGACGCTGATCTTGTCGGAGGGCTTGCGCAGCGTCGCCGACAGGATCGTCTCGGCCTCCTTGCCGTCGAAGCCCTTGTCCCGCTCCACCGGCGCCTCGCGCACGCGCACCTTGACGCCGGCGGCGGGGTTTTCGGCGAGCCGGCCCTGGTCGACGGCGTACTGCAACGTCGCCTTCACCGCGGCCACGTAGACGTCGCGGACGGTGACGTTCGACATGTCGCCGTCGAGCAGCGCGTCCTTCCACGCAACGATGTCGGCCCGCGTGATCGCCGCGGCGTCGTCGTGGCCAAGATGGCCGATCAGGCGGTCGAGGACCGGCGACCAGCGCTTCACGGTCGAAGGCGCGAGTTCGGCCTCCTTGGCGTAGGATTCGAAGATCGGGCGCAGTGCGACCGGCGTGTTCGCGGTGGCTGTTGCGGCCGGAGCGGACGGAGGCGGCAGCGCGCCGGCGGCAAGCGCGGCCGCGGCGGCTGCCCCGGATCCCGCCGTCTTGCAATCGACGCAGATTGCCGCATGTCGCGTGCCGTCGACGACCGACCCGCCGATTTCCGACCAAGCGCGCGCGAGCCGCGCCATCTCTTCGAGGTTGCGGATCCGCGCGACGACGGGATCGCGCGTCTGCAGCGAGAACTTGATCTCGCTCTTGCCGATGAAGTCCTTCAGCCGTTCGGGAACGCGCTTCCTGAACAGGTAGATTCCGCTTTGCGGATGACGTTTGGGCGTGCCGAGCGCATGAACCATCTGTGTACCGACGTTGTGTACCGTCGGTCGTCCGGAAAAACGCGAAAAGTCCTTTCAGATCAAAAAGACAGCCGATTTACGGGTGTTTTCGGGACTGCTGGCGGAGAGGGAGGGATTCGAACCCCCGATAGGCTTGCACCTATGCCGCATTTCGAGTGCGGTGCATTCAACCACTCTGCCACCTCTCCTGAAGGCGCCATGTAGGAGCAGCGGCCCCCGTGGTTGGGGGCGTTAATAGGCGAGGATGGCGGGCCAGACAAGGCGCGGGATACGAAAATCGGACCGGTTTCGGCCGGGCGACCGGCTCCAGCGGTTGGGGCGGCGCGTTTCGGCGGCATTTCGCGCGATTTGTGCTGAGCATCGGGTCGATCGGCACGGGCGGTGACGCGCCGTGCATCTGAACGAATCATCGCTGCCCTCCGTCGGGTGAACGGGAGGGGCCCACAGCTCGCGAAGCGGGAAGTTCGCCTGCGGCCATCCTTCGAGACACCTGCCCGCGGCGGGTCCTCAGGATGAGGTCTCGTGTCGTGGCGCGATTGTTTTGCCGGCGCGATGGGTCCCTCATTTGAGGAGCCCGCTCAAGCAGGAGGAAAACGGGGTGGGACCGCCAGACGCGGTAAATACTGGCGGTCCCGGTGCCGCTCATTGAAATACTGGCCGTGAAGGGCGGCTTCGCCGGCCGAGTGGAAGCGACGATTCGACCCTAACGTGCGGCGGGCCTGCCGCAACGCAATCCGGTCCTTAACCTAACCGGTCAAGGTTACCTGGGCGCCCGCGCCGGCAAGACCGGGCGGAGCATCCCTCGCGCCGCATTGGACGGATCGAAACCTCTCACCCGAGCGGCATCTGCGATGGCATCCGACCTCTCGCTCCGGGAGAGGTGGGCAACGGTAGGCCGATCGACCTTGGCCGCTTCAGTCGTCCTTCTTGCTGTCCTTGGTCTTTTTCTTGCCGTTCTCCGCGGAATCCCGGTCCTTGTCCTTGCCGTTCTCCTTGCGGCGGTTGGTGAAGCGGGCGTTGCCGAGACCGGTGCCGATGGTGAGCACGCCCCAGCGATCGACGTCCTGCATGAACGGCACCTCCGACAGGCCCTGAACCACGCCGTCATTGTGCATCAGGATCGCGGTGTCGTGCTCGCCGATGGCGGGGATGCCCTCGATCAGGCTCGCCGGCAGGTTGAACTTGCTGCTCTCCCAATTGCCGGGGAGATTCTGCGCGCCCTTCTCGATGGAGCCGTCGGCGTTGATCACGCCGGGACAGGCGATGCCGATGAAGGGCGCGAGCTTGTAGCCCTCGGTCTCGGCCTCGGTGATCAGCCCCTTCAGCATCTTGGTGAGCCGCTTCACCGCGCCTTCGCGGGTCGGCTCGTCGTCGGCGTGACGCCACAGCTCGGATGTCACGACCTTGGCCTTCGACAGGTCCTTGGCCTTCTTCCAGCCGGTCTCGACGAGGCCGCAGCGGATGTTGGTGCCGCCGATGTCGACGGCAATGATGCTGTCATGGGCCTCGAAGATCCAGGACGGCGCCAGATGCAACGCGCCGACGAGGCCGGCTTCGTCGGGGTGATGGCGGATCGGCTGCAGGTCGATCTTGAAATCCTCCGATTTGAGGATGATCTCGGTGCGCGCGATCGCGAGCTCCCCGAGCCGGGAATCGCGGAAACCGCCGCCGACCACGATGCGCTCGGTCTTGGCCCAGGCCTTGGTCTTGAGGAAGCGGCGCGTGACGTAGGCAAGCTCCTGCGCGAAGTCCTCGATGGCGCTGTGCACCACGGCGGAGGCCTCGACGTCGTCGCCAACCATGATGTCGTCCAGCGTCTTCTTGCTGATGTTCTCCGTCTGCTCCTTGCCGAACGGATCCTCGCCGCTCTTGCGCAACGGCTTGCGCCAGCGCTCGAGGATCTCGCGGAACGCGCCCCTGCTGGCGCGGTCGCCGAGGAAGCCGTCCTCGTCCTTGATCTCGATGTTGAAACTGTCGACGTCCACCGAGGGCAGCCGCTCCGCCCCGTGGTGGGCGATGCCCGTCGTCTTGACCAGCTCGTCTGTTGCCATGATAGCCCTTGCCCGCATGAAGATTTGCGGGACAACGGCGAGGGAACCCGTTGGTTGCGTCCCCGGCGGAGATTCCGCTCCAGCCGCTCGAACGGCGCAAATCCTTCTAATCCGTGGCTTTTTCCCGGGGTTTTCCTTGACTCGCGGCGACCAGCGGCTATAAGTCCCACAGCCGGCGCGGGGCGTTTCTCGCGCCGCTTGCTTTTGCGTGGGTTTTCAATGGGCTAAGCCCCGCCCACGCAAACGCGCATAAACCCTTAGCGACTGACAAAAAGCCGGCCCGGACGAGTCCCGTCCCGAGGCCGGGATTGAACACGAAGGAAAAAAACGATGTTCGCAGTCATCAAAACCGGCGGCAAGCAATACCGCGTCGTGCCGGATGATGTCCTGGAAGTAGGCAAGATCGAAGGCGAAGTCGGCTCGATCGTGCAGCTGAATGAAGTTCTGGTGGTCGGCGGCGACACGCCGGTGCTGGGCGTTCCGACGGTCGAAGGTGCCTCCGTCGCGGTCGAGGTGCTCGACCACAAGCGCGGCCCCAAGGTCATCGCGTTCAAGAAGCGCCGCCGCAAGAATTCGCGCCGCAAGCGCGGCTACCGCGACGAGATCACCGTGCTGCGCGTCAGCGAGATCCTGACGGACGGCGCCAAGCCCACCAAGGGCCCGCGTCCGAAGAAGGAAAAGGTGGCCAAGGAGCCGGCAGCGGAAGCCGCCGAGTAGACAGAATTGATCACGCCAATTCACGAATTGATGCGTGAGACGTTTTGAAATGATTCCGTCAAGGAATTGACCTAGACATACGCAGGATTTCGGAGACGAGCCATGGCTCACAAAAAAGCAGGCGGTTCATCGCGTAACGGACGCGATTCCAAGGGCAAGCGCCTCGGTATCAAGGCGTTCGGCGGGGAGGTCGTCACTCCCGGCAACATCATTGCGCGTCAGCGCGGCACGACCTGGCACCCCGGCCTTAATGTCGGCATGGGCACGGACCACACTTTGTTCGCCAAGATCGAGGGTCGTGTTGCGTTCCAGGCCAAAGCCAACGGCCGCACCTTCGTATCGGTGCTCCCGATCGCCGAGGCGGCTGAATAGACGGTGGATCAAATTGGAGTCCGCCGGTCCCGACTGAACCGGCGGAGTCCTAGAGATCGCAAGAGATCGAAGGCTCCAGGGGAGGCGGGAAACCGGCCTCCCCTTTTCATTGCTCACATTGACTTAGTGACTTTCACGGAGCCGGACATGTTGCAGGATTTCTCGAGCGTGACCTTGCGTGAGGCGAGACCTGATGTCGTCGCCACCGAGCGGCTGACTTTGCGGCGGCCCACTCTCGCCGACGTCAGGACCATCGCCCGGCTCGCCAACGACCGCCGCGTCGCCGAGAACACGCGCCGCCTGCCGCATCCCTATTCCCAGGACGACGCCGCCGACTTCATCCGCGCCACCGCCGAGCTCGGCAGCGAGACCGTGTTCCTGATCGAGCACGATAACGGGCCGGTCGGCATGGTCGGCATCGACTGCTCCACACCGGGCAATGCCGAGCTCGGCTACTGGCTCGGCGTCGAGCATTGGGGCCGGGGCTTTGCCACCGAGGCCGCGCGCGGCGCGATCGACTTCTTCTTCGAGGAGTTCGAGGACGAGCATCTCTATGCGGGCGCGCGCGTCACCAATCCGGCCTCGCGCAAGGTGCTGGAGAAGTGCGGCTTCCAGTGGAGCGGCGTGCAGCTGCACCGCTTCCTGGCGCTGGGCTCCTCGACGCCGGTCGACTGCTTCCGCCTGTCACGCGGGGTGTGGGCGTCGCTGAAGAGCTGGAGCAGCGCAAGACGGGTGAGGTAGGGCGCCAATTCCCCTCCCCCTCCAGGGGAGGGTAAGAGCTACGCCGGCGGATTCACGTCCGCGGTCTCCCGCCCCAGATCCCGCTCCCGCAAGAAGATGTAGAACCCGGCGCCGATGATGATGGCCGCGCCGACGAGTGTCGCGATCGACGGGACGTCGCCGAACACGACGAAACCGAAGATCACGGCCCAGACGATCATCGAATATTGGTAGGGCACGACGACGCTGGCGGGCGCGAGCTTGAGCGAGCGGTTGACGCAGAACAGCGCCGTCACCGAAACCAGCCCGGCGGCAGCGAAGAACACGAGGCTGCCAGGCGTCGGCGGCACCCAGTTGAACGCCGACAGGACCGCGCCCAGCGAAAACGTGCCGACGAATTGCGAGGACGCCATCACGATATCGGGCGTCTTGCGCAGGCTGCGCGTGATCAGCATCAGGGTCGCAAACGACAGGCTGCCGCCGAGCGCGATCAGCGCCGGCAGGCTGACGGTCTGCGCCGACGGCCGCAGCGCGATCAGCACGCCGCAGAAACCGATCAGGATCGCGGTCCAGCGCCGCCAGCCCACCTTCTCCCCCAGGAAGATCGCCGACATCGCGGTGACGAAAATGGGACCGGCGAGATAATAGGTGATGACGTCCGCGAGCGGCAGGTAAACCGTCGCAAGGAAGAAGGCGGCAACCTCCAGCGTCGACAGCACGACGCGAACCATCTGCAGGCCCGGCCGCTCCAGATGCAGGAACTGGTGACGCTGCGTCCAGATCAGCGGCGACAGCAAGAGCAGCGCGGCGCAGGCACGTAGAAACAAGAGCTGCCCCACCGAGTAGGTCCCGACCAGGAACTTGCCCATGGCGTCGCCGAACGAGAACATGAAGATCGACAGCACCATCAGTGCGATGCCGGCCAGCCGCGCGGAACGGTCGTCATAGGCGGAGAGTGACTTGAACAGGGGCATGACGAAACACGAGTTCGGGGATCGTCATTGCGAGGAGCTCTTGCGACGAAGCAATCCAGACTGCTTCCGCAGCGGCAGTCTGGATTGCTTCGCTGCGCTCGCAATGACGGGGAGAGCGCGTCAGGAATCGGCTGGTAGTGGTGCTTGCCATCGTTTTAATGACGTAAGCACCAGGGACAAGCCCACTTCCGCCGAATTGAACGCATTGTCGCACTGCGCGTGGCGCGATACGGATCGCAATCCGAAAACGCGACGATGGTGCAGCGCATGACCGACTTCGATCCCACCCAGCATCGCATGATCCCCACGCAGCGCTGGTTCGAGGATTTCGTCCTCGGCGAGCGTTTCGTGCTGCCGAGCCGCACCCAGACGTCGGCGGTGTTCGCCGCATTCCAGACCGCGAGCGGCGACACCCATCCGGTGCACTATGACGTCGAATATTGCCGCAGCCGCGGCATGCCGCATCTGCTCGCCCACGGCTTCCAGACCTTGATCCACACCGCGCCCGGTGCCGGCCTGTTTCCATTCATGGTCGAAGACTCCCTGGTCGGCTTCCTCGAGCAGTCGAGCCGGTTCCTCAAGCCCGTCTACGCGGACGATACGATCTATCCGGCGCTCGAGGTCACCGAACTGGTGCCCGGACGCACGACCGGCGCCGTGACGCTTCGCAGCACCGTGTTCAACCAGCGCAAGGAGCTGGTGCTGGAAGGCATGCAGAAATTCCTGATCCGGCGGCGGCCGGCGGGTTAAGCAAGCGGCGAAATCGCCAGAAATTCGGCCGATTGGCAGGGCGCTCGGGTTGCCGCGCGGGACTGGCTGGCCTACCTATGGCCCATGAAATTCCTCGACGAAGCAAAGGTCTACATCCGCTCCGGTGACGGCGGGAACGGCTGCGTGGCGTTCCGCCGCGAGAAGTTCATCGAATTCGGCGGTCCCTCCGGCGGCAATGGCGGGCGCGGCGGCAACGTCATCGTCGAGGTCGCCGACGGCCTCAACACGCTGATCGACTACCGCTACCAGCAGCATTTCAAGGCTCAGAAGGGCGAGAACGGCTCGGGCTCGGACCGCCACGGCGCCAACGGCAAGAACATCGTGCTCAAGGTGCCGGTCGGCACGCAGATCTTCGACGAGGACCGCGAAACGCTGATCCACGACTTCACCAAGGTCGGCGAGAAGTTCGTGCTGGCCGAGGGCGGCAATGGCGGCTTCGGCAACGCACATTTCAAGTCGTCGACCAACCGCGCGCCGCGCAATGCCAATCCCGGCCAACCCGGCGAGGAGCGCTGGATCTGGTTGCGGCTGAAGCTGATCGCCGATGCCGGCCTCGTCGGCCTGCCCAATGCCGGCAAGTCGACCTTCCTCTCCAAGGTCAGCGCGGCGAAGCCGAAGATCGCCGACTATCCCTTCACCACGCTGCATCCGCAGCTCGGCGTCGTGAATGCCGACGGCCGCGAATTCGTGCTGGCGGATATTCCCGGCCTGATCGAAGGCGCGCATGAAGGCGCCGGCCTCGGCGACCGCTTCCTCGGCCACGTCGAACGCTGCCGCGTGCTGCTGCATCTCGTCGACGCGACGTGCGAGCACGCCGGCAAGGCCTACAAGACCGTGCGCAAGGAGCTCGACGCCTATGGCGGGCAGCTCACCGACAAGATCGAGATCGTCGCGCTGAACAAGATCGACGCGGTCGAACCGGAGGAGCTGAAGAAGCAGAAGGAGCGCCTCAAGCGCGCCGCCAAAAAGACGCCGCTGCTGCTCTCCGGCGTCACCGGCCAGGGCGTGAAGGAAGCCTTGCGCGCATTGGCCGAGGTGATCGGCGAAAGCCCGGTCTCCGCCAAGGCCAAGAGCGCGGCGGAAGCGGAGCCGTGGTCGGCTTAGTCGAGCGACGCTCTCTCCACATCTCCCCCCCCCACCGGGGAGAGGTCGATTTGGGTAGCAAATCGGGTGAGGGATTGGCTCCTCTGCGAGACACCGCAAACCCTCACCCGGCGCTACGCGCCGACCTCTCCCTCCGGGAGAGGTTGTCTTAGTGCCATCGATAGAGCAGCATCCAGCAGATAAGTATCGGGCGGAGATAGACGCATGGCGCGCGCGAAGAACGTTCTCTGGATCATGTGCGACCAGCTTCGCTATGATTATCTCGGCTGCACCGGCCACCCGACGCTGAAGACGCCGAACATCGACGCCATGGCCCAGCGTGGCGTGCTGTTCACCAAGGCTTACGTCCAATCGCCGATCTGCGGCCCATCGCGAATGTCGTTCTACACCGGGCGCTACATGCGCTCGCACGGCTCGCACTGGAACGGCTGGCCGCTGCGCGTGGGTGAGCCCACGCTGGGCGATCACCTCAAGAAGATCGGCGTCCGCAACGTGCTGGTCGGCAAGACCCACATGGCACCCGACCTCGAAGGCATGAAGGCGCTCGGCATCCCACCGGAGTCGATCATCGGCGTGCACGTCGCCGAATGCGGCTTCGAGCCGTATGAGCGTGACGACGGCCTGCATCCCACGGGACGACCGCGTCCGAAATACGATGAGTATCTGCGCAGCCAGGGATTCGAGGCCACCAATCCCTGGGAGCATTGGGCCAATTCAGGAGCGGCGGAAGATGGTTCGCTGCAGAACGGCTGGCTGCTGGTGCATGCCGACAAGGCCGCGCGCGTGCCGGACGAGCACTCCGAAACGCCCTACATGACGCGGCGCGCGATGGACTTCATCAGCGAGGCCGAGGCCGACGGCCGGCCGTGGTGCCTGCATCTGTCCTACATCAAGCCGCACTGGCCCTACATCGCGCCGGAGCCCTATGCGAGCATGTATTCGACTGGTGACGTGATTCCGGCGATCCGCTCCGAGCGCGAGCGGCAGAATCCGCATCCGGTGTTCGGGGCGTATATGGACATGCGCTATTCCCGCAACATGGCGCGCGATGATGCCCGCGAGAAGGTGATCCCGACCTATATGGGACTGATCACCCAGATCGACGACCAGATGGGCGTGCTGATGAAATTCCTGGAGGCGCATGGCCTGCTGGAAACCACCATGATCGTGTTCACCTCCGACCACGGCGATTATCTCGGCGATCACTGGATGGGTGAGAAGGACCTTTTCCACGAGCAGTCGGCGAAGATTCCGCTGATCATCGTCGATCCGTCGCAAGAGGCTGACGCCACGCGCGGCACGCGCAGCGATGCGCTGGTCGAGGCGATCGATCTCGCGCCGACCTTCGTCGATTATTTCGGCGGCAAGGTGCCCGGCCACATCCTCGAAGGACATTCGCTATTGCCGCTGCTGCGTGGTCCGACCCCGAGCGATTGGCGCAAGGTCGCGTTCTCAGAATACGACTACGCCATGCAGGACGTGCGGCTGAAGCTGAACCAGCCGATCGAGCGCTGCCGCCTGTTCATGGTGTTCGACGGCCGCTGGAAATACATCCACGCCTCCGGCTTCCGCCCGATGCTGTACGATCTCGATACCGATCCGCAGGAATATGTCGATCGCGGCGACGACCCGGAATGCGCCGGCGTCATCGCGCGGCTTCAGGCCGAACTGTTCGACTGGGCGCTGCATCCGAGCGGCCACATCACGACACCGCGCGAGAAGATCGCAGCCTATGCGGACAACCAGCTGCAGGTGAAGGGCGGCATCTTGATCGGCATCTGGGACGACAAAGAGCTCGCCGCGATCAAGGACGGCATCGCACAGCGCGCGAAGATGTGAGCGGAGGAAGGCTCTCTCCATCGTCATGCCCGGGCTTGACCAGGGCACGACGCCTGAGTGTGTGGCGCCGCGAGAGACTCAATTCTCGATCTTGTATCCGGTCGCCTTCACGATCGGCTGCCACAGCGCGATGTTCGCTGCGAGCTCCTTGGTCAATCCCTCCGGCGCCGAGCCGACCGGGATGAGACCGATTGCCGTGAGCTTCTCCTTCACCTCGGGCTTGGCGAGTGCGGCGCTTGCGGCGGCGCCGATCTTGCCGGCGAACTCCGGCGGGCTGCCGGCGGGAAGCCACATGCCGTACCAGGCGTCGGCAACGAGATCGATGCCGCTCTGCCTCAGGGTCGGCACGTCGGGCGCAAAGGGTGAACGCTCCGCGCTCGACACCGCGATGATCTTCACGCCCTTGGCGCGATGCTGCGGCAACGCATCGGCCAATGTCGTGATGCCGAACGAGATATGACCGCCGACGAGATCGTTGAGAATGGGCGCGCTACCGCGATAGGGCACGCGAGTCAGGGGAATGCCCAGATCCTTCTCGAGCTTGGAGCCCATGAAATGCGGAATGGTGCCGTTGCTCGGCACCCCGAACGAGGTCTTGTCCGGATGTGCCTTCAGCCAGGCGACGAAGCTCTTGAAATCCGGGGCATCGACGCCCGGGCCGATCACGACGGCGAATTCGAACCGCGCCAGCAGCGACACCGGCATGAAGTCCTTGGCCGTATCGAAGCTCGGTGTCTTCTCCACCATCGGCAGCAGGTACATGGTCGGCCCGGTCGTCACCAGCACCATGCTGCCGTCGGGGCTCGCCCCTTTCACGGCCTTGATGCCGATCAGGCCGTCGCCGCCGGTGCGGTTCTCGACCACGACGGTCCGCTGCAGCAACGGCGCCATCTCCTGCGCGATCAGCCGGCACAGCGTGTCGCCGCCGGCTCCCGCTGCAAACGGGAAGATGATCTTCGTCAGCCCCGCCTGCGCCTGCGCGTCACCCGCCCGCGCCAGCAGCGGCAGACCAAGACATCCGGCCATGAATTTGCGGCGATCCATCGTTCCCTCTCCGGCTCGTTTTGATTGACGGCAATTAGAGCCTCGCGAGACGCCCGACACAAGGCCGGCATTGGGGGCGGTTACCTGGCCTGCCGCCTTGCGCCGGTCGTCGTCCTGCTGCAAAAGCAGGGCTCATCGGCGCCGCCCATCGCTCCGCCGTTTCCAGAGCAGTCCCGTCCTGTTAGCGCCATGGCCAGCCCCGAACTCAGTCAATTCCGCCGCATCGTCGTCAAGGTCGGCTCTGCGCTGCTGGTGGATTCCGACAGGGGTGAGGTGCGGGCATCCTGGCTCGCCGCGCTCGCCGACGATATGGCCAAGCTGCACAAGGAAGGGCGCGACGTCCTCGTGGTCTCCTCCGGCTCGATCGCGCTCGGCCGTAGCCGGCTCAAGCTGCCGCGTGGCCCGCTGAAGCTGGAGGAGAGCCAGGCCGCGGCCGCGGTCGGCCAGATCGCGCTGGCGCGGATCTGGTCGGAGGTGCTCGGGGCGCACGGCATCGGCGCCGGCCAGATCCTGGTGACGCTGCAGGACACCGAGGAGCGCCGCCGCTATCTCAACGCGCGTTCCACCATCGGCAAGCTGCTGGAATGGCGCGCCATCCCCGTGATCAACGAGAACGACACCGTCGCGACCACCGAGATTCGCTACGGCGACAATGACCGTCTCGCCGCGCGCGTGGCCACCATGGCGAGCGCCGATCTCCTGGTGCTGCTGTCCGACATCGACGGCCTCTACGACGCGCCGCCGAAGAACAACCCGAATGCCAAGCTCATTCCGGTGGTCGAAAGCATTTCCTCGGAGATCGAGGCGGTGGCCGGAGACGCCGAGTCCGAGCTGTCTCGCGGCGGCATGCGGACCAAGGTCGAGGCGGCCAAGATCGCGACCACAGGCGGCACGCATATGCTGATCGCCTCCGGCAAGATCGAGCATCCCTTGCAGGCGATCGCCGATGGCGGCCGCTGCACCTGGTTCCTGACGCCGGCGAATCCCATCACCTCGCGAAAGCGCTGGATCGCGGGCTCGCTGGAGCCAAAGGGCACGCTGACGATCGACGCCGGCGCGGTTGCCGCGCTGCGCGCGGGGGCGAGCCTGCTGCCGGCGGGCGTGATCAAGGTCGAGGGCCAGTTTGCCCGCGGCGATGCCGTGGTCGTGCGCGGCCCCGACACCAGCGAGATCGGCCGCGGCCTGATCGCCTACGACGCCGACGACGCCGAGCGGATCAAAGGCCGCTCCTCCCCGGACGTCATGGCCATCCTCGGCATCAGCGGGCGATCGGAGATGATCCACCGGGATGACCTGGTGGTGGGCGGATAAGGCCTTTGCCCCGTCATTCCGGGATGGTCCGAAGGACCAGACCCGGATCCCGAGATTCCAGGTTTGATGCTCCGCATCCCCCGGAATGACGGCGCACTGACCGAGCCAGCCCGCCGCCGGGGAACCAGCCATACCCTGCCTACCCTTCGCAGACGCGGGATTTCCGTGCTAGGACACCGCCTTAGCAGAAGGTTGAACCCCCATGGCCGCTCCCCTCAAAGCCGTCGACGGCAATGCCGATCTTCAGGCGCTGATGTCCGATCTCGGAACCCGTGCCCGCGCTGCCGCGCGCGTGCTGGCGCTGGCGCCGCCGGAGCAGAAGAACCGGGCGCTGGAAGCCATGGAGCGGGCCATTCGCGCCAATGCGACCGCCATTCTCGCCGCCAATGCCGAGGACGTCGCGGAGGCCCGCGCCTCCGGCAATGCCACCTCCGCCTTCATCGACCGCCTGACGCTGACGCCTGCGCGGGTCGAGGGCATGGCCGAGGGCATCGGCATCGTGCGCGGCATCGCCGATCCCATCGGGGTCGTCACCGAGAGATGGCAGCGGCCGAACGGCATGAGCATCGAGCGCGTGCGCGTGCCGCTCGGTGTCGTCGGCGTGATCTTCGAGAGCCGTCCCAACGTCGCGGCCGACGCCGGCGTGCTGTGCCTGAAGGCGGGCAATGCCGTGATCCTGCGCGGCGGCTCCGACAGCTTTCGCTCCTGCCGCGCGATCCATGACTGCCTGGTGCAGGGCCTGCGCGAGGCCGGCCTGCCCGAAGCTGCGATCACGCTGGTACCGACGCGCGATCGCGCCGCGGTCGGCATGATGCTGTCCGGCCTCGATGGCGCCATCGACGTCATCGTGCCGCGCGGAGGGAAAAGCCTCGTTGCGCGCGTCGAGCAGGAAGCGCGGGTGCCTGTGTTCGCGCATCTCGAGGGCGTCAACCACGTTTATGTCGACGGCAGCGCCGACCTCGCGATGGCAAAGTCGATCGTGCTCAATGCCAAGATGCGTCGCACCGGCGTCTGCGGCGCGGCCGAGACGCTGCTGGTCGATCGCGCCGCGGCCGGCAAGACCTTGAAGCCGCTGGTCGAGATGCTGCTGGATGCCGGCTGCGAGGTGCGCGGCGACGAGGCCGTGCAGAAGGCCGACGCGCGCGTGAAGCCTGCCAGCGAAGAGGATTGGGACACCGAATATCTCGACGCCATCATCGCGGCGAAGGTGGTGGACGGCGTCGACGGCGCCATCGCGCACATCCAAAATCACGGCTCCCATCACACCGACGCCATCGTGAGCCAGGATGAGGTCGCCGCGAAGAAATTCCTCAGCGAGGTCGATTCCGCGATCGTGCTGCACAACGCTTCGACGCAGTTCGCCGATGGCGGCGAGTTCGGTTTCGGTGCCGAGATCGGCATCGCCACCGGCCGTTTCCACGCCCGCGGTCCGGTCGGCGCCGAGCAGCTGACGAGCTTCAAGTATCGCGTCCACGGCACCGGGCAGACCCGGCCGTAGACGTCGCGAGGCGCGCGCATTGAGCAACACATTCCTCGTGCCGCGTTTCGTGGCGCAAGCGATCCCGCCCCACATGCCGGGCATGCGCATCGGCCTGCTCGGCGGATCGTTCAATCCGCCGCATCAGGCCCATCGCGCCATCAGCCAGTTCGCGCTCAAGCGCCTGCAGCTCGACCGTGTGTGGTGGCTGGTCACACCGGGCAATCCGCTGAAGGAGAACGGCACGCTTCATGAGCTCGGCGCGCGCATGCAAGCCGCGCGCGAGGTCGCGGACGATCCCCGCATCGCGGTGAGCTGTCTCGAATCCGTCATTCGC
Source organism: Bradyrhizobium sp. Leaf396 (assembly GCF_001424605.1). Taxonomy (NCBI): domain Bacteria; kingdom Pseudomonadati; phylum Pseudomonadota; class Alphaproteobacteria; order Hyphomicrobiales; family Nitrobacteraceae; genus Bradyrhizobium; species Bradyrhizobium sp. Leaf396. The sequence continues at coordinate 15,864 of NZ_LMQJ01000056.1, forward strand.
ACGCGCTACACTATCGACACGATCAACACCCTGCGCCGCCGCCTCCCGGCTCTGCGCTTTGTCTGGATCATGGGCGCCGACAATCTCGCTCAATTCCACCGTTGGCAGGACTGGCGGCGCATCGCTGGCCAGGTGCCGATCGCAGTCATCGACCGCCCCCCGCAGAGTTTTCGCGCGCTCGGCTCGCCCGCCGCCCAGGCGCTAGCGCGCTACCGCCTACCCGAAGGCAAGGCAGCACTGCTTGCAGACCGGCCGGCGCCGGCCTGGGTGTTCCTGACCGGATTGAAGCTGAACCTCTCCTCGACAGGCCTACGGAACCCGGACGGGAGTTGGAAAGGTACGAAGTGAGACGAAGTGTGCGGGCTGGGGCGCTCTGGCATATTGAAACCCTTAACCCCACATGATGTAGTGTAACCAGTGAGCGCCGGATTCGGCGTTCGCGATACAGTGAAAGGAATGGTCCCTGACCGCATCTGTATTGTCCAAGTCGACTTCCACGAAGCCAGCTTCGACGAAGTCTGTTTTACCCAAGGTTGCCAAGCCGACGCGTAAAACATCGACCAAAGCTGCGGCCTTGAAGGCGCAACCCGACGCCGACAAGACGCTGAGCCTGATCCTCTCCCGCCTCGAGGACATGAAGGCGGAAGAGACGGTCACCATCGACCTTCGCGGCAAATCGGCGTACTCCGACTACATGATCGTCACCACCGGCCGGGTGAACCGGCACGTCGGCGCGATCGCGGAAAACGTCACCAAGAGCCTCAAGGAAAACGGCATCAAGAACATCCATGTCGAGGGCTTGCCCAATTGCGACTGGGTGCTGATCGATTCCGGCGACGTGATCGTGCACGTGTTCAGACCCGAGGTCCGCGAATTCTACAATCTCGAGCGATTGTACACGCAGGGCCCAGGGGCGGCGAAGGCGATCTAGGCTCATCGAGCCGATTTCGAATCGGCTGACGCGCATGCTAGCGTCGTGCGCGCGCCCGATGCGCGCGACCTTGAAAACACGACGCTGAAAGCGTCGCCCCTAGAAGACGTCATGCGTGTTGCTGTCATTGCGGTGGGCCGGCTGAAGCAGGGCCCCGAACGGGAGCTTGCCGACCGCTATTTCGAGCGGTTCGACGACGCCGGCCGCAAGCTCGGATTCCGCGAGCTCAGCATCCACGAGATCCCCGAAAGCCGCGCGCGCGACACCGCGACACGGATGGCCGAAGAGGCCGCGGCGATCTCGGCGCATATTCCGGAGAAATCGATCCTGGTGGCGCTGGACGAGCGCGGCCAGAACCTCGAATCCACCGTATTCGCACGGCATCTGTCGCGCTGGCGCGACGAGGGTGCCGGACATACTATCTTCATGATCGGAGGGGCGGACGGACTTTCGCCCGAATTGCGCCGTAAGGCCAAGCTCGCGATCGCGTTCGGCTCTGCGACCTGGCCGCACCAAATGGTCCGCGTCATGCTTCTGGAACAGCTTTATCGGGCCGCCACCATTCTGGCCGGCCACCCCTATCACCGCGCGTGACACGCGCCACGACGAGCACCTTTGCCGAGACGATGCGAGCGCCGCTCCTCAACCTGTTGCTGATCACAAGCCTTGCCGGCGCAAGCCTGGCGCAAGCTCAGACGGCGGCGCCCCCGCAGACCGCGGCGATTTCGCCCGAAGCGATCAAGCAGCGCGAGCAGGAGCTCGAGGCCGCGCGCGCCAGGCAGAAGAGCGCGGAAGAAGCGCAGGCCAAGCTCAAGGCAGAGATCGCCGCGCTCGGCCAGGACCGCAGCCAGCTCAATCAGCAGCTGATCGAGACCGCCGCCAATGTTCGCGCTGTGGAAACCAAGATCGATGAGGCCGAAGCGCGATTGGGCGCGCTGAATGCCCGGGAGCAACAGATGCGCGCCTCGCTCGATTCGCGCCGCGCCGACATCGTCGAGGTGCTGGCGGCCCTGCAGCGCGCCGGAAGGCGCACGCCGCCGGCGCTGCTGGTGCGCCCCGAAGATGCGCTGCAATCGCTGCGCACGGCGATGCTGCTCGGCGCCGTCGTGCCGGAATTGCGAGGGCGAGCCGAGAAGATCGCGGCCGAGCTCGGGGAGCTCGTCGCCTTGCGCAAGACCATTGCCACCGAGCGCGACCAGCTCGCCTCCGATCGCGACAAGGTCCGCAACGACCAGACCCGGCTCACGGCTCTGGTCGACGAACGGCAGCGCCAGCAGGCGGCACGCGAAAAGGATCTCGATGCCGAGAAGTCGCGCGCCATCATGCTTTCAAAACAGGTCGGTGATCTCCAGGGACTGATCACCAGGATGGAGCAGGACCTGCAAAGCGCCGCCAAGGCCGCTGAGAAGGCGGCTGAGGCCGCCAGGCAGGCCGAGGCAAAAGCGGCCGCCAGCGCCAAGTCCGGTCCGGCCGCTTTCAAGGACCGCTCCCGCACCACCCCGGCGATCGCCTTCGCCTCCGCCAAGGGCCTGCTGCCGCTTCCGGTTAACGGTAACAAGATCAGGGATTTTGGCGGTTCCGACGGGGTCGGTGGGGTCCAGAAGGGAATTTCGCTGGCCACCAGGCCCGGCTCCCAGGTCACGACGCCGTGTGACGGCTGGGTTGTCTATGCCGGGCCCTTCCGCAGCTATGGACAACTCTTGATCCTCAATGCCGGTGGCGGGTATCATGTCCTGATCGCTGGGATGGAGCGCATTTCGGTCAACATCGGACAGTTTGTGCTCACGGGGGAGCCGGTCGCGACCATGGGGTCGACTTCGCAAGTCGCCTCCATTCTCGCCACGAACGCGAGTCAACCTGTGCTGTATGTCGAGTTCCGCAAGGACGGCACTCCAATCGATCCAGGCCCATGGTGGGCCACAAATGAAGGCGAGAAGGTTCGCGGATGATGCGCAAGACTTCAGTAATCCTCCTCAGCGCCGCCACCGGTGCAGCGCTGACGCTGTTCGTGACCCAGCCCCGCGCGGTGTTCATGGGCTCCAGCGCGCGAGCCGCCACTGCCGACACTTATCGCCAGCTCAACCTGTTCGGCGACGTCTTCGAGCGGGTGCGCTCCGACTATGTCGAGAAGCCCGACGACACCAAGCTGATCGAATCCGCCATCAGCGGCATGCTCACCGGCCTCGATCCGCATTCGAGCTACATGGACGCCAAGAGCTTCCGTGACATGCAGGTGCAGACCCGCGGTGAGTTCGGCGGCCTCGGCATCGAGGTCACGATGGAGGATGGCCTGATCAAGGTGGTCTCGCCCATCGACGATACACCGGCATCGCGCGCCGGCGTCATGGCCAACGACATCATCACCAACCTCGACGACGAGGCGGTGCAGGGCCTGACCCTGAACCAGGCGGTCGAGAAGATGCGCGGTCCGGTCAACACAAAGATCAAGCTCAAGATCATCCGCAAGGGCCAGGACAATCCGATCGACGTCACGCTCGTGCGCGACAACATCCGCGTCCGGTCGGTGCGCGCGCGCGTCGAGCAGGACGATATCGGCTACATCCGTATCACCACCTTCAACGAGCAGACCACCGAAGGCCTGAAGCGGGAGATCGGCAACCTCACGAACCAGATCGGCGGCGACAAGCTCAAGGGCTTCATCATCGACCTGCGCAACAATCCGGGCGGCCTGCTGGAGGAAGCGGTCACCGTTTCCGATTCCTTCCTGGAGAAAGGTGAGATCGTCTCGACCCGCGGCCGCAACGCCGAGGAGACCCAGCGCCGCACCGCGCATGCGGGCGACCTGACCAAGGGCAAGCCGGTCATCGTGCTGGTCAACGGCGGCTCGGCCTCGGCGTCGGAAATCGTCGCCGGCGCACTGCAGGACCACAAGCGCGCGACCATCGTCGGCACGCGCTCGTTCGGCAAGGGCTCGGTTCAGACCATCATCCCGCTCGGAAGCGGCAACGGCGCGCTGCGGCTGACCACGGCGCGCTACTACACGCCGTCGGGCAAGTCGATCCAGGCCAAGGGCATCGTGCCCGACATCGAAGTGCTGCAGGACGTGCCGGACGAGCTGAAGTCCCGCACCGACACCAAGGGCGAGGCTTCGCTGCGCGGCCATCTCAAGAACGACGGCGACGAGAAGACCGGTTCGCAGTCCTACGTCCCGCCGGATGCCAAGGACGACAAGGCGCTCAAGCTCGCCGGCGACCTGCTCCACGGCATCAAGAACAGCGCCTCGGCGGCGCCCGCGCCCGGCAGCGACAACAAGGCGACGACCGACAAGCCCAAAGCGGCCAACTAAATCGGCGCATTGATGCGATCTGGCAGAGGGCGGCTTGCTGAAGCCGCCCTTTTTGCTTGGGAACTCCTGAAGCCTCCGGCCTATCCCGGCCTGCCGCCGCTTGACCTTGGCGTGGTATCGTCGGCTGGAGTGATTCGGGATCTCACATGACTGAAACGGCCGATGATCTGAGCGCCCCGCTCGGACAGGACAAGCCGCGCCGGAAGCGCCGGCTGCGGCTGCCGTTCACGGCCATGCAGTTGCTTGCCGTCCTGCTCGGCCTGTTCCTGGTTACCTTCGCCGGCTTCGCCATCTTCAACAAGGATCCGCTCGGCGGCGAGCCGATGACCCGGATCGCGATCAAGCCGACGGACAAGGCTGCCGACGAGAGGCCCGCAGCCGCAAGCCATGCTTCGGATGCCAAACACGACGGCAAGCCCAACACCAAGGAGGTGCCGAAGCAGGCCGGCGAGCAAAAGACCATCACCATGATCGACGGCTCGACCGGCGCCCGCCACGACGTGGTGATTGGAGCCGGCGAGAGCGGCAGCGACAAGGGTGGTACGGCTTCCGCACCGCCGCCCGTCATGGCCGGGATCAACCCGAAGCTGCTGGAGAAGTCTCGCTACGGCATGATCCCCGTCGTGGCTGACGGGCTGAAGCCGTTCAACGTCTATGCAGCCGACGCCGACCGCGCCAAGGCTGCCACCATGCCGGTGGTCGCGATCGTGATTGGCGGCCTCGGGGTCGGCGCGGCCAAGACCAATGATGCCATCATGAGGCTGCCGCCCGCGGTGACGCTGGCGTTCACGCCTTATGGCGCCGACCCCGGCAAGCTCGCCGAGCGCGCCCGCGCGCAGCGTCATGAGATCTTCCTCCAGATCCCGATGGAGCCCTACGACTTCCCCGACAACGATCCGGGGCCGCAGACGCTGCTGACCTCGCTCAGCGCCGACCAGAACATGGACCGCCTGCACTGGCACCTGAGCCGGTTGCAGGGCTATGCCGGTCTCGCCAATTTCATGGGCGCCCGCTTCATCGCGACCGAACCGGCAATGCAGCCGATCATGCGCGAGGCCGCCAAACGCGGCCTCGGCTTCTTCGACGACGGCTCCTCGCCCCGCAGCATCGCCTCCCAGGCCGCGGCGAACCAGGCCATGCCGTTCGGCAAGGGCGACATTGCGATTGACGTGGTGCCGACCCCGACCGAGATCGACCGCGCTCTGAACAAGCTCGAATCGACCGCGCGCGAGCGCGGCATCGCCGTCGGCACGGCCTCCGCCCTGCCCGTCTCAATCGAGCGCATCGGCGCCTGGACCAAGACACTGAGCGACCGAGGTATCCTTTTGGTGCCATTGACAACCGCGATGCTGAAATCAAAATCCAGCTAAATCAACGAATTGGTACGGTACGGCTCCCCGCGGGCCGCCGGACCTGAGGCATGCGAGAGGTCTGGCGGAATGGCGCGTTACGAGGATCTGCCCTACCGGACCTGCGTCGGCGTGATGCTGATCAATCCAAAGGGACTGGTGTTCATCGGCCGCCGCGCCGGCGGCATCGAGCATGTCGACGACACCCATGTCTGGCAGATGCCGCAAGGCGGCGTCGATCCTGGCGAGGACACCTGGGAAGCCGCCAAGCGCGAGCTTTATGAGGAGACGAGCGTACGCTCGGTCGAGCGGCTCGGCGAGGTCCCCGACTGGCTCATCTACGACATCCCCCGCACGGTCGCCGGACGCGCCTGGAAGGGCCGCTATCGCGGCCAGCGCCAGAAATGGTACGCGGTGCGCTTCACCGGCAAGGACAGCGAGATCAACGTCGAGCATCCCGGCGGCGGCCACAAGGCCGAATTCGTGAGCTGGCGCTGGGAGCCGATGAAAAATCTCCCGGAACTGATCATTCCGTTCAAGCGTCCGGTCTATGAGCGCGTGGTGAAGGAATTTTCTGCGCTGGCAGGTCAATAGTCTCTATGGTCGTCCCGGCGAGATGCGAAGCATCGCCTCGGAATGACGACGAGAGACACTAGCAAGTGACCAACGAAAAGCCCTACCGCCCCAACGTGGGCATCGCGCTGTTCAATACCGAGGGCCGCGTGCTGATCGGCCATCGCTTCAAGGGCGACGGGCCGGAAATCATCCTGCCGGGCCTCGACTGGCAGATGCCGCAAGGCGGCGTCGACGAGGGCGAGAATCTGCGCGACGCCGCGATGCGCGAGCTCTGGGAGGAGACCAGCGTGGTCAGCGCGGACTACCTCGGCGAGACCGGCTGGCTCACCTACGAGTTCCCGCCTTACGACGGACCGCAAACGCACCGGCTGGCGAAGTTCCGCGGGCAGCGTCAAAAGTGGTTCGCACTGCGCTTCACCGGCAAGGACGACGAGATCGATCCGCTGACGCCGCGCAACGGCCAGCCGGCGGAATTCGACGACTGGCGCTGGGAGCGCCTGGATCGCGTCGCCGACATCGTGGTGCCGTTCCGCCGCGAGGTCTATCAGGCGGTGGCGCAGCAGTTTGCAGCCTTCGCAAACTAACTCGCGAAAACAACCCCATGCACAGTAGCGAAGTGTTTGGCAGGACGAGATAAATGGGCGGGACGGCGTAAGCGTCGCAGCTGCGTCGATCGCCTAGCAAGATTGCAGCGCCCGCCACTTCCGTGACGAGCGCTGAACCAGGTCAGGAATCTGGAGCTTGAGCCCCGGAGCAGTGCCCCGGGGCTTAGTGCATAGCCGTCGCGTTGAGCTGGTGCTGGATGCTCTTGAAGTGGTCGAGCCGCTCGATGGCCTGATCGAGCTCGTCGCCTTCGTGCTCCTTGAGGCTTTCTTCCATCTCCGCGATCGTCTCTGCGAACTGCGCACGGTCGAGCTCGGCGAGCGACGTCGCGACGTCGGCAAGCACGGTCAGGCCGTTCTCGGAGACTTCGGCGATGCCGCCGAGCACGATGATCTTCTCGTGCTTGCCGCCGGTGGTGACGGTGAGAATGCCGGGCCGGATCGCAGCCACGAGCGGCGCATGTCCCGCCAGCACGCCGAAATCACCTTCGACGCCGGGGATGTCGACCTGATCGACCTCACCCGAGAAGGCGAGCTTTTCCGGAGAGACGAGATCGAAGTGGAAGGTGGCCATGGAGAACCTGCGAATACGAATGGCGAATAGCGAGTGGCGGGCAGGAGCAGCGTATGATTCGCGGCTCCCTGTTCGCCATTCGCCTCTTAAGCCGCTTCAGCGGCCAGCTTCTTGCCCTTCTCGACCGCCTCTTCGATGGTGCCGACCATGTAGAAGGCGGCTTCCGGCAGGTGGTCGTACTTGCCTTCCACCAGGCCCTTGAAGCCCTTGATGGTGTCGGCGAGGTCGACGAACTTGCCCGGCGAACCCGTGAAGATTTCGGCGACGTGGAACGGCTGCGACATGAAGCGCTCGACCTTGCGGGCGCGGGCCACGGTCAGCTTGTCCTCTTCCGAAAGCTCGTCCATGCCGAGAATGGCGATGATGTCCTGCAGCGCCTTGTAGCGCTGCAGCACCTGCTGGACCTGACGGGCGACCGCGTAGTGCTCCTCGCCGACGACCAGCGGGGAGAGCATGCGCGAGGTCGAGTCGAGCGGGTCCACCGCCGGATAGATGCCTTTTTCGGCGATCGAGCGCGACAGCGTCGTGGTCGCGTCAAGATGCGCGAACGAGGTCGCCGGCGCCGGGTCGGTCAAGTCGTCGGCCGGGACGTAGATGGCCTGCACCGAGGTGATCGAACCCTTCTGCGTGGTGGTGATGCGCTCCTGCAGCGCGCCCATGTCGGTCGCGAGCGTCGGCTGATAACCCACCGCCGAAGGAATACGGCCCAGCAGCGCCGACACTTCCGAGCCGGCCTGGGTGAAGCGGAAGATGTTGTCGACGAAGAACAGCACGTCCTGGCCCTTGTCGCGGAAATCTTCCGCGATGGTCAGGCCGGTGAGCGCGACGCGGGCGCGGGCCCCCGGGGGCTCGTTCATCTGGCCGAACACCAGCGCGCACTTCGACTTCACGTTCGGATCCGGGTTGTGCGGATCGGCGTTGACCTTGGACTCGATGAACTCGTGATAGAGGTCGTTGCCCTCGCGGGTACGCTCGCCGACGCCGGCGAACACCGAGTAGCCGCCGTGCGCCTTCGCGACGTTGTTGATCAGCTCCTGAATCAGCACAGTCTTGCCGACGCCGGCGCCGCCGAACAGGCCGATCTTGCCGCCCTTGGCATAGGGCGCGAGAAGGTCGACCACCTTGATGCCGGTGACGAGAATTTCGGCTTCGGTCGACTGGTCGGTGTAGCTCGGCGCTTCCTGGTGGATGGCGCGCAGGCCTTCCGACTTGACCGGACCGGCTTCGTCGATCGGCTCGCCGATGACGTTGATGATGCGGCCGAGCGTGCCCTCGCCGACGGGAACGCGGATCGGAGCGCCGGTGTCGGTCACTTCCTGGCCGCGGACGAGGCCCTCGGTGGTGTCCATCGCGATCGTACGCACGGTAGATTCGCCGAGATGCTGGGCGACTTCGAGCACCAGGCGATTGCCGCCGTTCTTGGTCTCGAGCGAATTGAGAATGGCCGGGAGGTGGCCTTCGAACTGCACGTCGACGACGGCGCCGATGACCTGGGTGACGCGACCGACCTGGGCTGCCATTGAATGTCTCCTTCGATCCGAACTTCTAGACCACGGTCAGCGTGACCGGGATGTTGCGTGTGGTGGTACTGAAGCGCCTTGGTCAGACGGCTTCGGCACCCGAGATGATTTCGATCAGTTCCTTGGTGATCTGCGCCTGACGCGTGCGGTTGTAGACCAGCGTCTGCTTGCGGATCATTTCGCCGGCGTTGCGCGTCGCGTTGTCCATCGCGCTCATCTGCGCGCCGTAGAACGAGGCGTTGTTCTCGAGCAGCGCACGGAAGATCTGGACTGCGAGGTTGCGCGGCAAGAGGCGGGTGAGGATCTCGTCCTCTTCCGGCTCGTATTCGTAGGACGTGGTGTTGGCGGCAGCGCCCTCCTCGACCACCAGCGGGATCACCTGCTGCGCGGTCGGAATCTGCGCGATCACCGACTTGAAGCGCGAATAGAACAGCGTGCAGACGTCGAACTCGCCGGCCTCGAAACGGGCCAGCACCTTCTTGGCGATCTCCTCGGCATTGACGAAGCCGAGCTGGCGGACGCTGCGCAGGTCCATGTGCTCGACGATCTGCTTGTCGAACTGGCGACGCAGCTGCTCGTAGCCCTTGCGGCCGACGCAGAAGAACTTCACGTCCTTGCCCTGCGCCATCAGCGCCAGAGCGCGCTCGCGGGCGAGACGCACGATCGATGAGTTGAAGGCTCCGGAGAGGCCGCGCTCGCCGGTGCAGACCAGCAGCAGGTGGACCTGGTCCCGGCCGGTGCCGGCCAGCAGCACTGGCGCGCCGGGCGAGCCGACAGCGGCGCTGGCGATGTTTGAGATCACCGCGCTCATCTTGTCGGCATAGGGACGCGCCGCTTCCGCAGCGGTCTGTGCACGGCGCAGCTTCGATGCTGCGACCATCTGCATGGCCTTGGTGATCTTTTGCGTCGCCTTGGTGGAGGCGATGCGGACGCGCATGTCTTTAAGTGACGCCATTCTTCGTTCACCCCGGCGGTTCGATCCTCGCGATCAAGCCGCTAGCCAATCCCAGTCGATACATGGCCGGGCTCGTCCCGGCCGTCCACGCGTTGCCGCGTGGAGAGGAATAGTTTGATGCCCGGGACAAGCCCGGGCACGAAGACTCTTACGCGAAGCTCTTCGCAAAACCTTCGACCACCGACTTCAGCTTGGCGGCGGTTTCGTCGGTAAGATCGCGGGTGTCGCGGATCGCGTTGAGGATGTCGACATGCTTGCCGCGCAGCAGCGAGAGCAGGCCGTCTTCGAACGCGCGCACCTTGTTGATCGGGAGCGGATCGAGATAGCCGTTGGTGCCGGCCCAGATCACGCAGACCTGCTCTTCCATCTTCAGCGGCGAGAACTGCGGCTGCTTCAGGAGCTCGGTGAGGCGAGCACCGCGATTGAGCAGGCGCTGGGTCGAGGCGTCGAGGTCGGAACCGAACTGCGCGAACGCCGCCATTTCGCGATATTGTGCGAGTTCGCCCTTAATCTTGCCGGCGACCTTCTTGGTGGCCTTGGTCTGCGCCGAGGAGCCGACGCGCGACACCGACAGACCGACGTTCACCGCGGGACGGATACCCTGGAAGAACAAGTCGGTTTCCAGGAAGATCTGGCCGTCGGTGATCGAGATGACGTTGGTCGGAATGTAGGCCGACACGTCGTTGGCCTGGGTTTCGATGACCGGCAGCGCCGTCAGCGAGCCCGAGCCCATGTCCTTGTTCAGCTTCGCCGCGCGCTCTAGCAGGCGGGAGTGCAGATAGAACACGTCGCCGGGATAGGCTTCGCGGCCCGGCGGGCGGCGCAGCAGCAGCGACATCTGGCGGTATGCGACGGCCTGCTTGGAGAGATCGTCATAGATGATGACCGCGTGCATGCCGTTGTCGCGGAAATACTCGCCCATGGTGCAGCCGGTGAAGGGCGCGATGTACTGCATCGGCGCCGGATCCGAGGCGGTGGCGGCGACGACGATCGAGTATTCGAGCGCACCCTGCTCTTCCAGCACCTTCACGAACTGGGCGACGGTCGAACGCTTCTGGCCGACCGCGACATAGACGCAGTACAGCTTGATGTTCTCGTCGGGCTGCGCGTTGAGCGGCTTCTGGTTCAGGATGGTGTCGAGCGCGATCGCGGTCTTGCCGGTCTGGCGGTCGCCGATGATCAACTCGCGCTGGCCGCGGCCGATCGGGATCAGGGCATCGATCGCCTTGAGGCCGGTGGCCATCGGCTCGTTCACCGACTTGCGCGGGATGATGCCGGGCGCCTTGACGTCGACGCGCATGCGCTTCTCGGCCTGGATCGGACCCTTGCCGTCGATCGGGTTGCCGAGCGCGTCGACGACGCGGCCGAGCAGGCCCTTGCCGACCGGCGCGTCCACGATGGCGCGGGTGCGCTTGACGGTCTGGCCTTCCTTGATCTCGCGGTCGGCACCGAAAATAACGACGCCGACGTTGTCGGTTTCGAGGTTCAGCGCCATGCCGCGGGTGCCGTTCTCGAACTCGACCATTTCACCGGCCTGGACGTTGTCCAGACCGTAGACGCGGGCGATACCGTCGCCGACGGACAGCACCTGTCCGACTTCGGAGACTTCAGCTTCCTGGCCGAAATTCTTGATCTGGTCCTTGAGGATCGCGGAAATTTCCGCGGCGCGGATGTCCATCAGCCTGCCTCTTTCATCGCGTGCTTGATCGAATTGAGTTTGGTGCGAAGCGAACCATCCACCATGCGGCTGCCCAGCTTGACGACGAGGCCACCGATGATCGAGGGATCGACTTTCACGTTCAGCGCGACGTCCTTGCCGGTCACCGACTTCAGGGCAACCTTGAGGGCATCGAGATTCTTGTCAGAGAGCGCTTCCGCCACGGTGACGTCGGCCGTCGTCTCGCCTTTGAACTTGGCGACGAGCGCGCGGTAGTCGCGGATGATGTCGGCCACCGCGAACAGACGGCGATTGGCGGTCAGCACCTTGAGGAAGTTGGCGGAGATGCCGGCGATACCTGCCTTGGCCAGAACGGCCGACAGGGCCCTGGACTGGGTGTCGGCCGCGAAAACCGGGCTGCGGACGAGGCGCTTGAGATCAGCACTCTCGTTCAGCAAGGCACCGAATTTGTCGAGATCGGCCTTGACCTCGTCGACCACTTTCTGGTCGCGCGCCAATTCGAACAAGGCCGTTGCATAACGGCCGGACACACCTGAAACGGACGTATCTTCTGCAGCCACAGACGCGCTCTTTTTGCTGTCAAACTCGCAAGGGAAAAACCGTCGCCACGAAGCGGCGCCTAGCGATCCAAGCCCTTGGAATTCAAGCGGGACTTCGATTTTCGACCGGCACGGGAGGTGCCGGGCTCGTTAAAATCGCGGCTTTGCTAACATAGCAGGTGCGCAGGTGCAACATGACGCCAGATTAAAGGCACGAGGTTCTGTCGTCAGTTCGTCGCAGCCAATGCCGCATCCGAAGGCGACGCTGCGAGGCGTGACCGATTACATCTCACGGCGCGGAAATTTCGATCGGCCCACGCCCCAATCTCCTGCATTGGTTCCTGCCTCCAGCGCATAGCGGCCATGAACACGGATCGCTGAGCCGTGAATCCGAGCACGTGGGTTCCGCGCGCCGAATACTTACCAATTTCTGAACAGCGGCGACGATGACTTCGCTCTACAGTAAAAACAAGTAATCGCTAGGTTAATAATTCGTTAAAGCGAAAGATTACGGAACATCGGCTGAATATCGGCTCCGGGTCACAAGATGTTTCGTGGTGACACATAGCGGATTTACTGCCCAATTCACGCCGCATTGGGAATCGAAACGCGAACCCGCTCACAAACTGATGGGGGCTCCACTAGCCACATATGTGGCAATACTAGCTTAGGGACCACTAAATGCTGTCTTTGAAGACGCTGGGCTCTGTGACCCGGCCGCGTACGGCTATTGCTTTCGTTGCCGCAACTCTCCTCGTCGGTGGAACTGCCACCGAAGCTTCCGCCAAATCTCGGCGTCACCATCACCGCCACCACGCCCAGACCCATACCAATGCGACCTCCGACTGGCGCAACGCCAATGCGTCGATGACGCCGACCTCCGGCACCGGCCGCAGCTTCTCCGGCGTGGCTTCCTATTATGGAAACGAATCCGGCAGCCGGACCGCGTCGGGCCAGCGCTTCAACCAGAACGCCATGACGGCGGCACACCGTTCGCTGCCGTTCGGCACCAAGCTGCGTGTCACCCATGGCAGCCAGAGCGTCATCGTGACCATCAATGATCGTGGCCCGTTCATTCGCGGCCGCGTGCTCGACCTCTCCACGGGCGCCGCCCGTGCCATCGGCCTCACCAGCCGCGGCGTGGGCCGCGTCACGGCGGAAGTCATCTCCTGACGGCGCGTTAGAGCGCTCATCTCACACGCGCAGTTTTCATCAGTTTGTTGCGCGCACGAACAAGCCCGCGGTCTTGGGGGACCGCGGGCTTTTTGTTTGGTCATGATGCACTCTCTCCACCTCGTCATTGCGAGCCAACGGTCCGCGCAGGGCGCGGCCCTATGACAGGCTCCGCGAAGCAATCCAGGCTGGTTCCGCGGAGGGACCCTGGACTGCTTCGTCGCTTCGCCCCTCGCACTGACGTGGAGAGAGAGTGCGCAGCCTTTACAAGAAGCTCTGCGGATCGACGTCCACTTCGAGCTTCAGATTGCCCGTCGGCTTCGGGCAGACCGCCAGCCAGGTCCGCAGGTAGTCGGACAAATCGAACCCGCGCGCCGACTTCAACAGGATGCGGAAGCGATAGCGGCCCTTGATCACCGCGAGCGGGGCCTCTGCCGGACCGAGCACCACGACGCGCTCGTCGCGCGGGGCGAGCGTCACGAGCTTGCGGCCAAAGCCTTCCGCGCTCGGGCGGTCGCCGGCCGAGATGATGAGGCTCGCGAGCCGGCCGAACGGCGGATAGAGCGTCTTCTCGCGCAGCTCGATCTCGCTGTCGTAGAAGGCCTCGCGGTCGCAGGCGACCAGCGCCTTCATCACGGGATGATCGGGCTGATGGGTCTGGAGATAGCCGACGCCGCGCCCCTGCTCGCGTCCGGCGCGGCCAATCACCTGGTTAAGCAATTGCCAGGTCCGCTCCGCCGCGCGGGGATCGCCGTTGCTGAGACCGAGATCCGCATCGACGACGCCGACCAGATTAAGCCGCGGGAAATTGTGACCCTTTGCCACGAGCTGGGTGCCGATGATGATGTCGACGCGGCCCTCCGCGATCTCGGTGAGCTCCGAGCGCATCGTCTCGATCGAGGTGATGAGATCGCTCGACAGCACCATGGTGCGCGCTTCCGGGAACAGCGCTGCCGCCTCCTCCTGCAGGCGCTCGACGCCGGGCCCGACCGCAACCAGCGATTCCTCGGCCGAGCAGTTCGGGCAGATATGCGGGCGCGGCATCGAGAAGCCGCAGTGGTGACAGACCAAGCGCTGGCGAAAGCGATGATCGACCAGCCAGGCGTCGCAGATGGTACAGGCGAAGCGATGGCCGCAGGCACGGCACAGCGTCAGCGGCGCATAGCCGCGGCGATTCAGGAAGAGCAGCGCCTGCTCGCGGCGCTCGATCGCAACTCTCATCTCCCCGGCGAGCCGCGGCGAGATGAAGCGGCCGCGCGCGGGCGGCTCGCGGCGCAGATCGATGGCCTCGATATGCGGCATGTGCTGGCCGCCGAAGCGCGAGGGCAGCGCGATGCGCTGATAGCGGTTCTTGCGCGCGTTGACCTCGGACTCGACCGATGGCGTCGCTGACGCCAGCACGACCGGAATCCTGGCGATATGCCCGCGCACCACCGCCATATCGCGAGCGTGGTAATGCACGCCCTCGTCCTGCTTGTAGGCCTGGTCGTGCTCCTCGTCGACGACGATGAGCCCGAGATCGGCATAGGGCAGGAACAGTGCCGAGCGCGCGCCGACCACGACCGGCGCAGTCCCGCCGGAGATCGCCGCCCAATTGCGCGCGCGGGTGCGCGGCGTCAGCTCCGAATGCCATTCGATCGGGCGCACGCCGAAACGCTGCGCGAAGCGATCGAGGAACTGGCCGGTGAGGGCGATCTCCGGCATAAGGATCAGCGCTTGCTTGCCGCGACGGATCACCTCGGCCACGGCTTCGAAGTAGACCTCGGTCTTGCCCGACCCGGTCACGCCATCGAGCAGCGCGACGTGGAACGTGCCGTTGGCCGCGAGCGCGCGCATCGTGTCGACGGCAGTGCGCTGGAGCGGCGTGAAATCCGGCCGGCCGAATTCCGGATCGGGCGCCGGAGGCGGCGGAGGCGGCGGCATCGGCTCGACCGTGAGCGTGCCTTCATCGACGAGGCCGTCGATGACGCCAGCGGACACGCCCGCCTCCCTCGCCGCCTCGGACTTTGCGTGCAGCAGCCGGTCCGACAGCAGCGCGATCACGCGCTGCCGTGCCGGCGTCAGCCGCTTCGGGGGATCGCCAGTGAGGCGTACGCCGGCGCGCGCCCGCTCAGGGCCGAGGTTCTCGCCCATGCGCAGGCACATGCGCAGCACCATGCCGCGCGGGCTCAGCGTGTAATTGGCAACCCAGTCGACCACGGAGCGCAGCTCGGGCTTGAGCGGCGGGATATCGAGCTTCTCGCTGACCTCCTTGAGGCGGTTGTGCAGGCGTGGATCGGGATTGGCGTTTTCGCCCCAGACCACCGCCAGCACCTCGCGCGGCCCGAGCGGTACGCCGACGAGGTCGCCCGCCTTCAGATCCATCCCGCGCGGCACCTTGTAGGAATAGGTCTGGTCGAGCGCGACCGGCACCAGCACGTCGACCATGCGGGTCGCGTTGGCGGAGGTGGGGCTGCGCGGTGTGTGATCCATGGATGGAGAATCGGAACTCGGGGTCTTGAAGCTAGCGCCCTGGGCCGGCCTTAGCGAACGATAAACGAGTGGGATGCGATATACTGTGCGGAATCATCACGTCCAGAGCGCATGAGCAAAGCGGCCGCCCCACAGATCGAGCTCGCCAGCGCCGATCCCTCGATCGCGCAGGAGATGGCGCGCTGGCTCTCGCATCTCGGCGCCGAGCGGCGGCTGTCGCCGAAGACGCTGGAGGCCTATGGCCGCGACCTGCGGCAGTGCCTGGATTTTCTCAGCAATCATTGGGGCGAGCGCGTCACCCTCGAGCGCTTCGCGAGGCTGGAAGCCACCGACGTGCGTGCCTTCATGGCGATGCGCAGGGCCGACGACATTGCCGGCCGCTCGCTGATGCGCGCGCTGGCGGGCCTGCGCTCGTTCGGACGTTTCCTGGAGCGCGAAGGCAAGGGCAAGGTCGGCGCGTTGTCTGCGATCCGCGCGCCAAAAGTCGCAAAGAGCCTGCCAAAGCCGCTGCCGATGGCCTCGGCCAAACGTCTTGCCGATGCCGACGAGCGCGCCGGCGAGGAACGCGAGACCTGGATCCTGGCGCGCGATGCTGCGGTGATGGCGCTGCTGTACGGCTCGGGCCTGCGCATCTCCGAAGCGCTCGGCCTGAAGCGCCGCGAGGTGCCGCGCCCCGGCGAAGGCGACGTGCTGGTCGTCACCGGGAAAGGCAACAAGACCCGCATGGTGCCGGTGCTGCAGAACGTGCTCGCACTGGTGCAGGAGTACGTTTCGATGTGCCCTTACCCGCTGCCGGCGGAAGGCCCGATCTTCGTCGGCGCGCGTGGCGGCCCCTTGAGCCCGCGCATCATCCAGCTTGCGATGGAGCGGCTGCGCGGCGCGCTCGGCCTGCCCGACAGCGCCACGCCGCACGCACTCCGGCACTCCTTCGCCACACATCTGCTCTCGCGCGGCGGCGACCTTCGCGCCATCCAGGAACTGCTCGGCCATTCCTCGCTCTCCACCACGCAGATCTACACCGGCATCGATTCCGAGCGGCTGCTCGAAGTCTATGCGAGCGCACATCCGCGGCGCTGACACACTGACGTCATAACTTCCTTGCCTCTTGCGAAGGCCGCGCGGTTGGTTCAATCGTGGGGAACCGAGGCAGGAGGGATTTATGGGCGCACACGAAAGCATGGAGCACGCCGAGCACGCCGAACATGCGTCCGGCTCGAACAAGAAGATCGCGCTCCTGATCGCCGTGCTGGCGCTGTTTCTGGCGATCTCGGAGACGCTCGGCAAAGGCGCCCAGACCGAATCGATCAGCAAGAACGTCGAAGCCGCCAACCTGTGGGCGTTCTTCCAGGCCAAGAGCATCCGCCGCACCGTGATGCTGACTGCTGCCGAGCAGGGCAGGCTGACGCTGGCGGGCACGGCCGACGATGCCATGAAGGCGACGGTGCAGAAACAGATCGATGACTGGACCAAGACCGCGCAGCGCTACCGCTCCGAGCCCGAGACCGGCGAAGGCACCGAGCAGCTCGCCGCGAAGGCCAAGCACGCCGAGCACGCGCGCGACGAGGCGACAGCCAAATACCACCATTTCGAGCTGGCATCGGCAGCCTTCCAGATCGGAATCGTGCTGGCGTCGGCGACCATCATCACCGGCATGCTGGCGCTGGCCTATGTCAGCGGGGTGCTGACGATCGCCGGCCTGATCATGACCGCGCTCGGCCTGTGGTGGCCGCATCTGTTGCACTTGCACTAGGGAGCGGAGATCGCTGTCCTCTCGGCGTCATTGCGAGGAGCGAAGCGACGAAGCAAGTTTCTGGATTGCTTCGCTTCGCTCGCAATGACGGAAGAACCAGATAAGCCCACTCAATAAGCTCACCGCGCCTGGTGCACGCTCCTGCGGAAACGCTGGACCATGCGCAGCGTGCGATAGGACCACCCCTCGCCGTTGCCGGCGATCAGCTCGCGGATGCGCCGCTTGATCGGGTCAACCAGCTCGGCAGCCTTGGCACGCACCTTCAGCACCAGAACGTAGATTCGCTCGAACCAGTGCATCTCCAGAAGCTTGGCGCGGGTCACGTCGAACACGAAGGCGGTGACGCCGACACCGACCAGCTTTGCGAACACGATCATGAAGAACGCGCTGGTCCAGTATTCGTGGGCAAGCAGCCAGAGGCCGACCAGCTTGAGCGGAAACAGCGGAACGACGGGGACCGCGAACACGATCAGCGTCATGGCTGGCGACAATGCATTGACGCGCTCCGTCAGCCATTGCTTGAAGCGCGCCAGCGGGATCGCTGCGACGACCCGGGCGACGATCGGCTCGAGATGGTCCCACAGCCAAGCTTCGATCAGGAAGATGATCGCAAGCAGAACCCAGACCGGTTGAAGCAGGCGGCGCAGCATATGTTTCCCGCCCGGTTCGGTGCTGGGCGCGCGGTTACATATGGATGGCCCGCTTGCCGACTGCAAGCGCGGCTTCCTTGACGGCTTCCGAGCGGGTCGGGTGCGCATGACAGGTGCGTGCGAGATCTTCCGCACTGCCGCCAAACTCCATGAGAACACAGGCTTCATGGATCATTTCGCCGGCTTCGCGACCGATAATGTGCACGCCGAGCACGCGATCGGTCTTCGCATCTGCGAGGATCTTCACAAAGCCGTCAGTGGTCTGGTTGACCTTGGAGCGGCCGTTGGCGGTGAACGGAAACTTGCCGACCGTATAGGCCACGCCTGCCTGCTTCAGCTCTTCTTCGGTCTTGCCGACGGAGGACACTTCCGGCGTCGTGTACACGACGCCGGGAATGACGTCGTAGTTCACGTGACCGGCCTGCCCTGCGATGATCTCCGCCACCGCAACGCCCTCGTCCTCGGCCTTGTGCGCCAGCATCGGGCCTGCGACGACGTCGCCGATGGCATAGATGCCCTTCACGCTGGTGGCGAAATGCGCGTCGATCTGCACGCGGCCGCGCGCATCGAGCGCGACGCCGGCTTCCTTCAGGCCGAGACCCTCGGTGTAGGGCACACGGCCGATGCAGACGAGCACGACGTCGGCTTCGAGCGTCTCTGCGGTGCCGCCGGCGGCGGGCTCGACCGTCGCCTTCAGCGTCTTGCCGGAGGTGTCGACCGCGGTGACCTTGGCGCCGAGCTTGAACGCAAAGCCCTGCTTTTCCAGGATGCGCTGGAACTGCTTGGCGATCTCGCCGTCCATGCCGGGCAGGATGCGGTCGAGGAATTCGACCACGACGACCTCGGCGCCCAGGCGATGCCAGACCGAGCCGAGCTCGAGACCGATCACGCCGGCGCCGATGATCAGCAGCTTGCCGGGGACCTTGTCCAGCGAGAGCGCGCCGGTCGAGGACACGATGCGCTTCTCGTCGATATCGATCCCCTTGAGGCGCGCGATGTCCGAGCCGGTGGCAATGACGATGTTCTTCGTTTCGATCGTCTGCGACTTGCCGTCGGCGGAGACTTCCACCTTGCCGGTGCCCAAGATCTTGCCGGTGCCCTTGAGCACGTCGATCTTGTTCTTCTTCATCAGGAACTCGACGCCCTTGACGTTGCCGTCGATGCCCTGCTGCTTGAAGTTCATCATCGCCGGCAGATCGAGCTTCGGCGCGGAAACGCTCACGCCCATCTTGGCGAAGGAATGGCCGGCTTCCTCGAACATCTCGGATGCGTGCAGCAGCGCCTTTGACGGCATGCAGCCGACATTGAGGCAGGTGCCGCCCAGGGTTGCATTCTTTTCGACCACGGCGACTTTCATGCCGAGCTGAGCTGCACGCACCGCGCAAACATAACCGCCCGGTCCGGTGCCGATGACGACGAGATCGTAGGTAGCCATGAGAGAAAGTCCCGTAAGGTTAGGCGTGATGAGGATGTGTCAGCGTCCGCCGGCGCATCAGCGTCCGCCGGACACATCGAGAATGGCCGAGGTGACGTAGGAGGCCTCGTCCGAGATCAGCCAGACGATGGCATTGGCGATCTCGTCGGCGGTGCCGACGCGCTTCATCGGCACCATGTGGGCCAGGCGATGGGCGCGGTCGGGCTCGCCGCCGGCGGCGTGGATCTCGGTGTCGATCAGGCCGGGACGGATCGCGGCGACGCGAATGCCTTCGTTCGCGACCTCATGACCGAGGCCGACGGTGAAGGAATCCACCGCGCCCTTGGATGCGGCGTAATCGACATAGGTGTTGGGGGCGCCGAGGCGGGCTGCGACAGACGAGAGGTTGACGATGACGCCGCCCTTGCCGCCGTGCCTGGTCGACATCCGCTTGATGGCCTCGCGCGCGCAGAGGATAGAGCCGGTGACGTTGACCGCCATCACGCGCTGGATGCGCTCGGCCGACATCTCGTCGACCCGCACGCCGCTCTTGCCGACGATGCCGCCATTGTTGACGAGCGCCCCGAGCGTGCCGAACTTGTCGGCTTCCTTGAACAGGTTGAGGATATCGCTTTCCTCGGCGACATCGCATTTCACCGCGATGGCCTTGCCGTTGCTGGCCGCGATCTGCGCGACCACCTCGTCGGCGGCCTGCTTGTTGCTGGCGTAGCCGACCACGACGCGGTAGCCGCGCGCGGCCGCCGCAATCGCGGTCGCCCGCCCGATGCCGCGGCTGCCGCCGGTGATGACAACGACTTTATCCGTCACGCGCGCCTCCATGGTTCGACCCGCGCCGTCGCGAATGGCGACGGCGCTCGCAGAGCTCTAGGGATCAGAGATCGAGCACCAGCCGCGCCGGATCTTCCAGGCTCTCCTTGACGCGGACCAGGAAGGTGACGGCTTCCTTGCCGTCGATGACGCGGTGATCGTAGGACAGCGCCAGATACATCATCGGGCGCACCTCGATCTTGCCGCCGACGACCATCGGCCGCTCCTGGATCTTGTGCATGCCGAGGATGCCGGATTGCGGCGCGTTCAGGATCGGGGTGGACATCAGCGAGCCGTAGATGCCGCCATTGGTGAGGGTGAAGGTGCCGCCCTGCATCTCGTCGATCTTGAGCTGGCCGTCACGGGCGCGGCGGCCGAAATCGGCGATGCTCTTCTCGATGTCGGAGATCGACTTGTGGTCGCAATCGCGCACGACAGGGACCACGAGGCCCTTGTCGGTGCCGACGGCGACGCCGATGTGGTAATAGTTCTTGTAGATCAGGTCGGTGCCGTCGATCTCGGCGTTGACGGCCGGAATGTCCTTGAGCGCCTGCACGACGGCCTTGGTGAAGAAGCCCATGAAGCCGAGCTTGGCGCCGTGCTTCTTCTCGAACGCGTCCTTGTAGTGCGCGCGCAGCGCCATGACGTTGGTCATGTCGACCTCGTTGAAGGTCGTGAGCATGGCCGCGGTGTTCTGCACGTCCTTGAGGCGGCGCGCGATGGTCTGGCGCAGGCGGGTCATCTTGACGCGCTCTTCGCGGGCGGCGTCATCGGCCGGCGACGGCGCGCGGACCTGCACGGCGGCGGCGGGCTGGTTGACCGGGGTCGGCGCAGAGGCGGCGCGCTCGATCGCGGCCAGCATGTCGCCCTTGGTGACGCGGCCGTCCTTGCCGGAGCCGGGAACTGTCGAAGCGTCGATGCCGGTCTCGGCCGAGAGCTTGCGCACGGACGGGGCGAGCGGCGCATCGGCGGGCGGCGCCTTCGGCGCAGCGGCGGCAGCAGCCGGTGCTGCAGCGGCGGGCGCCGGCGCGGCGGCAGGCTTGGCAGGCGCGGCGGCGGGCTTGGCTGCACCGGCACCCTCGGTGATCTGGCCGAGCAGTGCACCGACCGCAACGGTCGCGCCATCGGCAGCGATGATCTCGCTCAGCGTGCCCGCGGAGGGCGCGGGGACTTCGATGGTGACCTTGTCGGTCTCGAGCTCCACCAGGGGCTCGTCGACGGCGACAGGATCGCCGGCCTTCTTGAACCAGCGGCCGATGGTGGCCTCGGTGACGGATTCGCCGAGCGTCGGCACACGAATTTCAGTCATGGTCTTTTCCTTAAGGGATCGCCAATGCGGTCGTGAATTTCAGGTGTCATCGGCCGGCGAAAAAGGCAGGCCATCCAGCGAGCGGGGCGTTCGCATCACGAGAACGCCACGACCTACCGGATGCCCCGCTCCGGTGCGCGGCGCGCACGAGGCGGGGCATGACGCAGTCCAAAAAGTTCAGCTCAGTGCTTCGTCCAGGAACGCCTTCAACTGCGCCTGATGCTTGGACATCAGGCCCGTTGCGGTCGCGGCGGAGGCGGCGCGGCCGACATAACGCGGACGCCGGCTCGCACCGTTCACCTGGTTGAGCACCCATTCCAGATAAGGCTCGATGAAGTGCCAGGCGCCCATGTTGCGGGGCTCCTCCTGGCACCACACCACTTCGGCCTTCTTGAAGCGCGACAGCTCGGCCACCAGCGCCTTCAGCGGCACGGGGTAAAGCTGCTCGATGCGCATTAGATAGATGTCGTCGATGCCACGCTTCTCGCGCTCCTCGTAGAGGTCGTAATAGACCTTGCCGGAGCACAGCACGATGCGGCGGATCTTCTCGTCGGGGACGAGCTTGATCGCCTCGTTCGGCAGCATCTGGGCGTCATCATAGAGGATGCGGTGGAAGGTCGTGCCCTTCGCCAGCTCCTCGAGACGCGACACCGCCCGCTTGTGACGCAGCAGCGACTTCGGCGTCATCATGATCAGCGGCTTGCGGATCTCGCGGTGCAGCTGCCGGCGCAGCACATGGAAGTAGTTGGCCGGCGTGGTCGGGTAGACCACCTGGATGTTGTCTTCCGCGCACATCTGCAGGAAGCGCTCGAGGCGCGCCGAGGAGTGCTCCGGTCCCTGGCCCTCGTAGCCGTGCGGCAGGAGGCAGACGAGGCCGGACATGCGCAGCCATTTGCGCTCGCCCGAGGAGATGAACTGGTCGAACACAACCTGCGCGCCGTTGGCGAAGTCGCCGAACTGGGCTTCCCACAGCGTCAGCGTGTTCGGCTCGGCGAGCGAATAGCCGTATTCGAAGCCAAGCACGGCTTCTTCCGACAGCAGCGAGTTGATGACCTCGTAATGGCCCTGCTCGTTGCCGAGATGGTTGAAGGGCGTGTAGCGGCTCTCGTCCTCCTGATCGATCAAGACCGAATGGCGCTGCGAGAACGTGCCGCGTTCCGAATCCTGTCCGGACAGGCGGACGTGGTGGTTTTCGTTGAGCAGCGAGCAGAACGCCAGTGCCTCGCCGGTCGCCCAGTCGATGCCGTTGCCGCTCTCGATCGCCTTGGCGCGGTTATCGAGGAAGCGCTGAATGGTGCGGTGGACGCGGAAGCCGTCCGGCACCTTGGTGATCTTGCGGCCGATGTCTTTCAGGATCGGCAGGTCGACGCCGGTGACCCCGCGGCGCGCATCCTCTTCCTGGTCGGCGATCTTGAAGCCCGCCCACTTGCCGTCGAGCCAGTCGGCCTTGTTGGGCTTGTAGGAGGTGCCGGCCTCGAACTCGGCATCGAGCCGGGCGCGCCAGTCGGCCTTCAGCTTGTCGACCTCGCCCTCGGTGACGACGCCTTCGGCGATCAGGCGCTTGGAGTAGAGCGTGAGGGTCGAGGGATGGGCCGCGATGCGCTTGTACATCACCGGTTGGGTGAACGCGGGCTCGTCGCCCTCGTTGTGGCCGTAGCGGCGATAGCACCACATGTCGATGACGACTGGCTTGTGGAACTTCTGTCGGAATTCGGTCGCGACCTTGGCCGCGAACACGACGGCCTCCGGGTCGTCGCCGTTGACGTGGAAGATCGGCGCGTCGATCATCTTCGCCACATCCGACGGATAGGGCGAGGAGCGCGAGTAACGCGGATAGGTGGTGAAGCCGATCTGGTTGTTGACGATGAAGTGCACCGAGCCGCCGGTGCGGTAGCCCTTCAGGTCGGACAGGCCGAAGCATTCGGCGACCACGCCCTGGCCTGCGAACGCGGCGTCGCCGTGCATCAGCAGCGGCATCACGGAGATGCGCATGTCCGGAGGATCGCCGTGCTGGTCCTGCTTCGCACGCACCTTGCCGAGCACCACGGGATCGACGATCTCGAGATGCGAGGGGTTGGCGGTCAGCGACAGATGGATGCGGTTGCCGTCGAACTCCCGGTCCGAGGAGGCGCCGAGGTGATATTTGACGTCGCCCGAGCCTTCGACCGCGTCTGGATTGGCCGAGCCGCCCTTGAACTCGTGGAACAGGGCGCGGTGCGCCTTACCCATCACCTGCGTCAGCACGTTGAGGCGGCCGCGATGCGGCATGCCCAGCACGATCTCCTTCACGCCGAGATTGCCGCCGCGCTTGATAATCTGCTCCAGCGCGGGGATCAGGGCTTCGCCGCCGTCGAGGCCGAAGCGCTTGGTGCCGGTGAACTTGGTGTCGCAGAACTTTTCGAAGCCCTCGGCTTCGACCAACTTCTGCAGGATCGCGCGGCGCCCTTCGCGGGTGAACGAGATCTCCTTGTCCGGTCCCTCGATGCGCTCCTGGATCCAGGCCTTTTGCGCGGCGTTGCTGATATGCATGAACTCGACGCCGAGCGTCTGGCAGTAGGTGCGCTCGCAGATCGCGGTGATCTCGCGCAGCGTGCCGTATTCGAGACCGAGCACGTGATCGAGGAAGATCTTGCGGTCGAAATCGGCCTCGGTGAAGCCGTAGGTGCGCGGATCGAGCTCTTCGCGGTTGCGTGGGGCTTCGATGCCGAGCGGATCGAGCTTGGCATGGAAGTGGCCGCGCATGCGGTAGGAGCGGATCAGCATCAGGGCGCGGACGGAGTCGCGCGTGGCCTGGAGCAGGTCGGCAGAGGAGAAGTCGGCGCCCTTCTCGCTTCCCTTCGCCTGCGCCCTGGCGGCGATCTTGGCACCGACCGCCTTCTCGACCTCGGCCCAATTGCCGTCGAGGGCGGAGGTCAGATCATCCTGCGGCGTCAGGGGCCAGTTGTCGCGCTCCCAGGACGGACCTTCCGCGTTCTTGCTGATGTCGGCGGGCGCGTCGTTCAGGCTCTTGAAGAACTCCTGCCACTCGGGATCGACCGAAGACGGGTTCTTCTCGTAGCGGGCGTAGATTTCGTCAATGTAGGTGGCGTTTGTGCCCTGCAAAAAGGATGACAAGGCAAAGGCTGCGTTCGCGTCCTGGCGAGACATATGGAGTTCCTGGCGATTTAGGTTCGCGCATAACAAACGGCGCTGGCGCCGAGCTCCCCGGCAGAGGCTCGGCGCGACAGGCACCCTTTACCCTATTTGCTGCGAAACTTCGCCCGGAAAAGCACGAAGAACTGAATTAGCCTTTCAACTTTTCGGCAAGCGTGTGGCCGAGCCGCGCGGGCGACGGGGACACTGTAATCCCTGCCGATTTCATCGCCTCGGTCTTGGAGCCGGCATCACCCTTGCCGCCCGAGATGATCGCGCCGGCATGGCCCATGCGGCGGCCGGGAGGGGCGGTCACACCGGCAATGAAGCCGACCATCGGCTTCTTGCGCCCGCGCTTGGCCTCGTCCTTGAGGAACTGGGCGGCGTCCTCCTCGGCGGAGCCGCCGATTTCGCCGATCATGATGATCGATTCGGTCTTGGGATCGGCAAGCAGCATTTCCAGCACGTCGATGAATTCCGTGCCCTTGACCGGGTCGCCGCCGATGCCGACCGCGGTGGTCTGGCCGAGACCTTCCTGCGAGGTCTGGAACACGGCTTCATAGGTCAGGGTGCCGGAGCGGGAGACGATGCCGACCGAGCCGGTCTTGAAGATGTTGGCCGGCATGATGCCGATCTTGCACTCGCCGGCGGTCATGACGCCCGGGCAATTCGGCCCGATCAGGCGGGACTTGGAGCCGAGCAGCGAGCGCTTCACCCGCACCATGTCGAGCACGGGGATGCCCTCGGTGATGCAGACGATCAGCGGGATCTCGGCATCGATGGCTTCGCAGATCGCATCCGCCGCGCCCGGCGGCGGCACGTAGATCACCGACGCGTCGGCGCCGGTCTTCTCACGCGCCTCGCGCACGGTGTCGAACACCGGCAGGCCCAGATGCGTCGAGCCGCCCTTCCCCGGCGAGGTGCCGCCGACCATCTTGGTGCCGTAGGCAATCGCGGCCTCGGAGTGGAAGGTGCCGTTCTTGCCGGTGAAGCCCTGGCAGATGACCTTGGTGTTCTTGTCGATCAGGATGGACATCAGTTACTTCCTCGGCTGACGGTGAGTGTGAAGGCCCCGGAGCGCTTGTTGTCCTGCAGGCCATATTGAAGAACGAATTTCATCGGTCGTCCCGAAATCGACTTTTCGCCACGGGTGATGACGGAGACGTCAAAGGACTGCGCAGTCGGTTGCGGCAGATCGAAGGCGGCTCGGAGGCGGGTCGCCAAGCTCGCCATGTCGTCGGCATAGGACACGAAGCGGCATTCCGTCACCGGCGCTCGCCTTGAAGACGCCGACACGATGAGAATGGTGCCGCCGCTGCCGAGCTTTCGCAGCCCGATCTGGCGCGCATACTTTCCGTCGTTGTCGGAATCATAATTGAAAGCGTCGTAAGGCATCTTCAGCGCGCGCTTGGCGAGGCCGTCCACGGTCTCCGAACCATTGACGCAGAGATCGTTGACGGCGTTGAACAGGACCTCATTTTCATCGGCGCCCGCCCTCGCCGCTGATACTGCGGCAGCAAGAGCCACTCCCGAAAGCAACGCGGCATTCGCTATCACGCGGCACCGTCCAGGTAGACGTTTGTCATCGACCCGCACCTGCCTCAGTGGGCCCGTCGATAGACGCCCGTGAGCACGTCGGCCCAACCTTCCGCGTCCGGCGAGAACTGGATCTTCATCGAGTAGGAATTGTCGTCGATGATTTCGTAGACATGGCGCGCATTGCCGCGGAGCGAGCCGCGCACCAGCGTCAGGGTCTTGCCGACCCACCCGCCCGAGGCGGGCGAGGGCGGCGTGTAGCCGAGCGAATCGTACCAGAACAGTTTGTAGGTCCGGTCGTCGCGGTCGTAGGTGAAGATGCCGTGGGTGGCGAAGGCCTGCTTGCCGTCGCGCATCTGGACGCTGTCCTGGATCAGATAGAATCCATTGAGGTCCATGCGCGCAACGACGCGGGAGGTGGCCGGCCCGCCCTCCGTCCAGCGCGACGGGAAGACCGTCTCTTCGCCATCCCATTCGCCGGCAAACGCGGCCAGGCGCGCGTGTTCGGGGAGCGGAGATGATGCGGCGAGATGGTCCTGGGCCATGGCCTTAGCCTCCCTTGACGGCCTTCACGATTTTCTGCGCGGCGTCGTCGAGATTGTCGGCCGGCACCACGTTCAGTCCGGACTCGCTGATGATCTTCTTGCCGAGCTCGACATTGGTGCCTTCGAGGCGAACCACCAAAGGCACGCTGAGGCCGACCTCGCGGACGGCGGCGGTGACGCCCTCGGCGATCACGTCGCACTTCATGATGCCGCCGAAGATGTTGACCAGGATGCCCTTCACGTTGGGATCGGCGGTGATGATCTTGAACGCGGCCGCGACCTTCTCCTTGCTGGCGCTGCCGCCGACGTCGAGGAAGTTCGCCGGCGCCATTCCGTAGAGCTTGATGATGTCCATCGTCGCCATGGCGAGACCGGCGCCGTTGACCATGCAGCCGATGTTGCCGTCGAGCGTGACGTAGTTGAGGTCGTATTTCGACGCCTCGATTTCCTTGGCGTCTTCCTCGGTCTCGTCGCGCAGCGCGAGCACCTCGGGATGACGGAACAGCGAATTGTCGTCGAACGACACCTTGGCGTCGAGCACACGGAGCTGGCCCTGCTTGGTGACGACCAGCGGGTTGATCTCCAGCATCGCCATGTCCTTGGCAATGAAGGCGGCGTACAGCTGGGCGGTGAGCTTCTCGGCCTGCTTGGCGAGATCGCCGGAGAGGTTCAGCGCCTTCGCGACCGTGCGGCCGTGATGGCCCATGATGCCGGTCGCGGGATCGACCGAGAAGGTCACGATCTTCTCGGGGGTGTTGTGCGCGACCTCCTCGATGTTGACGCCGCCTTCGGTCGAGACGACGAAAGAGACGCGCGAGGTTTCGCGATCGACCAGGATCGAGAGATAGAACTCCTTGTCGATGTCCGAGCCGTCCTCGATGTAGAGGCGATTGACCTGCTTGCCGGCGGGACCGGTCTGCACGGTCACCAGCGTCGCCCCCAGCATCTGCTTGGCGAACTCGGCAACTTCCGCGGCGGACTTGGCGATGCGGACGCCGCCCTTGTCCCCTGCGCTGGCTTCCTTGAACTTGCCCTTGCCGCGGCCGCCGGCATGGATCTGGCTCTTCACCACCCAGACCGGGCCCGGCAGCGCCTTGGCGGCAGCCTCGGCGTCCGCAGCCTTGAGCACCGGCACACCCTTTGAGATCGGCACGCCGAACTCGTTCAGCAGCGCTTTGGCCTGATATTCATGGATATTCATATGGTCGCTCCCTGAACCCCCGGGCGGCGCCCTCGCGAGGCCGCATCATTCTTTTGGCTTGGCATACCATATACCAAAGGAACTACAACCCGGATTGTCGTCGAAATCTCTGGACTGCCGGTCCGGAGCCGCCACACCCTCGACGGGACTTGGCCTGTCCTCCGGAAGTGAAACCGCCGAAGATCGGGCTTCGATCTTCGGCGGGGATGACTTGAATTACTTGCCGAGAAGATCGGGGGCAATCTTCTTGCAGGCGTCCACCAGACCCTGCACCGCGCCGACCGACTTGTCGAAGGCCTCGCGGTCCTTGCCGGCGAGCTCGATCTCGACCACCCGCTCGACGCCCTTGGCCCCGATCACGACCGGTACGCCGACATACATGTCCTTCACGCTGTACTCGCCGTTGAGGTAGGCGGCGCAGGGCAGCACGCGCTTCTTGTCCTTCAGATAGCTCTCCGCCATGGCGATCGCGGACGCGGCCGGCGCATAGAAGGCGGAGCCGGTCTTGAGCAGGTTGACGATCTCGGCGCCGCCATTGCGGGTACGATCGACGATCTCGTCGAGACGCGCCTGCGAGGTCCAGCCCATCTTGACGAGGTCGGGCAGCGGGATGCCGGCGACGGTGGAGTACTTCACCAGCGGCACCATCGTGTCGCCATGGCCGCCGAGCACGAAAGCGGTGACGTCCTCGACCGAGACGTTGAACTCGTCGGCCAGGAAGTAGCGGAAGCGCGCGGAGTCGAGCACGCCGGCCATGCCGACGACCTTCTTGTGCGGCAGGCCTGAAGCCTTCTGCAGCGCCCAGACCATGGCGTCGAGCGGGTTGGTGATGCAGATGACGAAGGCGTCGGGCGCGTACTTCCTGATGCCGGCACCGACCTGCTCCATGACCTTGAGGTTGATGGAGAGGAGGTCGTCGCGGCTCATGCCCGGCTTGCGCGGCACGCCGGCGGTGACGATGCACACCTTGGCGTTGTCCAGCGCCTCGTAAGAGTTCGCGCCGGTATAGTGCGCGTCAAAACCGTCGACCGGCGAGGACTGCGCGATGTCGAGCGCCTTGCCCTGTGGCACGCCCTCGGCGATGTCGAACATCACCACGTCGCCCAGTTCCTTCAGGCCGATGAGGTGAGCCAGCGTTCCGCCGATCTGACCGGAGCCAATCAAAGCAATCTTGTCGCGCGCCATGTGAACCTGTCCTTTGGAGACGTAAGGAGGGGAAACTGAGTGGGTGGTTATCCCTTTCGCTTCCCCCGTTCAAGTCGGTGGATGCCCATTTGTCGGGCTTGCCGAGAGAGCCGCCAGCCACATCCTCGTCATTCCGGGCTCGCCGCTTCGCGCCCCCCGGAGTGACGGCGCTGGCACATAGGACTTAAGTCTCGACCAGGCCCTTGGTCGAGCCGCTCGCGGTGGAATCCTTGCGGCCATGAGCCAGCGCCAGATAGGATTCCGAACTCATTTCGATCAGGCGCGAGGCGGTCCGCTTGAATTCGTTGGCCTCGTTGCCCTCGGTCGCGAGGTAGAGCGAGATCGGGTTGGCGTCGGCCGAGGCCATCAGCTTCACGGCGTTGTCATAGAGCGCATCGATCAGCGTAATGAAGCGCTTGGCGGCGTTGCGCTGGGAGAGGTCCATCACTGGAATATGGTCGACCAGGATGGTGTGATAGTCGTGCGCCAGCCTGAGGTAGTCGGAGGCGCCGAGCGGCTTCTCGCAGAGGTCGGCGAACGAGAACCGCGCCACGCCATGGGCCGAGCACGGCACGTGCAGGATGCGGCCCTTGATGGAGATGTCGCGCGGCCTGCATTTGGCGCCGCCCGACATCCGCTTCCAGGCGCGGTCGAGCGCGGCGTCCGCGTCACTATCCGCCGGCGTCAGCCACATCGGCACGCCCTGCA
Source organism: Bradyrhizobium sp. Leaf396 (assembly GCF_001424605.1). Classification (NCBI taxonomy): domain Bacteria; kingdom Pseudomonadati; phylum Pseudomonadota; class Alphaproteobacteria; order Hyphomicrobiales; family Nitrobacteraceae; genus Bradyrhizobium; species Bradyrhizobium sp. Leaf396. The sequence continues at coordinate 45,798 of NZ_LMQJ01000056.1, forward strand.
GCTTCTCAAGACGGAAGTCGGTGCGTGCATCGAGCCGCGCGACGTCCATGTGATCGGTGATCTGCTTGATGAAGGGCAGGAACAGCGAGCGGTTCAGGCCGCCTTTGTAGAGATCGTCGGGCGCGACGTTGGAAGTCGCGACCACGACGGTGCCGAGCTCGAACAATTTCGCGAACAGGCGTCCCAGGATCATCGCGTCGGCGATGTCGGTGACGTGGAATTCGTCGAAGCAGAGCAGCCAGCTCTCCTCGAAGATCGCGTTCGCGGTCAGCGCGATGACGTCGCCGTCGGCGATCTCGCCGCGCGCGATGCTCTGGCGATAGTCGTAGATGCGCTCATGCGCTTCCGCCATGAACTCGTGGAAATGCGCCCGACGCTTGTGCTCGACCGAGGAGTGCTGAAAGAACAAGTCCATCAGCATGGTCTTGCCGCGGCCGACCTCGCCATGGATGTAGAGCCCGCGCGGCGCCTCGTCCTTGTCATTGCCGCCGAACAGGCGGGCGAGCAGGCCCTGCTTGCGCTGCGGCTTGTAGGTGGCAAGCCGCTGGTCGAGCGCCGCATAGGCTTCGGCGACCTCGGCCTGCGCGGCATCGGGCTCGATCGCGCCGGACGCGATCTCGGCCTGGTAGGCCTCGCGGAATGGGGAACTCGGGGTCGAGAGCATGGTCCTTTACCGCCAGAGAGCGGCGGAAATTGCAAGTCGTGAAATGAGGTCAGAGGTATGCGCTTTCGTGTCCTGGAGGCGGCAGCGGTCTTGCCCGCTGCGCTGACGGACCTTCCATGTCGCTCGTCCTATGTCGTTGGTCGCGGAGCGACGGGCCCCGGCTCGACGTCCGGGGCACGACAGCGAGCTAGGCGCACAGCTCGTAGGCGTCCTCGACCACATACGGTCCGCCGCCGGTCGATGCGCGCGACGAGAACAGCACGAAACGTTCCGCCATGAACGCCTTGCTCGGGAAGTAGCCGCGCAGCGAGAGATAGTCGGCGACGTCGCGGTCGGACGCATCATGCAGGCGGGCCAGCGTGACATGCGGGATGAACTTGCGTCCTTCCGGATCAAGGCCGATCCGCTGCATCATGCGTTCGAGCTCGGCCTGCAATTCCATCAGCGGCTTGCTCGGCGCGATGGTGGCGACCACCGCGCGCGGCTTGCGGCCGCCGAAGCTGGTCAGGCCCTGCACCTTCACCTCGAACGGCTTGCGGTCGACGCGAAACAGCAAGGAGGCGATCTCGTTGGCGGAAGCGCCGTCGATGTCGCCGATGAAACGCAGGGTGACGTGATAATTCTCGGGATCAATCCAGCGGGCGCCGGGAAGGCCGCCCCTCAAGTTGGAAAGCGACTGGCCGATCTCGGCCGGAATTTCCAGACCCGTGAACAAACGCGGCATCGTTTCGCACTCCCGATGCTTGGGTACAGCCCTCGAGGCAGGACCATATCCAAATTAGAGCCGGCGACGAATCACCGGTACCCTGATTCCTATCGCAGTTGTGTGACTCTGCGAAGCTTCGCCCACCTCACTCCGGTAAAACCCTGGGAATTAAGGTTGCCGCTGCCTGCTTTCAACGCCGCTGCTCAGCGATCGTGCCAATGAATGCCTCCACCGCGGGCATGATCCTGCCGACGATGATGTCGATGCCGGCCGCCGTGGGATGAATGCCGTCGGCCTGGTTGAGCGTGGCATCGGCGGCAACGCCTTCGAGGAAGAACGGATAGAGCGGCACGTCGAATTTCTTCGCCAGCTCCGGATAAATCGAATTGAAGCGCGCGGCATAATCGGCGCCGTAATTCGGTGGCGCCAGCATGCCGCACAGCATCACCGCGATCTTGCGCGCCTTGAGCCGCTGGATGATGTCGGTGAGCGCGGCGCGCGTCAGGTCGGGATCGATACCACGCAACGCGTCGTTGGCGCCGAGCTCGACGATGACGCCATCGGTTCCCTCCGGCACCGACCAGTCGAGCCGGTCGCGGCCGCCGGAGGTGGTGTCGCCGGACACCCCGGCGTTGATCATATCGATCTCTATGCCCTTGGTCTGCAAGGCTTTTTTGAGCTTTTGGGGGAACGCCTCCTGCGCCGCAAGGCCGAAACCGGCGCTGAGGGAATCCCCGAGAACCACCAGCCTGATCGGCTTGGCCGGCGGCTGCGCCTGCGCCGGCGCCGCTATCGCCATCGTCATCAAAGCGAGCATCAACACGGCTATGTGCATGAACAATCCGTAACGCCTCTCGACCGCGCTATCGGAGTTGCCATATGACCGGACCATGGACACACGCATCGAAACCTCTTCGCTCGCCGCTACCGACGCGGACACCATCGCCATCTCCAACGTCAATCTTTCATTGGGTACGGGCGCGGCACGCGTTCACATCCTCAAGGATATCAGCCTGCGGGTGGGCCGCAGCGAGGCGATCGGCCTGATCGGCCCGTCAGGCTCGGGCAAATCCACGCTGCTGATGGTCATGGCGGGGCTGGAGCGTCCTGATAGCGGAGAGGTGGTGGTATCAGGCACGGCTTTCAATGCCCTCGACGAGGATGCGCTGGCCCGCTTTCGCGGCCGCCAGGTCGGCATCGTCTTCCAGTCCTTCCACCTGATCCCGACCATGACGGCGCTGGAGAACGTGGCCGTGCCGCTCGAGCTTGCCGGCAATCCCGATGCCGCGAAGCGTGCGGCAGAGGAGCTGCAATCGGTCGGGCTCGGCGACCGCCTGCATCATTATCCGACGCAATTGTCCGGCGGCGAGCAGCAGCGCGTCGCGCTCGCGCGCGCGCTGGCGCCCGATCCGGCGATCCTCGTCGCCGACGAGCCGACCGGCAATCTCGACGAGGCCACCGGAAAGCAGATCGTCGATCTGCTTTTCAGCAAGCACGCCGAGCGCGGCATGACCCTGGTGCTGGTGACGCACGATTCCTCGCTGGCGCATCGCTGCGACCGCGTCATCCGCCTGCGCTCCGGGCGCATCGACACGCAGTCTGCGCCGGCATGAGCACGGTTGCCGAACCTTTCGCGAAGCCCAATGGCGTCGCGCTGTCGCTGCGTTACGCGATGCGCGAATTGCGCGGGGGCTTGCGCGGCTTCTACGTCTTCATCGCCTGCATCGCGCTCGGCGTGATGGCGATCGCCGGCGTCGGCTCCGTGTCGGCGAGCCTCTCCGAGGGCCTTGCGCGGGAAGGCCGCACCCTGCTCGGCGGCGACGTCTCCTTCGTGCTGTTCCAGCGGGAGGCCAAGCCGGAAGAGATCGCGTTCCTGCGCTCGCGCGGCACGCTGTCGACGGCGGCGACCTTGCGCGGCATGGCGCGCTCGGCTGACGGCAAGCTGGCGCTGGTCGAGATGAAGGCCGTCGACGACGCCTATCCGATGCTTGGACAGCTCACGCTGGCACCGCCACTGCCGATGTCCGATCTGCTCGCGGAGCGTGACGGCGCATTCGGCGCCGCTGCCGATCCGGCACTGCTGACCCGGCTGTCGCTGAAGGCCGGCGATCGGGTCACCATCGGCGCGGCAACCTTCCAGATCCGCTCTACCGTCGAAGCCGAGCCGGACAAGCTCGCCGGCGGCATCGGCTTCGGGCCGCGCTTTCTGATCAGCGAGGCGGGCCTGCGCGCCACCGGCCTGATCCAGCCCGGCAGCCTGGTGCGCTGGGTCTACCGGGTCAAGCTGCCGGATGCCGCGAACAGCGAGCGCGCCACCGAGGCCTTCATCGCGGACGCGCGCAACGCCGCGCCGCAGGCCGGCTGGGAGATCCGCAGCCGCTCCAATGCCTCGCCACAGCTCGAACGCAACATCAACCGCTTCACGCAGTTCCTGACCCTGGTCGGCCTGGCCGCGCTGCTGGTCGGCGGGGTCGGCGTTGCCAATGCCGTGAAGAGCCATATCGATCGCCGGCTCGAGGTGATCGCTGCGCTCAAGGCCGTCGGCGCGACCGGTCGCGACGTGTTCGGCATCTACCTGGCGCAGGTCATTCTGCTCGCGGGCATCGGCTCGGTCATCGGCCTCGCGCTCGGTGCCGCCATGCCTTTCGCGATCGTCGGCCTGTTCGGCAAGCTCCTGCCGCTGCCGGTGGTGCCGGCCATGCATGTCGATGAGCTCGCGCTGTCCTTCGTCTACGGCCTCCTCACCGCGCTCGCCTTCGGCCTGTGGCCGCTCGGGCGTGTGCACGACGTGCCGGTGGCCGCGCTGTTCCGTGACACGATCAGCTCGGAATGGCACCGGCCCCGCCTGGGCTATCTCGTGTTCATGGCACTCGTGATCGCGCTGCTCATTGCGGTCGTGATCGGCCTCTCCTTCGACAAGCGCATCGCCGCGGTGTTCGTCGCCTCCTCGGTCCTCGTGTTCGCCCTGCTCCGCGGCATTGCCGCCCTGCTGATGGCGATCGCGCGGCGGCTGCCGCGGTCGCGGCTGCCGATGCTGCGGCTGGCGATTGCCAACATCCACCGGCCGGGCGCGCTGACGCCGTCGGTCGTGCTGTCGCTGGGCCTAGGCCTCGCCGTGCTCGTCACCATCACCCAGATCGACGGCAATCTGCGCCGGCAATTCCTCGCAGCTCTGCCCGACCAGGCGCCGTCCTTCTTCTTCATCGACATCCCGAGCGCGCAGGCCGAGCAGTTCGACGGTTATCTGCGCCGGATTGCCCCCGGCGCGAAGGTGGAGGACGTGCCGATGCTGCGCGGGCGCATCGTCGCCGCGCGCGGCGTTCGCGCCGAGGAGCTCAAGCCGACAACGGATTCCGAATGGGTGCTGCAGAGCGACCGCGGCCTGACCTACACCGGCGAGCTGCCGAAAGGTTCCAAAGTGGTCGAAGGCGAATGGTGGAGCGCCGATTATTCCGGCCCGCCGCTGGTCTCGATGGAGAAGAAGATCGCCGACGGGCTTGGCCTCAAGCTCGGCGACGAGATCGTGGTCAACGTGCTCGGCCGCGACATTCCCGCCAAAATCGGCAATCTGCGCACCATCGACTGGCAGGGCCTCGGCATCAACTTCGTTCTCGTCTTCTCGCCAAACGCATTCAAGGGCGCACCGCATACGCATATCGCGACGCTGACGGAGGCCGGCGGCAATGCCGTGGGCGACGGCAGGATCATCAAGGAGGTCGCGGACGCCTATCCGATGGTCACCAGCGTGCGGGTGCGCGAGGTGATGGAGACGGTCGGCTCAGTGGTCACCAACCTGGCGCTGGCGATCCGCGGCGCCAGTGCCGTCACCCTGATCTCGGCCATCCTTGTCCTGGGCGGGGCGCTCGCAGCCGGCCATCGTCACCGGGTTTACGATGCGGTGATCCTGAAAACCCTGGGCGCGACGCGGCTGCGGCTGCTCGGCGCCTATGCGCTCGAATACCTCCTGATCGGCCTGGCAACCGCCGTGTTCGGCGTGATCGCCGGCAGCATCGCGGCCTGGATCATCGTGACGCGCCTGATGACGCTGAGCTTCGTCTGGCAGGCCAGCAGCGCGGCCGGCGTGGTGGCAGCGGCACTCGTCGTTACCGTCGGGCTGGGGCTCGCCGGCACGCTGCTGGCGTTGAACAAAAAGCCGGCCACGGTGTTGCGGAATTTGTGACAAAATGTAGCGGGTCGCCGTGCGGGAGCGGAATCGCACGATTCCTGCGATTAACCACGTCCGCTCGTCAGGATTGCGGGCGAGGGCGACATTCAGCCGCGCGTGGACGGTTGCATCGAATGTGTTAGTTTCCCACATATCGAATGGGTTCGGAGTCCCGATTGTGAGCCGGAATTTAGTCGGCTCACATCGGGGTCCGAGATAGAATTTGACGAACCGGCGGCATGGCGACCCTCGTGCCGGACCGGACCAACCAACGGGAATTCGACCATGTCGGACCTAGACCGTAACTACGCTTCTCCTTTCGGCAGGGCCGCCGGGCGTGTTGACGCCGCGACGGTCGATGCCGGCCTGCGCGCCTACATGCTGCGCATCTACAACTACATGAGCATCGGCCTGGCCATCACCGGTCTCGCCGCGCTCGGTGTCTACATGGCTGCCGTGACCGACGTTGCGACCCCGGACGCGGTCCGCGTCGGCAAGCTGTTCCTGACGCCGTTCGGCTACGCGATGTTCGTCAGCCCCCTGAAGTGGCTGTTCATGCTCGCGCCGCTCGCGATGGTGTTCGTGATATCGGCAGGCATCAACCGTCTGGCACCCTCGACCGCCCAGATCCTGTTCTGGGTGTTCTCGGCGCTGATGGGCATCTCGCTCTCGTCGATCTTCCTGGTGTTCACGCACACCTCGATCGTGCGGGTGTTCTTCATCACCGCGGCCACCTTCGGTGCGCTGAGCCTCTACGGCTACACCACCAAGCGTGACCTCACCGGGATGGGCTCGTTCCTGTTCATGGGCCTGATCGGTGTCGTTCTCGCCAGCCTGGTGAACCTGTTCCTGGCCAGCTCGATGCTGCAGTTCATCGTGTCGGTGGTCGGCGTGCTGGTGTTCTCGGGCCTCACCGCCTGGGATACCCAGCGGCTGAAGAACGACTACATCTACGGCTATGCCTCGGCCGGCGGTGACATCGCAGAGCGTGCGGCCATCACCGGCGCACTGTCGCTGTACCTGAACTTCATCAACCTGTTCACGCTGCTGCTGCAGCTCCTCGGCCAGCGCGAGTAGGCGCCCGGCGAGGGAACGACACGGACCCCGGCCGAGAGGCCGGGGTTTTTGTTTGGGCCTGCGGCAGCCACGAACGCCGTCATTGCGCGGAGCCCTTGCGACGAAGCGTCCAGGGTCCCTCCGCGGCTGCATTCCAGGATTGCTTCGCTGCGCTCGCAAATGACGGGTGTGGAGGCGGTGCGGCCTCTTCCAGGGCCCGCGGCAAGGCCTTAATCTCCGCCCCATGTCCGCACCCGAAATCAGGCCCACGGCCGAGGCCGACCTCCCCGCCATCACCGCGATCTACCAGCAAGCCGTCCGCGAGGGCACGGCGACGTTCGAGCTGGAGCCTCCTGACCTTGCCGAGATGACGCGCCGCTATCGTGCGCTGGTGGACGGCGGCTACCCCTATCTGGTCGCCATGCTCGATGGACGCGTCGCCGGCTATGCCTATGCGGGCGCCTACCGGCCGCGGCCGGCCTACCGTTTCACGGTGGAGAACTCGATCTATCTCGATCCCTCCTTCCACCGCCGGGGCGTCGGCTCGTTGCTGCTGGAGCGGCTGATCAGCGAGTGCGAGGCGCGCGGCTTCCGCCAGATGATCGCGGTCATCGGCGATTCCGCCAATGCCGGCTCGATCGGCGTTCACACCAAGAGCGGCTTCAAGATGATCGGCACCCATCCAAATGTCGGGCTGAAATTCGGCCGTTGGCTGGATACCGTGATGATGCAGCGCGACCTCGGCGAGGGGGCAAGCACCGTGCCGGTGACGTAACGGCTCCCGTCCTTCCGGGGCACGCGCCGCGCGAGCTCTCGCGACTTCGTCGCGTCCCGGAATGACGGGCAGAGGTCGTCACACCACCGCGAGCTTGCGATCGATCACCAGCAGCACGCGCTCCAGCTCATGGCCGCGGCGCAGGATGAGCCCGGTCGCCGAGATCACGCTGTACATGCCCTGCTTGCGCGCGAGGCGCGGGTCCTTCTCGATGCGGTAGATCGGCACTTCCGAGGCACGGCGATAGACCGAGAACACGGCGCGATCCTTCAGGAAGTCGATCGCGTAGTCGCGCCATTCGCCATCCGCGACCATGCGACCGTAGAGATTGAGAATCCGGTGCAGCTCGAGCCGGTTGAACGTCACCCGGTTTGCCTGCGCATTCAGGGCGGCGGGGCGCGCCGCCGCGCGCTGCTCGCTCGGATCGGCATCCTCCGACATCAGGCTCATGGAAGCGCCTCCTCATCGCCAGCAATGACCGCGTCCGCGAAGACCGCCCCCGGGAACCGCGTTCATGACGATTGCATGATCGCGCCAACCGTTCGTGGCCGCAAGGGGTTCCCCTCAACCCGTCGAATCGGCTGTGCATCGAGACACACGCAGTGGTGGAACTCTGTCGCGGCAAACCGTCACGGGATCGTTAGCAGGAATCATAGTGTCGCCGCTTTTCCGCCTAGAGCGGTTCACGGATTTATTGAATCGGAAGGGATTCCGGATCTGGGGCGAATATGATTCAAGATGCTGGCTGGGCTGGAGGCCAGCATCCGATGGTCCGACCAATTTCGAACGATTTGCGTAAGCGCGCGGTATCCGCTGTTGCCAAAGGTGAGAGCTGCCGATCTGTGGCAGACCGGTTTGGCGTTGCGGTCTCGTCAGTTGTGAAGTGGTCGCAGCGTTATCGAGCGACCGGCTCGGTAGCGCCTGGCAAGATGGGCGGTCACCGCAAGCCTGTGCTTGATCTGCACCGCGCCTTCATCGTCGAGCGGATCACGCAGACGCCACACCTGACGCTGCATGGTCTGAAGGCGGAACTGGCAGCCCGTGGGGTCAAGGTCTCACATAACGCGGTCTGGCTGTTCCTGCGCCGGGAAGGGCTGCGGTTCAAAAAAAACACTGTTCGCGCTCGAACAGGCGCGCGCCGACGTCTCTCGTAGGCGTTTGCGTTGGCGATCCTGGCAGGCCGGGCTCGATCCGAGCCGACTCGTCTTCATCGATGAGACCTGGATCAAGACCAACATGGCCCCCTTGCGGGGCTGGGGACCCAAAGGGGCGCGCCTGCGCGGCTTCGCTCCGCATGGTCACTGGCGTACCCTCACATTCCTCGGCGCGCTCCGCCATGACCAACTCACGGCACCCTGCGTCTTCGATGGCCCGATCAACGGTGAATGCTTCCGTGGCTACGTGAAGCACATTCTCCTGCCAACCCTGCGCGAAGGCGACATCGTCATTCTCGACAATCTCGGAAGCCACAAGTCGAAAGCGGTCAGGCAGATGATCAAGGCGGCTGGCGCCAGGCTCTGGTACCTGCCGCCATACTCGCCCGATCTCAACCCGATCGAACAGGCCTTCTCCAAGATCAAACACTGGATGCGGCAAGCTCAGAAGCGCACCATCGAGGAGACCTGGCGCCATATCGGTCACCTCGTCCAGGACATCCAGCCTCGCGAATGCGCCAACTACTTCCTCAGCGCCGGTTATGCTTCAATCAAAATGTGAAACGCTATAGCGACTGCCGCCCTGAATTGCGAGAAGATTCGCGTGCGTTGACCCGGTCCTTTCGGTTCCGGATTCCTCAGCCCCCAGCCCCCCGGGGTCGAACAGGATCGGGTCTGTACGCACGGCAAGGAGGGACCAGCGCAAGTTGGTCCTTTTTTGTTTGTGTCGGGATGTTTCCGGCCGCTGTCGTTCCGGAGCGCGCCTCTCGGCGCGAACTATGATGCGCAATTGCGCGTCTGAGAATCCATTTCTCGACTCGTGCGATGAATGAATGGATTTCGGGCCAGCGCTTCGCGCACCCCGAAATGACGCCAATTACCGAGACGTTCTGCCGGCTTCAATGCAGCGAGGTGTACGCCGCGCCCAGCATCGGGCCGGGCTTTTCGCGGCTGCCGTCCTGGACATAGACCACCGCGCCGTCGACGCCGTCGCGGGTGAGGTTCTCGATCGGCACCGTCCAACTTTCCGGACGGCCGGTCCAGTCGCCGACCTTGAGCAGGTTGCGCACCACGTTGTGGTAAGTGACCTGCTGTCCGCGATTCTCGCCACGGGTGATGGCGATCGGCACCGACTTCGCGATCGAGCAGATCCAGACCTCGCCGCGCGAGACCGCGGGCTCTTTGCTCGCCGCCACCGAAACGTTGATCTGCTTGCCGGAAAGCGACATCGTCACCGGCACGCTCATCACGCCAGTGCCCTTGTCTGCCTTGCCGATCGCACGCTCGATCCCGGCGCGGTCGCTGCCAATGACGTGCGTCGAGCCGTTGACGATGACCTGCGGGGTGTAGACTTCGCGGTCGCCGCGCATGCGCGAGTAGGCACGCTGCCGTGCAGAGAAGCGCGAGTCCGCCAGCGTGTCCTTCCAGCCGAGATAGTCCCAATAGTCGATCGGCATGCTTAGCGCGATGATCGATGGGTCCTTGGAGAGATCGCCGATGATCTGATCGGCGGGCGGGCAGGACGAGCAGCCCTGCGAGGTAAACAACTCGACAACAGCACGCGGATCAGCGTGGGCGGGACGGATGACGGCGATGATCGCACAGATGCCGAGAGCTCCCGACCAGAGGGCACCGGACCAACGTGGAATCAGATGAGAAGCCGTCATTGTCGTCATATCGAACGCCGCACACCGTTGCTCGTGAGAAGGGAGATCTTATCGCCGGATGGTCACCGTAGTCTTACGGGCGCGGCACATTCCTCCGTCCAGGCAACCGTCCAAGGGGAGGTTTTCCGCCGGGCGGGCCCATCTGAAGCGCACCGCAAACGCGCGAAGGCGGCCTTTGATAGGCCGCCTTCGTTCAGGCTTCTACTCACTTCGCAGTGAGCCATCGTTCACAAATCCGCGCTTACGCCGCAAGCTTGCGCAGCACGTAGTGCAGGATGCCGCCGTTGCGATAGTAGTCGAGCTCGTCCAGCGTATCGATGCGGCAGAGCAGCGAAACACGCTGCAAAGAGCCGTCGCCGGAGACGATCTCCGCAGTCAGCTTCTGGCGCGGCTTGAGGTCGCCGACGAGGCCGCGCAGCGTGACCTTCTCGTCGCCTTTCAGACCAAGCGACTGCCAGGAGGTGCCTTCCTCGAAGGTCAGCGGCAGCACGCCCATGCCGACCAGGTTGGAGCGGTGGATGCGTTCGAAGCTCTGGCAGATCACGGCGCGAACGCCGAGCAGGCGCGTGCCCTTCGCGGCCCAGTCGCGCGAGGAGCCGTTGCCGTATTCGGCACCGGCGAACACCACCAGCGGCACCTTCTCTTCCTGGTACTTCATGGCGGCGTCGTAGATCGACATCTGCTCGCCGTCGGGCCAGTGCTTGGTGAGCCCGCCCTCCGGAATGTTGCCGTCGGCGCCCTTCAGCATGAAGTTCTTGATGCGGATGTTGGCGAAGGTGCCGCGCATCATCACTTCATGGTTGCCGCGGCGCGTGCCGTACTGGTTGAAGTCGGCGGGGCGCACCTGGTGCTCGCTGAGATATTTGCCGGCGGGCGAGGTGAGCTTGATCGAACCGGCCGGCGAGATGTGGTCGGTGGTGATCTTGTCGCCGAACAGGGCGAGGATACGCGCCTCGACGATGTCGGTGACCGGCTCCGGCTCCTTCTTCATGCCTTCGAAATAGGGCGGGTTCTGCACATAGGTCGAAGACATGTTCCAGCGATAGGTCTCGCTCTCGACCGTCTTGATCTTGCGCCAGTTGGTGTCGCCCTTGAACACGTCGGCGTACTTCTTCTTGAAGATCGACGCGGTCACGAACTTCTTCATGAAGGCGTTGATCTCTTTCGTCGTCGGCCAGATGTCCTTCAGGTACACCGGCTTGCCGTCCTTGCCCTCGCCGAGCGGCTCGGTGGCGAGGTTCTTGGTGACGCTGCCGGCAAGCGCGTAGGCGACGACCAGCGGCGGCGAAGCCAGATAGTTCGCCTGCACGTCCGGCGAGACGCGGCCCTCGAAGTTGCGGTTGCCGGAGAGCACGGCGGCCGCGACGACGCCGTTGTCGTTGATCGCCTTGGAGATCTCCTCGGGCAGCGGACCGGAATTGCCGATGCAGGTGGTGCAGCCGAAGCCGACCAGGTTGAAGCCGACCTTGTCGAGATACGGCTGGAGACCGGAATTGGCGAGATATTCGGCGACCACCTGGCTGCCCGGGGCGAGCGAGGTCTTCACCCACGGCTTGGCCTTGAGGCCCTTCGCAGCCGCGTTACGCGCGAGCAGGCCGGCACCGATCAGGACGCTCGGGTTCGAGGTGTTGGTGCAGGAGGTGATCGCTGCGATCACGACGTCGCCATGGCCGATGTCGAAATTCTTGCCTTCGACAGGGAAGCGCTTGGCAGGCTCCTCGGCCTTCTTGTACTCGCTGGCGAGCGCGAGCGAGAAGCCGTCCGCGACGGTGGGCAGCGCGATGCGGCCTTCGGGACGCTTCGGGCCGGCCATGGACGGCACGACGTCACCGAGGTCGAGCGTCAGCGTTTCCGTGAACACCGGATCGGGCGACTTCGCGGTACGGAACAGGCCCTGTGCCTTGGCATAGGCCTGTACCAGCGCGACGCGCGCGGAAGAACGGCCGGAGGTCTTGAGATAGTCGAGCGCTGCGGCATCGACGGGGAAGAAGCCGCAGGTCGCACCGTATTCGGGCGCCATGTTGGCGATGGTGGCCTTGTCGGCAACGGAAAGGTGGTCGAGGCCGGGGCCGAAGAACTCGACGAACTTGCCGACCACGCCGAGCTTGCGCAGCATCTGCGTCACGGTCAGCACGAGGTCGGTCGCGGTGACGCCTTCCTTCAGCGCGCCCTTCAGCTTGAAGCCGACGACGTTGGGCAGCAACATCGACAGCGGCTGGCCGAGCATGCAGGCCTCCGCCTCGATGCCGCCGACGCCCCAGCCGAGCACCGCAAGGCCGTTGACCATGGTGGTGTGGGAATCGGTGCCGACGAGCGAATCGGGATAGGCGACCTCGAACGTGCCGGTCTTCTTGCCGACCGTCATCTTCTCCTTCTTCGTCCAGACCGTCTGGGCCAGATATTCCAGATTGACCTGGTGGCAGATGCCCGTGCCGGGGGGCACGACGGAGAAGTTCGAGAATGCCTTCTGGCCCCACTTCAGGAACTCGTAGCGTTCCTGGTTCTGCTTGTATTCTTCGGCAACGTTCTTGCCGAAGGCCTTGTTGTCGCCGAAGAAGTTCACGATCACGGAGTGGTCGATGACGAGATCGACCGGAACCAGCGGATTGATCTTCTCGGCATCGCCGCCGAGCTTCTGCATCGCGTTGCGCATCGCGGCAAGGTCGACCACCGCCGGGACGCCGGTGAAGTCCTGCATCAGCACGCGCGCCGGGCGGAAGGCGATCTCATGCTCCAGCGACTTCTTGCGCAGCCATTTCGACACCGCCACGATGTCGTCCTTCTTCACCGAGCGGCCGTCCTCGTTGCGCAGCAGGTTCTCGAGCAGGACCTTCATCGAATAGGGAAGTTTCGAAATCCCCTTCAGACCATTCTTCTCGGCCGTAGGCAGGCTGTAATAGACATAGGTCTTGGCGCCGACCTTGAGGGTCTTTTTGCATTTGAAGCTGTCGAGCGAGGTCATGTAGGAATCCCAATTGTTAGTTATACCCGGCAGGGTATTTTAACACCGTTGGCGTATCAGGCTGGGCCGCTTGCAGGGGCAGGTTGAGTTGCTGCATCAAGTAGTTCCGGGCTTATAGAAGCTTTCTAACCGCGCCGCCACAGCCTCAATCGTGCCGCAGCAATTCGCGAGCCAAAAATTCCCATGCGCTACCCTAAGATTTCCTGAGGCCTGGCTGTGAGCGGAACGACACAAGGCAAGATGCAGCTGTCCGGACGCGGGCTCATTTGCGTCCGCGGCGGCCGCGAGGTGTTCTCCGGGCTTGATTTCGCCGCGGCTGCCGGCGAGGCCGTGTCGGTGGTGGGCCGCAATGGCGCGGGCAAGACCTCGCTGCTGCGGCTGATCGCTGGCCTGCTCGTCCCGGCGGCCGGGACCATCGTGCTGGACGGCGGCGACGGCGAGCTGACGCTGCCCGAGCAGTGCCATTACCTCGGCCATCGCGATGCCCTGAAGCCGGCGCTGAGCGTGACTGAAAATCTGACATTCTGGGCCGATTTCCTCGGCGGCGAGCGCGCTGACCCCGCCGAGACCCTCGCGACCGTCGGCCTCGACCACGCCACCCATTTGCCCGCCGGCTTCCTGTCCGCCGGCCAGCGCCGCCGGCTGTCGCTGGCCCGGCTGCTGACGGTGCGCCGCCCGGTCTGGCTGCTGGACGAGCCGACCAATGCGCTGGATGTCGCCGGCCAGGACATGTTCGGCGGCCTGATGCGCCAGCACCTTTCGCGCGGCGGGATGATCGTCGCGGCGACCCATGCGCCGCTGGGGATCGAATCGCGGGAGCTGCGGATCGGGGGTGTGGCGTGATTCGGGCCCACCCTCAGCTTTCCGAGCGGCGGGCCCCTGGTCTCACCGTTCCTTCCCCCCTCGCCCATCTCGCACCCGGAAAGCAGGCGTCGCCGCCGGCTCCCAAGCCTCTCCCGCCTGCGGGAGAGACCGGCGCGGAGCGCCGGGAGAGGGTTCTGTCCTCTGGGGGAATCTTCGTTGTCGAGACACCCTCTCCCCAACCCTCCCCCGCAAGCGGCGGAGGGAGCGCACCATCCTCGCAGCTCCAATCCGGCTCCCATGGCTGCCCTGCCGGAAGCGTCATCCCATGACCGCCCTCTCAGCCCTCGTCCGCCGGGACATCAGGATCGCGCTGCGCGTTGGCGGCGGGGCGCTGATCGGCGTGCTGTTCTTCCTGACCGTGGTGGTGCTGATGCCGTTCGCGGTGGGGCCGGATCTGGCGCTGCTGTCGCGCCTGGGGCCGGCGATCCTGTGGCTCGGCGCGCTGCTGGCGAGCCTGCTCACGCTGGACCGGCTGTTCATGGCCGACCACGAGGACGGCTCGCTCGACCTGATCACGATGAGCCGGACGCCGCTGGAACTCGCCTGCGCTGCCAAGGCGCTGGCGCATTGGCTGGCGGCCGGCCTGCCGCTGATTGTCGCAACCCCCGTGCTCGGCCTCCTGCTCAACCTCGACATGGTCGCGACCGGAGCTGTGGCGCTGACGCTGCTGGCGGGCACGCCGGCCCTGACCTTCACCGGCATGATCGGCGCAGCGCTGGCCGTGACGCTGCACCGCGGCGGGCTGCTGATGGCGGTCCTCGTACTGCCGCTGTCCATCCCGGTGCTGATTTTCGGGGTTGCGGCTTCGCAGGCCGTGATCGTCGGCCCCATGACGTTCGGCGCGCCCTTCTCGATCCTCTGCGCGCTGTCGCTGGTCAGCCTCGTCATCGGCCCCTTCGCGGCCGCGGCAAGCCTGCGGCATGGCCTCGACTGAGATGGTCTCGACTGACTTGACCCCGATCAACTTTCGCGACGGACTTTCGTGCTGATTGCCTGAGCGGCTCCCGGTGATTATCAGGATACCATGACGCTGATCGATCTCGCCAATCCCACACGGTTCCTCGCGCTGACGGCGCGGCTGTTGCCGTGGCTCGCGGCCGCGACCGTCATCCTGCTCGCGATTGGCCTCTATCAATCCGCGTCCGCACCGGACGACTACCAGCAAGGCGCGACCGTGAAGATCATGTTCATTCACGTGCCCAATGCCTGGCTGGCGATGTTCGTGTGGGGCGTGATGAGCATTGCCTCGCTGGGCACGCTGGTATGGCGGCATCCGCTCGCCGACGTCGCAGCCAAAGCGGCAGCGCCGATCGGCGCCGCCTTCACCTTCCTTGCGCTGCTCACGGGCTCGCTGTGGGGCCGACCGATGTGGGGCACCTATTGGGAATGGGACGCCCGTCTGACCTCGGTCCTGATTCTCTTCTTGATGTATCTCGGCCTGATGGCGCTGTGGCGCGCGGTCGACGATCCCTCGCGCGCGGCGCGGGCGGCTGCGGTGCTGACCCTGGTCGGCGCGATCAACCTGCCCATCATCAAGTTCTCGGTCGACTGGTGGAACACGCTGCACCAGCCGGCCTCGGTGATGCGCATGGGCGGCTCGGCGCTGGACAAGTCTTTCCTGATCCCGCTGCTGGTGATGGCGATCGCCTTCACGCTGCTGTTCGTCACGCTGCATTTGGCCGCGATGCGCAACGAGATCCTGCGCCGCCGGGTCCGCTCGCTGCAGATGATGCAGGCCAGTCAGAAAGCCGCATGACAATGTCGCTGGGTCCCTACGCGTCTTTCATCGTGACGTCTTACGCGGCTGCCGCCCTCGTGGTCGCCATCCTGATCGGCTGGGTCATGCTCGATTACCGCAGCCAGACGCAGCGCCTGCGCGAGCTGGAGGAGCGCGGCATCACCCGCCGTTCGGGCCGCAGCGCGACGGAGCTGCGATGAGCGATCAGCCGAGCTCCGCTCCGCCGCGGCGCCGCACCTTCCTGATGGTGCTGCCGCTGATTGCATTCCTCGCATTGGCGCTGCTGTTCTGGTTCCGGCTCGGCAGCGGCGATCCCTCGCGGATTCCGTCCGCGCTGATCGGACGGCCGGCGCCGCAGACGGTACTGCCGCCGCTCGAGGGATTGCAGGCTGGCAATGCGCAGGTGCCCGGCCTCGACCCCGCCGCGTTCAAGGGCAAGGTGAGCCTGGTCAACGTGTGGGCGTCCTGGTGCGTGCCGTGTCATGACGAGGCGCCGCTCCTGACCGAGCTCGCCAAGGACAAACGCATTCAGCTGGTCGGGATCAATTACAAGGACGCCGCCGACAACGCGCGCCGCTTCCTCGGCCGCTACGGCAACCCCTTCAGCCATGTCGGGGTGGACGGCAACGGCCGCGCCTCGATTGAATGGGGCGTCTACGGCGTGCCGGAAACCTTCGTCGTCGGGCGCGAGGGCAACATCGTCTACAAGCTGGTCGGACCGATCACGGCGCAAAACCTGAAGACCGTGCTGATGCCGGAGCTGGAGAAGGCGCTGAAGGCAGGGTCTTAACCAAGACCGTCATTGCGAGGAGCCCGCGACAAAACTGCAAAGCAATTTTGCGCTGGCGCGACGAAGCAATCCAGAGTCTCTCCGCGGAACGATTCTGGATTGCTTCGCTCGCAATGACGAGCGGAGAGACCGTCACCCCTTACTCACATCCCCCGCCTCGGCTTCGCTGGTCTCCAGCGAGACCGGCTCGAGGTGATGCCGCTTGGTCAACGGCAGCTGGGCGACCGCGAAGATCATGGTCAGCGTCGTGACGCCGAACACCTTGAAGTTCACCCAGAAGTCCGTGCTCTGGGTGCGCCACACGATCTCGTTCAGCACCGCCATTCCGGCGAAGAACAGCGCCCAACGCAGCGTGAGAATGCGCCAGCCCTGCGGGGTCAGATTGAACACCTGGTCAAACATCACCGCGATGAAGGAACGGCCGAACAACAGGCCGCCACCGAGGATCGCGGCGAACAGGCCGTAGATGATGGTGGGCTTGACCTTGATGAAGGTCTCGTCGTGCAGCACCAGGGTCAGCGTACCGAACACCAGCACGACGACGCCCGTCACGATCGCCATGATCGGAATGTGGCGCGTCACCATATAGGACGCGGTCATCGCGACCGCGATCGCCACCATAAAGGCGCCGGTCGCGGCGAACAGATTGAACTTCGCGTTCACGAAGAAGAACACGAGCAGCGGACCGAGTTCGGTCGCGAGCTTGAACATCGGGTGCGGCTGAGTCTTGTCCATTTTTCAGCTTTCGATTCCCGCGATAGCCTTGGCGAAATCGCGCGCGGTGAACGGCGCGAGATCGTCGACGCCCTCGCCGACGCCGATAAAATGCACCGGCAGCTTGAACTTCTCCGCGAGCGCCACCAGGATGCCGCCGCGGGCGGTGCCGTCGAGCTTGGTCATCACGAGGCCGGTGACCCCTGCGGTGCGATGGAACGCCTCGACCTGCGACAGCGCGTTTTGGCCGACGGTGGCGTCGAGCACCAGCAGCACCGCGTGCGGCGCGGTGGCATCCACCTTGCGGATCACGCGCACGACCTTTTCGAGCTCGTTCATCAGCTCGGCCTTGTTCTGCAAGCGTCCGGCGGTGTCGATCAGGAGCACGTCGATGTTCTGCTCCTTCGCCGCGGTCAGTGCGTTGAAGGCAAGGCTGGCCGAATCCGAGCCCTGCGCCCCCGCGATCACGGGTGTCCTTGTGCGCTCACCCCAGACCTTGAGCTGCTCGATGGCGGCTGCGCGAAACGTATCGCCGGCGGCGAGCATCACCTTGCGGCCTTCGGAGGCGAATTTCTGTGAGAGCTTTCCTATCGTGGTGGTCTTGCCGGAGCCGTTGACGCCAACCACGAGGATCACGAACGGCTTCTTGGCCTTGTCGACCTCGAGCGGCTTCGCCACCGGTGCCAGCACCCTCTCGACCTCGGTCGCGACCACGTCCTTGACCTCGTCGGCCGAGATCGCCTTGTCGTACCGTCCGGCGCCGACCGCATCGGCAATCCGTACCGAGACCGCGGTGCCGAGATCGGCGCGCAGCAGCACGTCCTCGATCTCGTCGAGCATGGCGCGATCGAGCTTGCGCTTGGTGACAAGGTCGGCGACCGCAGTCCCGAGCGAGGACGAGGTGCGCTTCAACCCGTTGGACAGGCGGCGCCACCAGCTCAGCTTGGGGGTTTCGGAGGTATCGTTCATGTTGCTCGTGCCGCCGATTCGAAGTTCCTACTCTCTTGCCGCGCGTTCGGTTAGGAACTTCAAATCGAAGAGCGGCACGAGAGATGTTTTCTTGCCATTGCGGCTTTTGGATTTGGCATTCGCTCCGCGCTTGCGGCAAACACCAAGCGAATGCCAAATCCGCCGCACTGGTGTGTTAGCCGTTCCGGCGATTAAACGAAAGTCTTGCAAGTGCTCGATGTTCCCGAATTGACCGCTGACGAGATTTTGTCGCGCGTACTCCATCGCGACGGTTTGATGCTGGTCATCAACAAGCCGGCCGGCCTGCCGGTGCATCGCGGCCCCAAGGGAGGCCCCAACCTGGAGCATTCCTTCGACGCGCTGCGGTTCGGCCTGCCGCGGCCGCCGGTGCTGGCCCACCGGCTCGACAAGGACACGTCCGGCTGCCTCGTGCTCGGCCGCCACCGCAAAGCCACGGCGTCCCTCGGACTGCTGTTCAAGCATGGCAAGATCGGCAAGACCTACTGGACCGTGGTCGAGGGCGGTCCCGCGGAAGACGAAGGCACGATCGACATGCCGCTCGGCCGGCTCAATGCCGAACGCGGCTGGTGGCAGAAGCCGGACCCGGAGGGGCAGAGGGCCATCACCAACTGGAAGGTGTTGGGCCGCGGCGGCGGCCTGACCTGGCTCGCCATGGAACCCGTGACCGGCCGGACGCATCAATTGCGGGTGCATTCAGCCGAGAGCGGTTGGCCAATCTTCGGCGATAACATTTACGGCAACGGACCCCGCTTCGGCGAGCCGCGCCTGCACCTGCATTCCCGCGAGATCGTGGTCCCGATCTCCCGGAACAAGGAGCCGGTCCGCGTCGTGGCCCCGGCCCCGCCGCACATGCACGAGAAGCTCATGGCCTGCGGCTGGAACGGGGAGTAGCGGCGCGCGCCGCCGTCGTTCACCTCTCCCGCTTGCAGAGAGAGAGAGAGAGCGCCGACGGCCTTCGTGGCGGTCATCGAACCTGATCCGAACACCTCCGGCCATGGTTTACCAAACCTTCAGCGCTCGCCTCTAATGATAGCGGCTGCTTAGAAAAGCTTCCGTAACCGCTCAGGACGAGCCGCGCGTGACGACCAAGGCCGGGCTATCGATCATCGACGAGGTCGAATCCGCGATACGCGCCGGCTCGGCAGAGAAGGGCCTGGCAACGGCCCGCCGCGTCACCGACCTGTTCCTGTCTTCCGCCGGCAGCTTCGACGACGAGCAGATCGCGCTGTTCGATGACGTGCTCGAACGCCTGATCGGCACCATCGAGCTGCGCGCCATCGCCGACATCGGCGCGCGCGTGGCGCTCGCCGAGATCAGCGCGCAGCTGGCGCCGATCGCTCAGGCGCCGCCGTCCGTGATCCGCCGCCTCGCCAACAATGACGAGATCCGCATCGCCGGTCCCGTGCTGCAGGAATCCGCCCGCCTCGACGACGCCGAACTCGTGAAGATCGCCTCGAGCAAGGGCGAGGCGCATCTGCTCGCGGTCGCCGGCCGGTGGTGGCTGAAGGAGATCGTCACGGACGCGCTGCTGGCCCGCCGCTACCCCAGCGTCAGCCGGCGGCTCGCCGCCAATCCGGGCGCGCGCGTCTCGGGCAACGGATTTGCCGTCATCGTCGGACAGGCCGAAAGCGATCCGGAGCTCGCCGTCAGCGTCGGCGTTCGCGTCGATCTGCCGTCGGATCTGCGCCGCCAATTGCTGCGCTCGGCAACCGATGCCGTGCGCACCCGCTTGTTGTCGCGCGCCCCGCCGCATCTGTTCGAGGAAATCCAGAGCGCGATCGCCGCCGTCACCATCGGTGTCGCGCGCGAAATGTCGGGCGTCCGCGATTTGGAAGGCGCCAAGCGCGCCGTTGCAAATCTCAAGGCCGCCGGCCAGCTCGATGAGCCGACGCTGCTCGGATTTGCCAGACAGCGGCGCTACGAGGAGACGATGGCGGCGCTGGCGGCATTGTCAGGATCGACGGTCGAGGTGATCCGTCCGTTGATGCAGAGTCTGCGCGAAGACGGCCTGCTGGTGCCTTGCAAGGCCGCGCAGCTCCGCTGGGAGACGACCGTGGCCGTGCTCGAAAGCCGTTTTGCAACGGGTGCGATGAAGCCGGCGGATCTTGCAAGAGCGCAGGGGCTCTACGCAAGAATGACGACGGAGAATGCCAAGCGGACGCTGCGGTTCTGGCAGGTAAGGGCGTCGTAGACTCGTCTGAGGCAAACGCGGGAGTCGCGCGTTCTTCCCTCTCCCGATGCGGGAGAGGATGGCTCGTCGCGAAGCGGCGAGGCGGGTGAAGGGTCTCTCTCCGTGAGTCCGGCTCTCATTTGAATTCTTGGAGAGGGACCCCTCATCCGGCGCTTCGCGCCACCTGCTCCCACAAGGGGAGAAGGAAGAGGCCAGCCGACTATGTGGTGAGGCGCTCGCCGTCAGTGCTGGCAATTCTCAGCGGCACGATGCTTCCGACCCGCTCGCCAGCCACGGCCACCGGCAGATAATGCTCCGTGCGTCCCTGCCCGGCGCTCTCGATCAGCACATCGCGCGTTGCGCCGACCTCGGCCCGCAGCCGCTGCCGCAGTGCGGCTTCACCCGCTGCACGCAGCCGTTTGGCTCGTTCCTTGATCGCACCGCCGGCAACCTGCGGCATGCGCGCGGCCGGCGTACCGGGCCGCGGCGAATAGGGAAAAACGTGGAGGAAGGTCAGGCCGCATTCTTCGACGAGGGCTAGCGAGCGCGCGAACATCTCCTCTGTCTCGGTCGGGAAGCCCGCGATGATGTCGGCGCCGAGGGCGATGTCCGGGCGCAGCCGGCGGACCGTCTCGCAGAACGCGATGGCGTCATTGCGCGAATGCCGCCGCTTCATGCGCTTCAGGATCATGTCGTCGCCCGACTGCAGCGACAGATGCAGATGCGGCATCAACCGCGCATCGCCGGCGATGGCATCGAGCAGGTCGTTGTCGGCCTCGATCGAATCGATCGAGGAGATGCGCAGGCGCTTCAGCTCCGGCACGTGCCGCAGGATCTGCTTCGTCAGCATGCCGAGCTTCGGCGCTCCCGGAAGGTCTGCACCGTAGCTGGTGAGATCGACGCCCGTCAGCACGATCTCGGCATGGCCGCGCTGGGCGAGCGTCCGCACCTGCTCCACCACGGCGCCCATCGGGACCGAGCGCGAATTGCCGCGGCCGAACGGAATGATGCAGAAGGTGCAGCGATGGTCACAGCCGTTTTGCACCTGCACGAACACGCGGGGCAGGCCGCTCGCATAACCGTCGACGAGATGCGGCGCCATCTCCTTCACCGACATGATGTCGCTGACGGCGATCTTCTCGCTGGCGTCGAGATCGAAGGCGTCGCGGGCCTCGCGCCAGGCTTCGCCGCGCATCTTGTCGTCATTGCCGACGACGCGATCGACCTCAGCCATGTCGGCGAACATCCGGCTTTGCGTCTGTGCCGCGCAACCGGTGACGACGATGCGCGCGCCTGGCCGCTCGCGCTTCAATCTGCGGATCGACTGGCGCGCCTGCGCCACAGCCTCGTTGGTGACAGCGCAGCTGTTGATGACGATCGTGTCGGAAAGGCCTGCACCTTCCGCCTTGCGGCGGATCACCTCGGCCTCGAACGCATTGAGGCGGCAGCCGAAGGTGACGACCTCGACGCCCATCATCCGACCGGCGCAAACAGCGCCGGATCGAAATTGCCCTCATATTCGAAGGTCGCGGTCCCCGTCATCAACACGTGGTCGTCGCGCTCGCGCCATTCGATGCCGAGCTTGCCGCCTGGCAGCGTGATCTCGACCTTGCGCTCTGCGCGCTTCAGCCGCGCCGCAGCGACCGCCGTAGCGCAAGCTGCCGACCCGCAAGCCTTGGTCAGGCCCGCACCGCGCTCCCAGGTGCGGATCGTGATGTGCTCGCGATCGACGATATGAGCGAGCGTGATGTTGGCGCGCTCCGGGAAGATCGGATGGTTTTCCAGGAGCGGGCCGAAGCGGCTGAGATCGTAGGCGTTGACGTCCTCGACCCAGAAGATCGCATGCGGATTGCCCATGTTCACCACGGAGGGCGAATGCAGGATCGGATTGTCGATCGGCCCGATCTGCAGTTCGATGTAGCGCGTGTCGCGAAATTCTTCCGCCAGCGGAATATCCTGCCAGCCGAATTTCGGCACGCCCATGTCCACGGTGTAGAGATCGGCCGCCGGACCCTGCCAGGCATTGAGCAGGCCGGCGGCCGTCTCGAAGGTCGCGGTGGTCTGCCCGGTCTTCTCGAAGATGCGGCGCACCACGCAACGCATGCCGTTGCCGCAGGCGCCGGCCTCCGAGCCGTCGTTGTTGTAGATGCGGATGAAGGCTTCGGTGCCGTCCAGCCGTGGCTTCTGCAGCACCATGAGCTGGTCATAGGCGATGCCACCTCGCGCAGATGCCACCGCGCGGGCGTCCTCCGGCGTCACCCCGCCAGCGGAATCGCGCATATCGACAACGACGATCTCGTTGCCGATGCCATTCATCTTGGCAAATGCGTGGTTGGCCAGCGCGCTCATGAAAATTCCCGAATTTCGCCTGCCTTATATGGCGATCCTCGGCGGCTTGGCCAGTGATTTGCGGCGCTGCCGAGACGCCTGCCATGACGCATCTGTCATGGGACGAATTCGGCGCCCGCGTGTTAGAACGGCGCAGTTCGCGCGAACCGGGACGCACGGGCGGGCGCCAGGATGGATTTTGACCTTGGTGGGCAGGGTCTTGATGGGCAAGGTCTTGGCAGCCAAGGTCTTGGGGAGAATAAAATGTTCAGGTTTCGTCGTCTCGCTCTGGCCGCACTGATCCCGGCAGCCGCCTTGTCGCTTGGCCTGTCCCATGCTCTGGCGCAGAGCCCGGCGCCCGCCGCGTCGGTCAGCCCCTCGCCGGCCCCGACCGCCTCGCCCTCGCCGGCGGCAAGCGCCTCGCCCGCCCCCGTTGCGACACCTTCGCCAGCGGCCAGCGCCTCCCCCGCTCCTGCGGGATCGCCATCACCTGCCGCCAGCGCCTCGCCCAGCCCGACGGCGCCACCGCCTGCCGCGGCCGCCACGCCTGCGCCGGTGCAGACCGCCGATCCCTTCGGGCTGGAAACCACGCTCGAATCCAGGAAGGTCGTGATGGTCAAGGGCACGGCCAATTGGGACTCGGCCTTCGATACGCTGATCGACGCCTTCAAGGCGCTGAACACGCTGCTGGACAAGCAGGGCATCAAGCCCGCAGGGAATTCGATGATCGTCTACACCTCGACCGACGACACCGGTTTCACCTTCCTCGCCCAGATCCCGGTCGACCAGGATCCCAAGAATCTGCCCAAGGACATGAGCATCGGCAAGTCGCCCGAAGGCAAGGCGCTGAAATTCGTCCATCGCGGCTCCTACGACAACATGGACAACACCTATGAGGCGATCACCAATCACCTCGACGACAAGAGGCTGGAAGCCAAGGACACGTTCATCGAGGAGTACCTCACCGATCCCCTGAAGACGGCCGAGGACAAGCTCGTGATCAATGTTTTCGTACCGCTGAAGTGAGACTGATGAAAAAGCCTGCCCTGCTTGCCACCGTCTTCGCCACTGTCCTTCTGACGGCGCCCGCACGCGCCGACGATTTTCCATCCGCCATTACGGTGAGCGGCGAGGCCATGATTTCCGCGGCCCCCGATCTCGCGCAAATCGATGCCGGCGTCGCCAACGACGCCAAGACGGCGAAGGAAGCCTCCGATGCCAACAACGCCGCGATGGGCAAGGTGCTGCTGGCGCTGAAGGGGGCCGGCATCGCCGAGAAGGACTACCAGACCTCGCGGCTGTCGCTTCAGCCGCAGTACGGCCAGAACAAAGCCACCGGCGCCTCGCCCGTGGTTGGCTTCCGCGCGAGCAACCGCGTCACCGTGAAGATTCGCGATGTGGCCAAGGTCGCAGCCATCATCGATACGCTGGTCGGCGCCGGCGCCAACGACATCGGCAACATCTCGTTCGAGGTAACACAGGCCTCGAAGCTGCTCGACGACGCGCGCGAGCAGGCAGTTGCGGACGCTCGCCGCAAGGCCGATATCTACGCCAGGGCTACCGGCGTCACGCTGGGCGCGCCGCTCAGCGTCTCGGAAGGCGGCGCCCCGGTGCCGCTGTTCAAGACGCGGATGGCCGAACGGATGGCCGCAGCACCGCAGGCCGCAGTCGCACCCGGCGAGGAGACGCTGTCGGTGACTGTCAATGTGAGCTGGGCGATCAAGCCGAAGGAACCGTAGGCCGTAGGGGGCACGGTGCCGCAACACCATCGGTGTCGCCCCCGCGACGGCGGGGCCCATAGCCACAGGGGGCGGTGTGGCGCAACGCTGGCAATTCCGCGTCTTCGCCAAACATCTCCCTCCGGCTATTGGTCCCGGACTCGGGACTTCGTCGCGACCGGGAACGACGAGCTGTATGGTGGCAAGAGCGGAGCTAGATCTCCACCACCTGCCCAGGCTTCATCGCGACGAACCGCTGCTGCGGAATCTCTGCCGCATCCAGCGCCTCGAGCAGCGCCTTGGCCGGCGCGTCGATCGCCTCGTCCGTCAGCTGGAACGTGCCGTGATGATGCCCGAGCGCGGCTTCAGCGCCGCAATCGAGCAACGCCTTCACGGCGTCTTCCGGATTCATGTGCTGGTCGCGCATGAACCAGCGCGGCTCGTAGGCCCCGATCGGGAGGATCGCCAGACGCAGCTTCCCGTGCCGCTCGGCGACGCGACGGAAATGCCTGCCGTCGCCATAGCCGGAATCGCAGACGACGTAGATTTTTCCGGCCGGCGTCTCCAGGACGAAGCTCGCCCACAGCGCCTTGTTGCGGTCGAACAGGCCGCGCGCGGTCCAGTGCCGCGTCGGCACCAGATGCACGGCGATGCCGCCGCCGAGCTCGATGCGGTCGTGCCAGTCGAAGGCTTCGACCTGGATGGTGGGATCGGCGCCGCGCATCGTGACGTCGTTGCCGAGCGGGGTGACCACGCGCGGGGCAAAATTCTTGGCCAGCCGCGACAGCGTCGCGATATCCAGATGATCGTAATGTCCGTGAGAGACCAGCACGACATGGATTTGCGGCAGCTTCTCGAAGGCGATGCCGGGATCGTTGTGCCGCCTCGGTCCGGCGAAGCTGACCGGCGAAACCCGCATCGACCAGACAGGATCGACGAGGATGTTGAGACCGCCGGCCTGGATCAGCCAGCTGGCGTGGCCCACGAAGGAGAGACGCACCTTGTCCCCCTCGACGCGCGCCGGCGGCGTGTCCGCATGGGGGCTCGGCGCCCATGCGGGCCACTTCGCGCGCTGCCTCTTTCCGCCGAACTGCCAGCGCAGCACCTCACGAAGCGATTTCGGCGGCGCGCCGTCGGGGTCGAAGAAGTGCCGACCATTGAAATGATCGGAGGCGGGGCCGTCATAGGTTTTCATGCGGGACATCCAGAGGGAGCAGTCCAAAAGCCGGAGGGCGGGTGGGCGGCAAAGCAGGCGTCCTGGGGCAGCCCGGACGGTAAGACATCACCGGCTATATGGGCCGGCCCGGCAGAAAAGGAACCCATCGCCAAAGCCTCACATTTTCAGCATCTTGCCTTGGCACCGGCGCCCCGCCCCCCTAACTTTCCTTGACTTTTGGACGTGAGCGGCGTTTAACCCCGACACTTTCTCGGAAAGGCTTTCTTTTCGACCCGCCGACTGGCCCTGGAGGCCGGAGGTCAACGCCCGACAGCGCTGTGCGCCCTCGGGCGCAAAGGTGTTTGGAAGATCGCTTCTTTAGCGAGCAGGACAAAGGACAACGGCATTGTTCGACAATCTGTCGGAACGGCTTGGTGGCATTCTCGATCGTCTGACGGGGCGCGGTGCGCTGACCGAAAAGGACGTCGACGCCGCGATGCGCGAGGTGCGCCGCGCGCTGCTCGAGGCCGACGTTGCGCTCGAAGTCGTGCGCAGCTTCACCGAGCGGGTCCGCGAGCAGGCGATCGGCGCCACCGTGGTCAAGTCGGTCACGCCGGGCCAGATGGTGGTCAAGATCGTCCATGACGAGCTGGTCAACACGCTCGGCGCCGAAGGCCAGACCATCGACGTCAATTCCGTGCCGCCGGTGCCGATCATGATGGTCGGCCTGCAGGGCTCCGGCAAGACCACCACCACCGCAAAGCTCGCCCGCCGCCTGGTCCAGCGCGACAAGCGCAAGGTTCTGATGGCCTCGCTCGACGTCTACCGCCCGGCCGCGATGGAACAGCTGGCCGTGCTCGGCCGCGACCTCGACATTCCGACCCTGCCGATCGTGGCGGGACAGCAACCGCCGCAGATCGCCAAGCGCGCACTGGAAGCCGGCAAGCTCGGCGGCTACGACGTCGTGCTGCTCGACACCGCCGGCCGCACCACGCTCGACGAAGAGATGATGGCGGAGGCAGCCGCGATCAAAGCTGCGGCGAATCCGCACGAAGTGCTGCTGGTCGCCGACAGCCTCACCGGCCAGGACGCCGTGAACCTCGCGCGTTCGTTCGATCAGCGCGTCGGCCTCACCGGCATCGTGCTGACCCGCGTCGACGGCGACGGCCGCGGCGGCGCTGCCCTGTCGATGCGCGCGGTCACCGGCAAGCCGATCAAGCTGCTCGGCACCGGCGAAAAGACCGACGCGCTGGAAGATTTCCATCCCGATCGTATCGCCGGGCGCATCCTCGGCATGGGCGACGTGGTGTCGCTGGTCGAGCGCGCCGCCGCCAACATCGACGCCGAAAAGGCCGCGCGCACTGCCGAGCGCATGCGCAAGGGTCAGTTCGACCTCAACGACATGCGCGAGCAGCTGCTGCAGATGGCGAACATGGGCGGCATCAGCGGGCTGATGGGCATGATGCCCGGCATCTCCAAGATGAAGAACCAGATCGCGGCAGCCGGCATCGACGACAAGATCCTGAAGCGCCAGGTCGCAATCATCGATTCCATGACGCGCGAGGAGCGCCGTCATCCGGATCTCTTGAAAGCGAGCCGCAAGAAGCGCATCGCTGCAGGCAGCGGCCAGAGTGTCGAGCACGTCAACAAGCTGCTCAAGATGCACCGGAACATGGCCGACGTGATGAAGGCCATGGGCTCGGGCAAGCGCGGCCCGCTCGCCGGCATCGCCCAGGCGATGGGCTTTGGCGGCGGCATGAAGCCTCCCTCTCCGGAAGAGATGAAAGCGCTTCAGGAGAAGATGCAGAGCGGCGGCGGACAGGGCCTGCCGAACCTGCCGAAGGATCTGCCGGCTGGTCTTCGCCAGGGTCTGCCCAACCTTCCTGGACTGACCGGGCTGAGCGGCAAGCCGACGCTGCCGGGCCTCGGCGGTTTCCCGGGCAAGAAGAAATGAGGAATTCGTCGCACGGGATCGCATCGGTCTCACGCGACGCGGAATACCAATCAACCGAACAAACTGTACTTTGAAGGAGAACCAAATGTCCGTCGTTATCCGCCTCGCCCGCGCAGGCACCAAGAAGCGTCCCGTCTATCACGTCGTCGTCGCCGACTCGCGCTTTCCGCGCGACGGCCGATTCATTGAGCGTCTCGGCCATTTCAACCCGCTGCTGCCGAAGGACAACGAGACCCGCCTCAAGCTCGACATGGACAAGGTGAAGGCCTGGCTCGCCAAGGGCGCGCAGCCGTCCGACCGCGTTGCGCGCTTCCTCGATGCTGCCGGCGTCAAGAAGCGCGAAGCGCGCAACAATCCGGAGAAGGCCGTGCCGCGCAAGGAGCGCAAGGCGCAGGCCGAAGCCGCCGCGAAGAGCTAAGGCCACGACATGTCGGCGCTGGTCTGCGTCGCGCGGATCGGCGCCGCGCATGGGGTGCGCGGTGCGGTCAAGTTGTGGACCTTCACCGAAGATCCGTTTGCCGTGAAGCGCTATGGCCCGCTGCTGTCCAAGGACGGCCGGCGCCAGTTCGAGGTCGCAACGGCGCGCGAGGCGAAAGATCATCTGGTCGCCACGTTCAAGGGCGTCACGACCCGCGATGAGGCCGAGCGCCTCAACGGCATCGAGCTCTACGTCCCGCGCGAAAAGCTGCCCGCGACCGACGAGGACGAATATTACCACACCGACCTGATCGGGCTCGCCGCCGTCACCACTGATGGTGATGCGCTCGGTCGTGTCGTAGCGATCCAGAATTTCGGCGCCGGCGACATCATCGAAATCGCCCCGCCCAAGGGCCCGACGCTGCTGCTGCCGTTCTCGAATGCCGTGGTGCCGGAGGTCGATCTCTCCGGCGGCCGCGTCGTGATCGCGCTCCCGCAGGAGATCGAGGGTGAGGACGAAGATGCCTCGCCAAGTCCCCCTCGCGAAGAGGGGGGCCCATAACGACAGGTCGTGGTTTTGGCTAAGCTGGCTGCAATGGCAAATCCCTCACCCTGGCGAGCGACCGTGCTGGCGCTGTTTCCGGAGATGTTTCCGGGGCCGCTCGGCGTGAGCTTGGCCGGCCGGGCGCTTGCGGCCGGCATATGGGAGATCGAGGCGCGCGACATCCGTGCTTCCGCCACCGACCGCCACCGCAGCGTCGACGACACCCCGGCCGGCGGCGGGCCGGGCATGGTGCTGCGGGCGGATGTGCTGGCCGCGGCCATCGATGCCGCCGAGATCGGTCCGGACCGCCCCCGCCTGCTGATGAGCCCGCGCGGTCGGCCATTGACCCAGGCCCGGGTTGCGGAACTTGCCCGCGGCCCCGGCCCCCTGATCGTCTGCGGGCGGTTCGAGGGGGTCGACCAGCGGGTGATCGACGGGCGGGGCCTGCAGGAGGTCTCGATCGGCGATTACGTGCTCTCGGGGGGCGAAATCGCCGCTTTGGCCCTGATCGACGCCTGCGTCCGGCTGCTGCCGGGGGTGATGGGCAAGGAAGCCTCGGGAACTGAGGAGAGCTTCTCCGATGGCCTGCTCGAATACCCACAATATACCCGGCCGCAGCTGTTCGAGGGGGTCCCGATCCCGGAGATCCTGACCTCCGGCGACCACGCCAAGGTCGCGGCCTGGCGGCGGGCGCAATCCGAGGCCCTGACGGCGGCCCGGCGGCCGGATTTGTGGGCTCAAATCCCAAGCAAGCCCCCGAATCGAGCCGGTCGCCAAAAAACGCCAAAAAGCAAGACAGACGGGTGACAAACGCTCCGGCTTGCCTTATAGGACCGGCCACATCCGCAATGGCTGGATAGACGAATTTCGCGCAGCCCCCGTTCTGAAGGCTGGGCGCGCCGATGGAGATTTACCCATGAACCTGATCAAGCAGCTCGAGCAAGAGCAATTCGACAAGCTGTCCGCCGGCAAGACCATTCCGGAATTCGGCCCCGGCGACACCGTGATCGTCAACGTGAAGGTGGTTGAAGGCGACCGCACCCGCGTGCAGGCCTATGAAGGCGTCTGCATCGGCCGTTCCGGCGGCGGTCTCAACGAGAGCTTCACCGTCCGCAAGATCTCCTACGGCGAAGGCGTCGAGCGCGTGTTCCCGGTGATGTCGCCGATGATCGACTCGATCAAGGTGGTGCGCCGCGGCAAGGTGCGTCGCGCCAAGCTCTATTACCTCCGCAATCTCCGCGGCAAGTCCGCCCGCATCGTCGAGAAGACCGAGCACGCCAAGGCTGCCGTCAACGAGTAAGCTTCGCCATCCGGCAAGTTTCGAGAAGCGCGGGGCCTGGCTCCGCGCTTTTTTGTTGCGCCGGCTGTCATTGCGAGGAGCTCGTGACAAAATTGCGTAGCAATTTTGCACTGATGCGACGAAGCAATCCAGACGGTCTCCGCGGGTGCATTTCTGGATTGCTTCGCTGCGCTCGCAATGACGCGTTGAAGCTCTCGCGCTTTGACCGCTGCGTGCTATATAGCCTCTAGAATGTTTCCAGATCCGACCAGCCTCGCACCCGTCAAGCGCATCGTCATCGACGATCGCTCGCGGCTGCCTGGGCGGTTCTTCGGACGCTTCGCGACCTCGGCAACGTCAGAGCTTATTCGCGCAGCCTGAGAGGCTGCGCTGACGGTTTTTTGCCCCGCGCGATTTGCGCACATCCGCTTCACACATTCTTCGGAGCTCAAGCTCATGTCCAAGCCGACCACCCTGTACGACAAGATCTGGAACGACCATCTGGTGCACGAAGCCGAGGACGGCACCTGCCTGCTCTATATCGACCGCCACCTGGTGCACGAAGTGACCTCGCCGCAGGCGTTCGAAGGCCTGCGCGCCACGGGCCGCAAGGTGCATGCGCCCGAGAAGACGCTCGCCGTCGTCGACCACAACGTGCCGACCACCGACCGCACCAAGCCGAATCCCGATCCCGAGAGCATCGAGCAGATCAAGGCGCTGGCTGAGAACGCCAAGGAATTCGGCATCGAATATTACAACGAGTTCGACAAGCGCCAGGGCATCGTCCACGTCATCGGCCCGGAGCAGGGTTTTACGCTGCCGGGCACCACCATCGTCTGCGGTGACAGCCACACCTCGACGCATGGCGCGTTCGGCGCGCTCGCCCACGGCATCGGCACGAGCGAGGTCGAGCACGTGCTGGCGACGCAGACGCTGATCCAGAAGAAGGCCAAGAACATGCGCGTCACCGTCGACGGCAAATTGCCGGACGGCGTGACCGGCAAGGACATCATCCTCGCCATCATCGGCGAGATCGGTACCGCGGGCGGCACCGGCTACGTGCTGGAATATGCCGGCGAGGCGATCCGCGCGCTTTCGATGGAAGGCCGCATGACGGTCTGCAACATGTCGATCGAAGGCGGCGCGCGCGCCGGCCTGGTTGCGCCCGACCAGAAGGCCTACGATTTCCTGCGCGACCGGCCGAAGGCCCCGAAGGGCGCGGCCTGGGATGCGGCGATGCGTTATTGGGAGACACTGCGCTCCGACGAGGGCGCGCATTTCGACCACGAGCTGCGCCTCGATGCGGCAAAGCTGCCGCCGATCGTGACCTGGGGCACGAGCCCTGAAGACGTCATCTCCGTGACCGGCATCGTGCCCGATCCCGACAAGATCGCGGACGAGGCCAAGCGTATCTCCAAGCATCGCGCACTGAAATATATGGGCCTGACGGCGGGGACGAAGATCACCGACATCAAGCTCGACCGCGTCTTCATCGGCTCCTGCACCAACGGCCGCATCGAAGATTTGCGCGCGGCAGCCAAGATTGCCGAAGGCAAGACCGTCTCCGGCAACGTCAGCGCCATGGTCGTGCCGGGCTCCGGCATCGTGAAGGAGCAGGCGGAAGCCGAAGGTCTCGACAAGATCTTCATCAAGGCCGGCTTCGAATGGCGCGAGCCGGGCTGCTCGATGTGCCTTGCCATGAACCCGGACAAGCTGAAGCCGGAAGAGCGTTGCGCCTCGACCTCGAATCGCAACTTCGAGGGCCGTCAGGGCTTCAAGGGCCGCACGCATCTGGTGTCGCCGGCGATGGCCGCGGCGGCGGCGATTGCCGGTCACTTCGTCGATGTCAGGGAGTGGCGGTAAGCCAGTTCCTGCAATTGTAGCGATCGCGGCAAACCGCCGTTAAACTGTCCCCTGACACTCTCGTCCTCGCGATGATTTCGCGAGGACGCGCCCATGGCCACCAAGCCGGAATATGTCGATCTGATCAGCGAGGCCACGCGCCAGCACCGCCGGCGCGCAACGCCGCTACGCATCGTCGCCAAGCCGGAGGTGGAGGAGACCTCAAGGCTCAGCCGCTGGCCGCCGGCGTTGTTCCGGCAATGGAAGCTCGAGAACTTGATGCGCTGGAAGGCGTCGTCGTGGAAGCTGAGGGACTGGCTTTAGCCGCAGCCTCCGTCATGCCCGGCTCGTCCCCGGACATCCACGACCTCGTTGTGCCGCTCCAGGAAACGTGGATGGCCGGGACAAGCCCGGCCATGACGCTGCTCGAACAGCTCACATCACCAATAGTACCGGTACGGATAGCGCCAGCGCGGCCAGTGGCAGACGCGGCGCGGGCCGTAATAAGTCCAGATGATTCGGCAGCGGCGGGGATAGTGGTAGGACGGATAGTAGCCGCCGACATAATAGGGCCGGTAGACGTGACGATGGCGGAAGTGCGGGCGATGATGGCCCCAGTGACGGTGATAGCCGCCATATCCGCCGTAGCGGAAGCCGTGATGTCGATAGCCGACGTGCCTGTGATGAAACGCGGGTGCGGCGCGGAAGCCGCCGATATGGCCGCCGCGGAATCCGCGGCCATGGAAGCCGCCGACATGTCCTCCGCCGCGATGGAAGCCTCCTCCATGGAATCCTCCGCCGTGAAAGCGATGTCCGCCGGGTCCTTGGCGAACCTGCGTGACGAGATCGTCCGTCGCGGCCTTGGCGGCGGGCGACGTCGCCGGATTGATCAAGGTCAGCGCTTCAGCGCGACGCGCGGTACCGGCCGACAGCATCAGTGTCGCAGCGGCGGCGAGCCCGAGCAGGCGCATCGGCCCGGCCCGACGGCCAAATATCCTCAGCATGGAATTCTCCCTGAGTCCGGACAGCAGGGCTGCGATGCCTTTCGGCCGCAGCATTGCTGTTTCAATGACGGTCGCTCCCAAGATTAAATTGCGGACAGCGACGTGAACGCGCCATGAATGAACGGCACTGCGCTCCGCGATGCGACGCAGTGCCGCGACGAGGGATTTTGCAGATGAGTGTCTACGCCATTGCGCAATTGAAGATGACGGACCGCGCGGCCTATGACCGCTATCAGGCGCGGTTCTTCGAGGTGTTCAGGAAGTACAACGGACGGCTGCTCGCCGCCGATGAACGTCCGCGCGTGCTCGAGGGCGTATGGCCGCACGACAAGCTCGTCATGATGTCGTTTCCCGACGAGGCCGCGTTCCTCGCCTTCTCGACCTCGCCCGAATACGAAGAGATTTCGCGTGATCGCAAGGCCGGCGCAGAGGCGACCGTGCTGCTGGTCAAGGGATTTGCACCCGCAGGATAGCGCGACGCCTCACCAGAACGGCCCATAGCCGAACACGAAGGGTGCCGGCACGCCATAAGGATAGGGACGATAGTAGACCGGCCGCGCATAATAGCGTGGGTCACGGCGGAGGACAGGCCGCGCGAGGTCATGGGTTCGCGTGTGTCGCCGTGCATCGAAAACCGCGATCCCCGCCGAAGCTTCCGGAATGACCCGCCTTTGCGCCGCGGAAGCGTGGGGCAAACCGGCGGCAAGTGCCACGGCGACAGCTAGTGCGATCCATCTCGTCACGGCGGGCTCCGCAAGGCCACCACGCACGCTCGATGGCGTGGGCATTGAACGACGTCAGCCGCGGCGCCAGTGGCAGCTGACGCGCGGCACGATCACCGTGCCGCTCGGCCGGTACTCCTGCACATAGGTGGCGTTGCAGACGCGGACCGCGTCGGGGCCGGGATTGTAGCGGGGATAGACGCCGTCGGGGCTGTAATAGGGCGTCACGCGCAGTCGCGCCGGGGACCGCTTGCGTGGCGGGGGAACTTCGTTAGGCGAGACCACCTGGGCCACCTGGATCCCGGAACTGGCGGTCTGCGCCTCGGCGCCAACGCAAAGCTGCGAAAACAACCCCATGCACAGTAGAATCACCGCCGTTTTCGCTCGCATTTTTCCGCCCACCTGAAACGTCCCGTCGACGGCCCCCACGCTCCCCGTTTTGATGGCGCCCGTCAACCTCGCCGCGCTTATATAGCCGGATGCATCGCGGCGGAACCCGCGCTAAGAGGTGTGCATGTGGACGGAATTGAAAGCACCCTCGCTCGCCGAGATGGAAGCGATGGCTCACGATGTGTTCGAGCGCCTGCCGACGGAGTTCCGCAAGCTCTGCGAGGGGGTCATCATCCGCGTCGACGACTTCCCGACCGAGGAGGTCCTGAACGAGATGGAATGCGAGAGCGAGTTCGACCTGCTCGGCCTGTTCCAGGGTGTCGGCCTGCCCCAGCAGAGTCTTGGCGACGTGGCGCGGCTGCCCAACATGGTCTGGCTCTACCGGCGGCCGATCCTGGACTATTGGGCCGAGCACGACGAAAGCCTCGGCCACATCGTCCGCCATGTCCTGATTCACGAGATCGGCCACCATTTCGGCCTGTCTGACGACGACATGGAGGCGATCGAGGCCAACGCGGAGTAGGACGGTCTCGGTTCACCTCTCCCCGTGGGGAGAGGTGAAGCCCGATGCCGCACCGGGCTCGCCTCAACCCGCCAAGCAGACTAGCCCTGCCCAATTCGGCCTAGGATTTCCGACCCGATCGCGATAAATACCGGTTCCCTGAACCACGTGCGGAAAGCGCAACCATGGACAAGTTCACCACGCTGGAAGGCGTCGCGGCGCCGCTGAAGATCATCAATGTCGACACCGACATGATCATCCCGAAGCAGTACCTCAAGACCATCAAGCGCACCGGCCTGGGCAAGGGTCTCTTCTCCGAGCAGCGCTACAAGGACGACGGCAGCGAGAATCCGGACTTCGTGCTCAACCAGCCCGCCTATCGCAACGCCAAGATTCTGGTCGCCGGCGACAATTTCGGCTGCGGCTCGAGCCGCGAGCACGCGCCCTGGGCGCTGCTCGATTTCGGCATCCGCTGTGTGATTTCGACCTCGTTCGGCGACATCTTCTACAACAACTGCTTCAAGAACGGCATTCTGCCGATCCGCGTTGCCCAGGAAGACCTCGACAAGCTGTTTGACGACGCCGAGCGCGGCGCCAACGCGACGCTGACGATCGACCTGCCGAACCAGGAGATCCGCGGCCCGGACGGCGGCAAGGTGAAGTTCGAGATCGATCCGTTCCGCAAGCACTGCCTGATCAACGGCCTCGACGACATCGGTCTCACCATGGAGAAGAAGGCCTCGATCGACACTTATGAGGAGAAGCTCAAGCGCGAACGCGCCTGGGCCTGATATCCGTTTCCCGTTCAAGCCCCGGTGCTGCAAGCGCCGGGGCTATTTCTTTGCTCCGGTTGTACCGTATAGCTCCGCGCATGCTGCCCGAGATCGTCACCTTCTGGCATGGCCCGATGGACGCGCTGCGCCAGACCTGCCTGCGTTCGCAATTGGCTGCCGGGCACAAGGTCACGGTCTACAGCTTCGACACCATTCCCGGCCTGCCTGCCGGCGTCGAGAATGCCGATGCCGAGGCGATCCTGCCCCATGCGTTCTCCGAACGGTTGCGCCCGCCGGAGCCGGACGGTAGCTGGCGCGACTGGACCATTCTGCAGTTCAGCGACTTCTTCCGCATGAGGCTGATGGCGAAAGGACTGGGCTTGTGGCTCGATGCCGACGTGCTGCTGCTGAGGCCGATCGAGATCGATTCGGCAAAACCCTATTTCGCGTGGGAGCGGCCACGCCAGCTCGGCAATTCCGTGATCTACCTGCCGGCGGAGCACGGCATCGTGCGCGCGTTCGAGGAGCTGATGGAGCAGGAGGAGCTGACGCCGAACTGGTTGTCGGTGCGCCACCGCGTCACCTTCATGATGCGCCGCCTGCGCGGCGGCTCGAACCGGCTCTCCGACATCCGCGTTGCGATCTACGGCCCCGCGGCGCTCACCGCGCTCGCGCGCCGCACCGGTGAATTGCAGAACGCGCTGCCGAAGCAGTCGTTCTACGCCGTGCATGCCGAGCCGAAACTGTTCTTCGATCCTTCGAGCTATCTCGGCCTCGTGACCGATCCCGCCATCATCGGCCTGCACATCTCGCCCAAGGGCCGCGGCGGCGAAAAGCCAATTCCGGGCAGCCTGTATGCGTGGGCGACGGAGCGGTTTGGGTAGCTCTGCCCGAGTGATCGCGTGCCAGCGAAAGAGGCCGTCATGCCGGCTTGTCCCGGGTATCACGTCCTTCGTACTGCACATTGAGACGTGGATGGCCGGGTCGAGCCCGGCCATGACGAAGGATCTGCGCCTTACACGCGGTCATCTTGCCGCATCGGGGGCAGAGAACAGGGTTTTTGTACCCCTTCCCACTTTGATCCAGCGCAACGCGCTCCTGCAGCATTGTGCTTAATTGACTCCAGTTCCGCCGTCCGAATGGAGCTTTCCATGAGCACCGCAAGCAAGCCCTATCCCATCGTTCAGGACCTCATCGACTCCTTTGCCGGCTGGCTGAAGCATCGCCGCGAGGTGAACGAGATGCGGCAGCTCGATCGCGCCGATTTCGATCGGATCGCGAATGACCTCAGGATCGCGCCTGACGATCTGGAGGAGCTGGTCCGTCACGGCAAGCATGCCGCCGACGAGTTGCCGAAGATGCTCGAGCAACTCGGCATCAATGCCGAAGGGCTTGGCCGCGCGCAGCCGCTGCTGCTCCGCGACATGGAGCGGGTCTGTTCGCTCTGCGAGCACAAGGGCCAGTGCGACCGCGATCTCGCCGACGGCACCGCTGCGGAGAATTACCACGGCTATTGCGCAAATGCCTCGACGCTGGATTCGCTCAATCGCGCCGATCTCGCGCCGCGCTGAGCCGCAGCTCCTGCGGCGTCATTTGCCGGCCACGAAATAGAAGTCCTGCCGGCCGGAGATCGAGCCGTAGCTGAACGGCTTTTGCCTGCGGCCGGTCGCTTCCATGACGTCGTCGCGAACGAAGTCGAACAGCCTGCGGACTTCGAGGCCCGGCGTCGGAAGATTCTTGACGAACGCTGCCGCGAACGGACTGTTGCTCCCGTCACCGTCGAGCGCGGTCTCGCCGTCCTTGGCGGCGTAAACCACCAGCGTGCCCGCCTCCGGCTCGACCGGCGCAAGACCTCGCGACACCGAACGCGACGCCACCGTCATCGTGCGCTTCATCTGGGCCGCGAACGGGTTGTCGCGGCAGGCATCGAGGATGACGAGGCGCAGCTTCCTGGCGCGCTCTGCCGCATTGAGGACCTGATCAACCGGGACGGCTTCGAATCCGATTTCGCGATCGGCCGCGATCCTGGCATCGATCGGAATGAGATAATTGACGCCCCCGACCTCCATGCCATGTCCGGCATAATACACGACGGCCCAATCCGCCGTTTCCGCACGAGCCGCGAACTCGCGCAAGGCGCTCACCAAGGCATCCTTGCGGAGATTGGTCACGAGCGTCACAGATTCGAACCCGGTGAGCTTCAAGACATCGGCGACGAGGCTTGCGTCGCGGACGGGGTTCGGAAGCGCGGCGACGTTCTCGTAAGCCGAATTGCCGATGACGAGAGCGATGCGACGGTCTCCCGTCGACGCGTCGGACGTTACGACGGCCGGGGCGGCGCTGGGTTTCTCGACCAGTATTGTCGACGGCCGCGGTGAAGGCAGGACGGCAAGCCGCTCGCGCGCCTTGTCCTGGGCCCATTTGGTGACACCATGCCGCAATCCCAGCGTGGCATTGAAGTCAGCCCTGGCTTTGGCGAAATCGCCGCGCTTCTCATAAGCCAGCCCGCGATTGACGTAGGCGTTGGCATAAGCGGGATCGACGCGTATCACGTCCGTGTAGTCGGCAATGGCTCGGTCCGTATCGCCCTTGCTGGCGTAGGCGTTCCCTCGGTTGAAATACGCGTTCGCATTCGCGGGCTGCAGGCGGATCACTTCGGCATAATCGGCAATGGCGCGATCCCTGTCGCCCTTGTTGCTGAAGGCGTTGCCTCGGTTGTAGTAGGCATTCGCATAGGCCGGATCGAGCCGGATCGTGGCCGTGTAGTCGGCGATGGCGCGATCGTTGTCGCCCTTGTTGCTGTAGCCGTTGCCTCGGTTGTAGTAGGCGTTCGCGTGCGCCGGATCGAGTCGGATCGCCGCGGTGTAATCGGCTATGGCGCGCTCGTTATCGCCGCTCGCGGCATAGGCATTCCCGCGATTGTAATAGGCGTTCGCGTCCCTGGGATCTCGCCGTATGGCATCCGACGCAGCAGCAATCGCCGGGTTCGCGTCGCCTCTGACGCGGTCAATAGCGGCAGCGGGACCAGCGAGAACAAGGAGTGCAAGGCAATAGATGAATTTGCGAAGCATGCGAATTCCCACTCGTTATGACCGGGGGACTGAAAGCAGCATTTAAGCGACGCAAATTTATCGGAGCAACTCTGCGGAATGTGTGACCTGGATCACAGCAATGTCCGCATAACGAGCCAGCGGCAGCTGCAGTGCGCAGCAACCGGCAGATCCGGTCCGGGGGAGACCCGGGACGAGATCGTCAGCGTCGGTCGGTCGAGCCGCGAACGGCTGCTCTACCGCAACGCAACACGGCGTGCTTCTCATATCGTCCCCGGTCACCCCGCCGCTCAGATGGCAGGATGCTCCGAGGACGCAGCCGGACTGATCAGGCCCGGTTCGCCATGGCAGCGGCCTCTGCCGCAGCACGCTGCATGCTGGTCGACATCTCGTTCGTCACCGTGCTCTGTTCCTCGATCGCAGCGGCGGTCGACGTCACGTACTCGCTGACATTGTTGATCGCCTGCTTGATCGCATTCAGGGAGCCGACAACATCCCCCGAGATCTGGTTCAGGCTGCCGATCTCCTGAGCGATCTTGTCGGTGGCCTGCTTGGCCTGGTTGGCAAGGCCCTTCACCTCGGATGCGACCACCGCAAAGCCCCGGCCTGCCTCGCCGGCGCGCGCGGACTCGATCGTGGCGTTGAGCGCGAGCAGGTTGATCTGCCCCGTGATGTTGTTGATCATCTCGACGATGCCGCTCATCGCCTGCCTGCGCGTCGGCAGAGGAGACCTGCTCCACTGCGCCCATCGCGGTCTCGCGCGACTTGGTCATGGCCTCGGAAATCTCCCGCACCGACGCGTTGAGCTCCTCGGAGCCGGCGGCAACCGATTCCATCATGGCGCGGACGCGCTCGTTGCCCATGCGGACCAGAACCTGTTTTGTGGTGTCGGTGGCGTACTTCACGACCTTGAACGGCTTGCCATTGAGATCGAGGATCGGATTGTAGGAGGCCTGGATGTAGACCTCCTTGCCGCCCTTGCCGATGCGCTTGTACTCGGCCGACTGGTACTCGCCGCGATTGAGGGCGGCCCAGAACTCCCGATAGGCGACGCTGTCGCGCTCGCTGGGCTCGACGAACATGCTGTGATGCTTGCCCTTGATCTCGGCCAGCGAATAGCCGAGCGTGGCAAGAAAGTTGGCGTTGGCGGCGATGATCGTGCCGTCCATGTTGAACTCGATGACGGCCTGGGCCTTGTCGATGGCCGCGAGTTGACCGGCGAGATCGGCGTTCTTCAGCTTCTCCGCAGTGACGTCGGTTGCGAACTTGACGACGCCGAACGGCTTGCCGGTCTCGTCGAGCAGCGGATTGTAGGAAGCGAGAATCCACACCTCGCGGCCGCCCTTGCCGATGCGCTTGTACTCGCCGGCCTGGTATTCACCGCGGTTGAGCTTCTCCCAGAACTCGCGGTAGGCCGCGCTGTCGCGGGCTTGCGGCGGCATGAACAGGCTGTGATGCTTGCCCTCGATCTCCGCCAGCGAAAAGCCGAGCGCCTTGCAGAAATTCTCGTTGGCGGTGACGATGGTGCCGTCGAGCTTGAACTCGATGACGGCCTGAGCGCGGCTGATAGCGGCGATCTTGGAGGCCTCGGTCAAACCGCGAATCTTCTTGGCGGTGATGTCGGTGGCGATCTTGACGATCTTGACGGGCTTGCCGGCATCGTCGAGCACCGGGTTGTACGACGCCTCGATCCAGATCTCTCGGCCGCCATTGGCGATGCGCTTGAATTCGCCGGCCCTGCATTCACCGCGGCGCAGTGCCGCCCAGAAGGCCTGGTAATCTGCGCCGTCGCGCTGATCGGCCGGCACGAACATGGAGTGATGCTTGCCCTGGATCTGGTCGAGGCCGTATCCGAGCAAGTCCAGGAAATGCTTGTTGGCTGTGACGATCGTACCGTCCGTGTTGAACGTGATCATGGCCTGCGAACGGCCGATCGCATCAATCTGCGCCTGCGCATCGCCGTGGGATCTGCGACCGAACATTATACCTGCTCCGAAAGTGATGCTCCCGCTCGCAGCGCGTTCGCGCGAGGCGGCTTCAGCATTCATGTCTGTTGCCAGGATTTGGTGAGGGCCGAGTTCTCGTCCGACACGCCATCCTCGTGCACCAAGGAGGTATCTGAATCGAATTATCAGAGTGTTTGTCCGATCGAAGACACAATGGCCGGATTTTGCCAGGACGATTAACCTGACAGCGACGCGCGAGCCTGTCGCGGATGGCAGCGGCCAAGAATCCGCGAAGGTGGCCCTAAGACCACTATCGCAATTCGGCAAAGCGGCCGCGGTGGCAGCATCGATGTACCGCTGGTGCGACGGACCGGCCGGCGAAAGGCCGGCGACCGCACCTACGCCCAGCGCGTGGACATTTCGCCGCAGCAGTAATTCAACGGACATGCTTCGCGCAAAAATCCAGCCGCGCCTGCACGACGTTACATGCAATCTGAAATTGGTAGCGCTGCGATTCGGATTCAGTAGTTTGAACGTTTTAGGAATCTGATTTGGGCGCCGTCTCTTATCTTGACCGCTATCCTTTACTTCGTTCGCGCGACAGCGAGTTCGCGCGCGACCGCCTGTTCGCGGTGTATGGCGCCGACCGCTTCGACACGCATGACAACGCGTTCGGCATCCAGGCCAATCTTGCCCGCTTGAATTCGATGGGCCTCGCCTTCTGCGCCTACGACGGAGCGGCATCGCTTTCCTTTCCTGAATCGCAGATCCTCCGCCAGTTCTTCTCCATCCAGGGAGGAGCGCGGTTCAGCACCAATGGAAATAGCCAGCCGATCGAAGCCTGGAGCCCAATCATCTCCGGAGACGCCAGGCTCGATCTCGACTTCGCGCCGGGCTACCGGCAGCTGGTGGTGAGGATAGATGCCGCCGCGCTGGAGCGCTTGCTGAAGATCATGATCGGCGACGGCAGCGACATGAAGCTGCGCTTCGTCGGGGACGAAGGCGATCCTGCGGTCATGACGCATGT
The DNA here is from genome assembly GCF_001424605.1 of Bradyrhizobium sp. Leaf396. Lineage (NCBI taxonomy): Bacteria > Pseudomonadati > Pseudomonadota > Alphaproteobacteria > Hyphomicrobiales > Nitrobacteraceae > Bradyrhizobium > Bradyrhizobium sp. Leaf396. The sequence continues at coordinate 86,865 of NZ_LMQJ01000056.1, forward strand.
GCGGCAGGAAGTCTTCAGGTTGGCGGAGGAGCTGGAAAGATTCGGACAGGACTACTCACCCATCGCTATCGCCGAGCTCGAGCGGGCGCTGATGGTCCGAATTCTCCTGGCGCACCGGCACAATTTTTCCGATCGGCTTCAGCGCTCCGCCCCGAGCGCCAACCGGACCGTGATCGACCTCGTCGAGTCCTACATCGAGGCGCATTGGAACGAACCCCTCGATCTGGAAAGGATCGCGGAGATCGCCAACGTGAGCGTGCGGACTGTCTTCCGGGAGTTCTCAGATACCGGGCGAGGATCGCCCGGCCAGTTCGCGCGGCGCGTCCGGCTTCAGCACGCGGCAGAGCTGCTGCGCCGGCCCGACGAGCAGACCAGCGTGCTCGCCGTGGCCTTCAAATGCGGCTTCCGAAATCTCGGCCGCTTCGCATCCGAGTATCGGCGGGCGATCGGCGAGCTGCCGTCGGAGACTCTGAAGAACGCGAGGCGAAAGTAGTCGCAGCCCATAGACGGCAGCAATGCCGCTGCGCAGCCCGCGAGGAGCGAGACGTTCCTTTTTCAGCCCTTCCCCATCGCCGCGATCGCGTCCGCGATATCGATCGTGCGCCGGGCCATGTCGGCGTGCAGGCGCTCGACCATCGCGCCGTCAAGACGGATCGCGCCGCGCGATGCGTTCTCGGGCAGCTCGAACGCGGCGATGATCTTTCGGGCGCGCGCGATCTCTTCTTCGGGTGGCGTGAAGATCGCGTTGCAGGCATCAATCTGCGAAGGGTGGATCAGGGTCTTGCCGTCGAAGCCGAGATCGCGGCCTTGCGCGCATTCGGTAGCGAAGCCGTCGGGATTGGCGATGTCGCTGTAGGGGCCATCGAGGATCTCGAGGCCGTGGGCGCGCGTCGCCAGGATGCAGTGGGTGATCATCGGGATCATCGCGGCGCGGCCCGGCAGCATCTTGATCCGCGTCTCGCGCGAGATGTCGTTCGGGCCGAACACGAAGCCGGAGAGGCGGCACGATGGATCGCGCCCAGCGGCAGCCAGCTCCTCGGCATGCAGCACGGCGCGCGCGGTCTCGATCATGGCCCAGACCTTCACGGTCGGCGCGGCGCCCAGCTCGGCCAGCTTGCGGCCGATCGTCCCGAGATCTTCAATGCTTGAAACTTTTGGAACCAGGATTCCGTCGGGCGAAGCCTTGGCGGCCATCGCGACGTCATCGACCCACCAGGGCGTGTCGAGTGCGTTGGTCCGGATCAAAATCTCGCGCTTGCCAAAGCCCTTGGCCGCGATCGCAGCGGCGATGCCGTCGCGGGCCGCTGCCTTGGCCTCGGGGGCGACCGAGTCTTCCAGATCGAGGATCAAGCCGTCGGCGGCGAGATTGCGCGCCTTTTCCAGCGCCCGGGGGTTGGAGCCGGGCATGAACAGATGGCTGCGGCGCGGGCGGGTCATGCGAGCGTTCCTTCCTCGTCTCTCTTCCGGCTGAGCGGATAGCACTTGGCCTGCCCGTTCGAAAGGCTTGTTCGCCCCTGCGGTCTATGATTAGGCATAGGTATGATGACATTCCCGAAGCATTTGCTGGAAGGCTACAAGGCCTTCGCCACCCAGCGGCTGCCGACCGAGCAGACCCGCTATCGCGAACTGTCGGTGAAGGGACAGGCCCCGGAAGTGATGGTGATCGGCTGCTGCGACAGCCGCGTCTCGCCCGAGGTGATCTTCGACGTCGGCCCGGGCGAATTGTTCGTCGTGCGCAACATCGCCAATCTGGTGCCGGTGTATCAGCCCGACGGCAACGCCCATGGTGTCTCGGCTGCGCTGGAATATGCGGTGACGGTGCTGAAGGTGAAGCACATCGTCATCCTCGGCCACGCGCAATGCGGCGGCATCCGCGCCTTCGTCGACAAGATCGAGCCGCTGACGCCCGGCGACTTCATCGGCCGCTGGATGCAGATGTTCATCAAGCCGGGCGAAGTGGTCGAGCAGCGCGATCACGAGACCATGGCGCAGTTCGTCGAGCGCATCGAGAAGGCCGCGGTGTTCCGCAGCCTGGAAAACCTGATGACCTTTCCGTTCGTGCGCAAGGCCGTGGAGAGCGGCCATATGCAGACCCACGGCGCCTATTTCGGCGTCGCGGAGGGGTCGCTGTTCGTGCTGGACAAGGCGTCGAAGGAATTCAAGAAGGCAAACGGCGAATAGGGAATGGCGAGTAGCGAATGGGGAACTCCATTCGCCATTCGCTACTCCCTACTCGCCACCTCTCACGCCGCCTTCTGCTTCGCGCTGATCAGCTTGCGGTTGATCAGCACTTCCGCGATCTGGATCGCGTTGAGCGCGGCGCCTTTGCGCAGATTGTCGGACACGCACCAGAGCACGAGGCCATTCTCCACCGTCGCGTCCTCGCGGATGCGGCTGATATAGGTGGCGTCCTCGCCGGCCGCCTCGTACGGCGTCGCGTAGCCGCCGGGCTCCTGCTTGTCGATGACGAGGCAGCCGGGCGCCTTGCGCAGGATCTCGCGGGCTTCGTCCGCGCTGATCGGATTCTCGAACTCGATGTTGACGGCCTCGGAGTGGCCGACGAACACGGGCACGCGCACGCAGGTCGCGGAGAGCTTGATCTTGGGATCAAGGATCTTCTTGGTCTCCGCCATCATCTTCCACTCTTCCTTGGTGTAGCCGTCCTCCATGAAGACGTCGATGTGGGGGATGACGTTGAAGGCGATGCGCTTGGGAAACTTCTTCGCGACCAGCTCGTCATTGGTGTAGACGGCCTTGGTCTGCGAGAACAATTCGTCCATGGCGTCCTTGCCGGCGCCCGACACCGACTGATAGGTCGAGACCACGACGCGCTTGATCGTCGCCTTGTCGTGCAGCGGCTTGAGCGCGACCACGAGCTGGGCGGTCGAGCAGTTCGGGTTGGCGATGATGTTCTTCTTCTTGAAGCCCTCGGTCGCGCCTGCGTTCACCTCCGGCACGATCAGCGGCACATCCGGATCCATGCGCCAGGCGGAGGAATTGTCGATCACGACGGCGCCGGCGGCGCCGATCTTCGGCGACCATTCCTTCGACACCGCGCCGCCGGCCGACATCAGGCAGATGTCGACGTCGGAGAAGTCGTAATGCTCGAGCGCTTTGACCTTCAGGGTGCGGTCGCCATAGGACACCTCGACGCCGACGCTGCGGCGCGACGCCAGGGCCACGACCTCGTCCGCGGGGAATTTGCGCTCGTCCAGGATGTTGAGCATTTCCCGACCGACATTGCCGGTCGCGCCGACGACTGCGACTTTGTAACCCATCGTTCACTCTCCGACGAAAAAGCCCGTTCCTGCAGCTGACGCTTAAACAGGAAGAGCAGCGCTTCTATGCGAGAACCGGCCTCAAGACAACGTTGGACCATGCCTGAAGGCCGTGGATGCAGTCGCCTGAGGCCAGCACGGCCGTAAGCCCCACTCAGATCCATCTGACGCTTCTAGCTTTCGCCGACGAGGTCGTCGGCACGCTGGCGCACCTGATTGCCTATGTGGGGGCGCTCGCCCTGTTTGCCATCCTGGGCGTTGCCGCACTCGGCCATCTGCCCGAGCTTCGGGGCGATCAGCCGGCTCCGAGGCCGGGCTGGGGCGTCGCCGGCCGCTCGCATCCGGCCTTCACCCTCAGCCGATTCGATTCGGCTGACAAAACAATGTCTTATACCATCCTGCGGCACCCCGAAGGCGGCCGCAAGGATGTGCTGCGCTGGGCCGACGCGGCGGGCAAGCCCGTGGCCGAGCTCGAGGTTTACCGGGAAGGCGCCGAATTCGACGTGGCGCGTCCGGCAACGGCGGATCTGGCCGTCCAGATGGGCGCGGAGGCGTCCACTCCGTTCGAGCTGGCCGGCTTGATCGACACCAAGTTCGGCCCGGTCGCCCTGTTCCGGCCAACCGGAACGATGGAGGGTGAGCGGGCGTGCCTCGGCTACCTCAAGCGCAGCGAAGAACCTGCCCTGCAGATCTCCGGCTTCTCCTGCCGGGGCGACACCCTGCCCGCCCGGCGCGCGGCCATCGCCTGCACGCTGAACCGGCTGACGCTGCTCACGTCCGGCAATGAGCCGAAGCTGGCGGAATTGTTCGCCCGTGCCGAGCTCAAGCGCCGCGGCTGTGACCCCGCGGCTGCGGCGGACTGGCTGCTCGGTCATGCGAACGCGCAATTGCGCGGGACGCTTTGAGCCGCATCAAGCTCAAGTGGCTGGTATTGATGCAACTTTTGACGGCGCGCCCGATTATTCCGGGCCGGTGTGACCCAATTGACCTAGTTGCGGTCACCCCCGCCGGGCTAGTATGGGGTGAAATCGACTGGCGGCGTGCCGCCTGAAGGGGACGTGATGAGCTCGAAATTTTCTGCCGCGAACAAACTGGCGACATTGCTTGCGGCGGGCGCCGCAATTGCCATCGCGTTCGCGACTCCGGCCTCGGCCGACACCAAGACCAAGCGCTATTATGACGAGCGGGGCCGCCCCTATTACGGCCCGAGCGGTCCCAATGCCGTCTATCAGCAGGGCCGCACCCGCATCTACGTGAGCAAGCGCTCCTGGCTCGACGGCGGCACCGAGGTTAATCCGGGCGACCGCAAGTTCACCGACTACGCCTTCCCGCCGGCGGTGGGCTATCCGTCCTTCGCCCGCGAGAACCTGAACCGTCCGATCGATCGCCAGCCGCTCTCGCCGCCGCAGGATGTCGGCGGCTACCCGCAGACCTTCCCGCTGTACTGAACGGACGTCGCGAATCAAATGGCCGGGCTCTCGCCCGGCCTTTTTGTTTGGGACACGTCGCTCCGGGTTCGATGCTGCGCATCGCCCCGGAATGACGCCGCCGCTTACGCGTGCAGCTTCTGCAATTCCTTCAGGATCGCTTCGCCCATCTGCGTGGTGGAAGCGGACGTGGTGCCTTCCGACTTGATGTCGGCGGTGCGCAGACCACTGGCGAGCACCGCGGCGATCGCAGCATCGACCTTGTCGGCGAGATCGCCCATGTCGAAGGAATAGCGCAGCGCCATGCCGAAGGACGAGATCATCGCGATCGGATTGGCGAGTCCCTTGCCTGCGATGTCGGGCGCCGAGCCGTGCACCGGCTCGTACAGCGCCTTGCGCTTCTTGCTCTTGACGTCGACCTCGCCGAGCGAGGCCGACGGCAGCATGCCGAGCGAGCCCGTCAGCATCGCCGCGATGTCGGACAGCATGTCGCCGAACAGGTTGTCGGTGACGATGACGTCGAACTGCTTCGGCCACTTCACCAGCATCATGCCGCCGGAATCGGCCAGCTGATGCTCGAGCGTGACATCAGGATATTCGCGCTTGTGGACCTGGGTCATGACCTCGTTCCAGAGCACGCCCGACTTCATGACGTTGCGCTTCTCCATCGAGGTCACCTTGTTCTTGCGCTTCCTGGCAAGCTCGAAGGCGACGCGGCCGATGCGCTCGATCTCATAGGTGTCGTAAACCTGGGTGTCGATCGCGCGCTTCTGGCCGTTGCCGAGATCGGTGATGGTCTTGGGCTCGCCGAAATAGACGCCGCCGGTGAGCTCGCGCACGATCATGATGTCGAGCCCCTCGACCGCCTCACGCTTCAGGCTCGAAGCGTCCGCCAGCGCCGGGTAGCACACGGCGGGGCGGAGGTTGGCGAACAGCGCGAGGTCCTTGCGCAGGCGCAGCAGGCCGGCTTCGGGGCGCACCTCGTAAGGAACGGCATCCCATTTCGGACCGCCGACCGCGCCGAAGATCACGGCGTCGGCCTCCTTGGCCTTGGCCATGTCGCCCTCGGAGATCGAGACCTTGTGCGCGTCATAGGCGGAGCCGCCGACGAGGCCGGTGTCGGTCTCGAACCTGGCGATCCCGGCCGAATTGAGCCAGTCGATCAGCCGCTTCACCTCGCCCATCACTTCGGGGCCGATACCGTCGCCGGGGAGCAGCAGCAGTTTGTGGGTCGCCATGGTCGTGTCCTCTTCGATCCTCTCTCGTCATTCCGGGGCGCGCGCAAAGCGAGCGAGCCCGGAATCCATCAGGCCACAGCGCAGGCGGGGAAATGGATTCTCAGGTGCGCAATTGCGCACCATAGCTCGCGCGCCCCGGAATGACGGATGGCCGGAGTGCTAGAGCGGCGTTGCGCGCTTGGCAAGACACCATTGCCGCCGCGCCGCTGTGCAAGACGAGCAGGGCCTGCCACACTGCGCCGGCCGGAGCACCCCTTGCACGCCCCTGACCGCCCGCCCTACGCGCATCCCGCGCGGCTGATCCTGACACTGTCGCTGGCGGCGACGGTCGGGCTCGGCATCGGCCGCTTCGCCTATGCTTTGGTGCTGCCCGACATGCGGGAGAACCTCGGCTGGTCCTACTCGGCTGCCGGTTTCATGAACACCATCAACGCGGTCGGCTATCTCGCGGGCGCGCTGATGGCGTCCCGGCTGATCCAGCGCGTCGGCTGGTCGGCGGCGATCCGCGGCGGAACTTTGGCCTGCGTCGCCGCGCTCGCCACGTGCGCCCTGACGGGAAATTTCGTCGCGCTGAGCCTCGCGCGCCTCGTGCTGGGCCTCGGCGCCGCGGCCGGCTTCGTCGCCGGCGGCGCGCTGGCTGCGACCATCGCGCAGTCGCGCCCCGAGCGGGCCAATTTCCTGCTGAGCCTGTTCTATGCCGGACCCGGCATCGGCATTCTGGCCTCGGGGCTGATCTCCCCGTTCACGCTGCAATATTTCGGCTCCGGCTCGTGGTGGATCGTGTGGTGGGCGCTGACGCTGCTGTCCATCGCGATGACGATTCCCCTTTTTCTGATCCGCATCGAGAGCGGCGTGCGTTTCTCGGAAGGCGGCCACGCCTCCTTCGCGATCCGACCCGTGCTGATCTACCTCGCCGGCTACTTCCTGTTCGGCGCCGGCTACATCGCCTACATGACCTTCATGATCGCCTATGTGCGGGACGGCGGCGGCGGGGCCGCGGCGCAGGCCGCGTTCTGGGGCCTGATCGGTCTGAGCGCGTTCGTGACCCCCTGGGCCTGGCGCGGTGTGCTGGCGCTCGATCGGGGTGGACTCGCCACCGCCATCATCCTCGGCACCAACGCGCTGGGAGCAGCGCTGCCGATGCTCGGGCATTCGCCGGCATGGCTTGCGGTGTCGGCGGTCGTGTTCGGTGTCGCTTTCTTCGCCGTGGTCGGCTCAACCACGGCCTTCGTGCGCTTCAACTATCCGCCAGAGGTGTGGCCGACCGCGATCGCGGCGATGACGATCTCGTTCGGCGTCGGCCAGACGCTCGGTCCGATCGCAGTCGGCGCGATCACGGATGCGCTGGGCAGCCTGAGCTACGCGCTGAACGTGTCGGCGGCGCTGCTGGCGCTGGGTGCCGTGGCGGCGCTGTGCCAGAGGAAGGTGGGGCCGAAGGCGAACAGTGAGTAGCGAGTAGCGATAGAATCGGCCTCGCCCCTATTCGCTATTCGCCCTCTCAGCTCCCGCTGAACGAATTGTAGCCCTGGTCTTCCCAATAACCGCCCTTGTAGTCGTTGGTGACTTCCATCGAGACCACGTATTTCGGATTCTTGAAGCCGAGCTTGGTGGGCACGCGGATCTTCATCGGGAAACCGTAGGCGCGCGGCAAGATATCGTTCGCATATTTGAACGTCATCTGGGTCTGCGGATGCAGCGCGCTGCGCATGTCGAGCGGCGAGTTGTAGCCATCCTTGTCGGCGCACTGGAACCAGACATATTGAGCGCGCGTGTCTGCGCCGATCAGTTTCAGGAAATCGCGCAAGGGCGTGCCGGTCCAGCTGCCGATCGCGCTCCAGCCCTCCACGCAGATGTGGCGGGTGATCTGCGTGACCTGCGGCAATTGATAGAGTTCATCCAGCGTCCAGGACTTCTTGTTGTCGACGAGGCCGCGCACTTCGAGCTTCCAGTCTTTGCCGTCGATGTCCGGCGCGTCGTCGAGATCGTAGTAGGCGTTGAACGGGAACGGCTTCGTGATCGCGCTCTCCGGGAAGGTCGGCGCCAGCGCGTCGGGATTGAACATCCACGCCTGCACGGCGTCGTTGAACTTCGAGACCTTGGCGAGCATGGTTTCGGCCGAGGAGGAGTCGATGACGTCGCAGCCGGTGAGCAGCGTCAGCGCGCCCAGGCTGGCGCCGCCCGCAATGAAGCGGCGGCGGGTGACATCTGGCATCGTCTTGAGGGAATCCTTGATCAGGAGCCGCCTGTCGACGCCGGGAATCAGGAACGGACGCTTCGCCATAGTCTCCTCCTCAGCGGCCGATGATCATGGCGCGCAGGCTCTTCGGCACCAGCAGCGCAAGCAGAACGTGGATGACAAGGAACACACAGATCGCGGCCATGCAGAAGAAGTGCACATAGCGGGCGGTCGGATAATCGCCGAACAGCATCACGAGATAATAGAGCTGCACCGGCTTCCACATTCCAAGGCCGGAGAGCACGATCAGCACACCAACCACGATGATGCCGGCATAGAGCAGGCGCTGCACGTAATTGTAGACGGTGAGATCGTCATGGCCGAGCTTGAAGGTCAGCGCGGCCCTGACGTCGTGAAGCACGCCGGACGCCGTGATCGGCAGCAGCTTTTTTCGGAAGCGTCCGGTGGCGAGACCGGTGATGAGATAGGCGAGTCCGTTGATCATCAGCAGCCACATCGCGGCAAAATGCCAGAGCAGGCCGCCGCCGAGCCAGCCGCCGAGCGTGTATTCGCGCGGGAAGCGGAAGTCGAACAGCGGCGAGGCGTTGTAGATCTGCCAGCCCGACAGGATCATCAGGATCATGGCAAGCGCGTTGATCCAGTGCATGATCCGGACCCAGGCCGGCTGGATGACTTTGGCCGGGGTGGCTCCGACCTGCTCGTCGGTGACTGTGAGGCTCGCCATGATGGTTCCGTCCTGAAGGTCCGTGCGATGGCAATTATACGCCTGTATTTCGGTTTTCGTTACGCCCTGTCCGCCATGGAATCGATACCGCGAGGCTATTGTGGTCACAAAAAAGCGAGCCGGGTATCCCCGGCTCGCGGTCTGGAAGCATCCTGCTCGGGGAAGAAACAGGATCGCGTGGTGTTACGTCGCCGGCATCAGCACAGTGTCGACCACATGGATCACGCCGTTCGACTGGTTGACGTTGGAGATCGTCACCATCGAGGTGCCGCCTTTGGCGTCGACGATCCAGACCTTGCCGTCCTGCTTCTTGACCGTCAGCTCCTCGCCCTCGGCGGTCTTCAGCTTCTTGCCGTCGGAGAGGTCGGCGGCCGCGAGCTTGCCGGGCACGACGTGATAGGTGAGGATCTTGGTCAGCGTCGCCTTGTTCTCGGGCTTGACGAGGTTGTCGACGGTGCCGGCCGGCAGCTTGCCGAAAGCCGCGTTGGTGGGCGCGAACACCGTGAACGGGCCCTTGCCTTCCAGCGTCGGCACCAGGCCGGCCGCCTTCACCGCCGCCACCAGCGTGGTGTGATCCTTCGAGTTGACCGCGTTCTGGACGATGTTCTTGGACGGGTACATCGCGGCGCCGCCGACCATGACGGTCTTTTCCTCGGCGCTAACAGGCGCGACGACGGTCGCGGTGATGGCGAGGGCGCTGAAGGCGGCGGCAGCAAGATAGGCAATGCGCTTGGACATGGAGAATCTCCCGATTGAACCGTAGCCGGCGACGGCCGGCGTTGAGTTGGCAACAACGGCACCTGCGACAGTTGAGGTGATGAAGCAGTGCCGTCGTTGGACCGAACTACGGGAGGCTTTGCGTTGCGGTTTCGGGGAAAAATTCTTTGTGATGCTTGAAACTATCGGGGGCGATGTTCGTGTTGGCGAACCTCTCGCGCTCCGCTGTCGTCCCGGACAAGCGAAGTGCAGATCCGGGACCCATAGCCCCAGGCAGATGTCGTGACACGAGATGGTCACTCCGAGTCTTCGCCAAACTACTCCCTGTGGTTATGGGTCCCGGGTTCGCGACTGCGTCGCGCCCCGGGACGACGAGGAGATTTTGCCGCGCGGTCTTTGCGTCTCAATCCCTGCTGTTCGGCGTCTGGATGAAGCCGCGATTGTGTGTCGGGCTGATCAGCAGCTCGTTGATGCAGACGCGCGCCGGCATGCTCGCGATGAAAGCGATGGTGCGTCCCAAGTCCTCGGGTTGCAGCATCTTCGCCTGCTCCTCCTCGCTCGGCACCACCGGCCGCAGCTTCAGGATCGGCGTCGCCACCTCGCCCGGCATCAGGCAGCAGGCGCGCAGGCCGTTGACGCATTCGTCCATGTTGAAGGAATGGGTCAAAGCCAGCACCGCATGCTTGGTCGTGGTGTAGGCCGGGCCCGGCATCTTCGAGACATGACGGCCCGCCCAGGACGAGACGTTGATGATCGAGCCGTCCTGCTGCTTGCGCATCGTCGGCAGCACCGCGCGCATGCAGTAGAGCACGCCGTTGAGATTGACCTGGACGAGCTTGTCCCAGCCTTCCAGTTCCATGTCCCTCCAGCTGCGCTTGGGGATGTTGATGCCGGCGTTGTTCACCAGCAGATCGATCCGGCCGTGTCGGGCGACGATCTGATCCGCCGCCTTCTGCGCCTCGGCGGCGTTGGACACGTCCAGCGCGATCGCCTCGGCCGCGCCGCCCGCTTTCGTGATCTTCGCAACCACTGCATCCAGCGCATCCTTGCGACGGCCGGACACCACCACCGTCCAGCCATCGGCGGCGAGCGCCTCTGCGCCCGCCTCCCCGATCCCGCTGCCGCCACCCGTGACCCAGGCCACGCGTTTCCCGCTTTTTGACATGCAAACTGTCTCCGTTGCTTCTACGGGGCGGTTTTTGCTAATCCAGCCCTCGGTTTTGACCGGCTTCTGCCGGCGAGGAATGTTGCATGAACCAAGCTGCCAACGCCAACCTGTTTTCCCGCCTGTTCGACGGCCTGGACGATCCGAAACGGCTCGCGATCGAGACGTATGACGGCGCCCATATCAGCTATGGCGATCTGATCGCACGCGCCGGGCAGATGGCGAACGTGCTGGCCGCCCGCGGCGTGAAACCCGGGGACCGCGTTGCGGTGCAGGTGGAGAAGTCCGTCGCCAACATCGTGCTGTATCTCGGCACAGTGCGCGCCGGCGCGGTCTATCTACCGCTGAACACGGCCTATACGCTCAACGAACTCGACTATTTCATCGGCGATGCCGAGCCGTCGCTCGTGGTCTGCGATCCATCGAAGGCGGAAGGGCTCGCGCCGATCGCAGGCAAGGTGAAGGCCAAGGTCGAGACGCTCGGGGCTGACGGCAAGGGTTCGCTGACGGAGGCCGCAGACAAGGCGGGCAGCGAGTTCACGACCGTGCCGCGCGCGAGCGACGACCTCGCTGCCATTCTCTACACCTCCGGCACCACCGGCCGCTCCAAAGGCGCGATGCTCAGCCACGACAATCTCGCCTCGAACTCGCTCTCGCTGGTCGATTACTGGCGCTTCACCGACAAGGACGTGCTGATCCACGCGCTGCCGATTTATCACACGCACGGATTGTTCGTGGCGACGAATGTGACGCTGTTCGCGCGGGCCTCGATGATCTTCCTGCCGAAGCTCGATCCGGACCTGATCATCAAGCTGATGGCACGCGCGACGGTGCTGATGGGCGTACCGACCTTCTACACGCGTCTTCTGCAGAACCCGGCCCTGTCGCACGAGACGACCAAGCACATGCGCCTGTTCATCTCGGGCTCGGCGCCGCTGCTCGCAGATACCCATCGCGAATGGTCGGCGCGCACGGGACATGCCGTGCTCGAGCGCTACGGTATGACCGAAACGAACATGAACACGTCAAACCCCTACGACGGCGAGCGCGTGCCGGGCGCAGTCGGCTTCCCGCTGCCGGGCGTCTCCGTGCGCGTGACCGATCCCGAAACGGGGAAAGAGCTGCCGCGCGACGAGATCGGCATGATCGAGGTGAAGGGCCCGAACGTCTTCAAGGGCTATTGGCGCATGCCGGAGAAGACCAAGGCCGAATTCCGGCCCGACGGCTTCTTCATCACCGGCGACCTCGGCAAGATCGATGCAAAGGGCTACGTCCACATCCTCGGCCGCGGCAAGGATCTCGTCATTTCCGGCGGCTTCAATGTCTACCCCAAGGAGATCGAGAGCGAGATCGACGCCATGCCCGGCGTTGTCGAATCCGCGGTGATCGGCGTGCCCCATGCCGATTTCGGCGAGGGCGTCACCGCGGTGCTGGTGCGCCAGCCCGGCGCGAGCATCGATGAAGCGACTGTCCTGAAGGGACTGGACGGGCGCCTCGCGAAATTCAAGATGCCCAAGCGGGTCTTCGTCGTGGACGAGCTGCCGCGCAACACCATGGGCAAGGTGCAGAAGAACATTCTGCGCGAGACGTACAAGGACATTTACGCGAAGAAGTAGGGGCAAAAGCTCCAGGGCTGGGGAAATGCATGCAGCGCGAGCAGGCTGCCCGGATCAACGATCATCTCCTCGATGCTTATAGCGCCCTAGACCGGGCCCGAGTGAGCATCGCGGCCTGAAGGTGCTTTCCGGCTCCGATCGCATCGAAGGCATCGGCAATCTCCGGGATTGGTTGGGTAGCGAAGTGCGACTGAAGGATCAGTCCGCCTTGCGATTTCTGGGCTCTTCTCTCTTCCCCGTCATTGCGAGGAGCACTTGCGGCGAAGCAATCCAGAATCGTTCCCCGGAGACAGCCTGGATTGCTTCGCTTCGCTCGCAATGACGGTGGATGTGGCGGCTACAGCCCGCCCAGCAGGCTCAGCACAAACCGGCCGCCGACGATCAACAGATAACACCCGAACGCCACTTCCAGCGTGCGCTTCGACATCGCATGCGCCGCTTTCACGCCGAGCGGCGCGGTGACGAGGCTCATCGGCATCACCAGCACGGCACCGATCAGCGAGACATAACCGAGCGCGAACGGCACTTGCAGCGCTGCGACACCGGGATAGGTCGCCGCCGCCGGCCAGCCCGCATAGATGTAGCCGAGCGCGCCGGGAATCGAGATCAGCACCGCGAGCGCGGAGGAGGTTGCGACGGCCTGATGAATGGGACGGCTGTAGAACGTCATCAGCAGGTTCGAGAACAGGCCGCCGCCGATGCCCATCAAGGTCGAGAGCAGACCGACGCAGAGGCCGTAGACGCGCATCAATGGACCCTTCGGCAGATCGTCGCCGAGTTTCCAGGTCTCGCGCGCGAAGATCAGCCGGACCGCGGCCGACCAGGCGACCGCGACGAACACGATCTTGAACAGCCGCTCCGGCGCATAGCGTGCGACCACGCTACCGATGACGACACCGATCAGGATCGGCAGCCACCAGACGCGCAGGATCGTCATGTCGACCGCGCCCCGCTTGTAGTGAGCTCGCAACGAACGGATCGAGGTCGGGATGATCACGGCGAGCGAGGTGCCGACGCAGAGCGGCATCCGCACCTCCAGCGGCACGCCGGCGATGCGAAAGCATTCGTAGAACACCGGAACCAGAATGGCGCCGCCGCCGATGCCGAACACGCCTGCCAGAAAGCCCGAGGCCGCGCCCGTTGCGATCAGCAGCAGGGTCAGCTCGACGATTTCCTTGAGATCAAGAGCAGGAATCAACCCCCTCCCCCCCACTGGTCGCAGCTCGTCCGTGACGTCAGCTCGGAACTTGCTGTGCGGAGCAGTAGGCGATCTGCTTGATCCGGTCGACAGGCCAGGTTGCTGGCGGGGGTGGATTGCGGGTCGCGCATATCGGTCGCCGTTGCGCATTGCCGCCGGGCGCGTGCGAGACTCGAGCCGGGGAATCAGGGGCAGGGCTGCGTCAGCGGCGGCCCAGGGCGGCGACCCCGTGCATTAGAGGCATTCCAATAGTAATTTCAATGTGTCTCGCAGCACGGCACAAGAAGTGATCTTGAGATCATTTGTTCGTTGGCGGACCTGCCTTCTGGTATACCAGAACGGGGATTGACCCTGTTTCATCAAGGCCATAGAGCTGAACGCGCGTTCGATTTATGGCGATTTGGTGATTGCGCAGGCCCAATCGACTCCGTAAATAGAGCCGACCCTTTCGCGATCCCCGCGTGCCCTGCTGGGCCGCAACAAACATCAAAAGCCGCCCATGACCGCACGGATCGAACGACCGCTTTCGCCGCACATCCAAACCTATCGGTGGACCCTGACGATGGCGCTCTCCATCGTTCACCGTGCCACCGGCATCGCCCTCTATGTCGGCACGCTGCTGCTGGTCTGGTGGCTGGTTGCCGCGGCCTCCGGCCCGACCGCCTACGCCCACGTGCAGGCCTTTGCCGGCAGCATCATCGGCCGGCTGATCGTGTTCGGCTACACCTGGGCCCTGATGCACCACATGCTCAGCGGCATCCGGCATTTCGTCTGGGACCTCGGCTACGGCTTCAAACCCAACGAGCGCGAAGCACTGACCTGGGGCGCCCTGATCGGCGGCATCGCGCTGACGGTGCTGATCTGGATCATCGCCTATGCGAACGGAGGCGGCCGATGAGTTTCGACGAATCCCACGGCTCTCCGAAGCGCCCCTCGATGCGCACGCCGCTCGGCCGCGTCCGCAATCTCGGCGCCGCGCATTCCGGCACGTCCGATTTCTGGCGCCAGCGCATCACCGGCGTTGCGATGACGCTGCTGATCATCCCGGCGCTGGTGATCATCGTCATGCTGCTCGGCCGCAACCAAGTCTACGCTGCGCAGACCCTGAGTTCCATTCCCGTTGCGGTGATCCTGCTCCTCTTCATCTTCGCCAGCGCCTGGCACATGAAGATCGGCATGCAGGTGGTGATCGAGGACTATGTCCATAACGAGAAGCTGAAGCTCACCGCGATCATGCTCAACAATTTCTTCTCGGTCGCCGTGGCGCTCGCCTCGACCTACGCGATCCTGAAACTTTCCTCCGGAGTGTAACCCATGGCCGCTGAGATCAATGGCAAGGGCAACGGCGCTCCCGCCACCAACGGCAAAGCCTACCCGATCGAAGACCACACCTACGACGTCGTCGTGGTGGGCGCCGGCGGTGCGGGCCTGCGCGCCGTGGTCGGCTGCAGCGAGGCCGGCCTGCGCACCGCCTGCATCACCAAGGTGTTTCCGACCCGCTCACACACCGTTGCGGCGCAGGGCGGCATCTCCGCCTCGCTCGGCAACATGCACAAGGACGACTGGCGCTGGCACATGTACGACACCGTGAAGGGGTCGGACTGGCTCGGCGACCAGGACGCGATCGAATACATGGTGCGCAACGCGCCCGAGGCGGTCTACGAGCTCGAGCATTGGGGCGTGCCGTTCTCGCGCACTGAGGACGGCAAGATCTACCAGCGTCCGTTCGGCGGCATGACCACCGAGTTCGGCAAGGCCCAGGCACAGCGCACCTGCGCCGCCGCCGACCGCACCGGCCACGCCATGCTGCATACGATGTACGGCCAGTCGCTGCGCCATGCGGCCGAGTTCTTCATCGAGTTCTTCGCCATCGACCTGATCATGGACGACCAGGGCACCTGCCGCGGCGTCATCGCGCTCAAGCTCGACGACGGGACGCTGCACCGCTTCCGCGCCCAGACCGTCATTCTCGCGACCGGCGGCTATGGCCGCGCCTATGCGTCCTGCACCTCGGCGCACACCTGCACCGGCGACGGCGGCGGCATGGTGCTGCGCGCGGGCCTGCCTTTGCAGGACATGGAGTTCGTGCAGTTCCACCCGACCGGCATCTACGGTTCGGGCTGTCTCGTTACCGAAGGCGCGCGCGGCGAAGGCGGCTATCTCGTCAACTCCGAGGGCGAGCGCTTCATGGAGCGCTACGCGCCGTCGGCGAAGGACCTCGCCTCCCGCGACGTCGTCTCGCGCGCGATGACCATCGAGATCCGCGAGGGCCGCGGCGTCGGCAAGAAGAAGGACCACATCTTCCTGCATCTCGACCATCTCGATCCCGCCGTGCTGGCCGAGCGCCTGCCGGGCATCTCGGAATCGGCAAAGATCTTCGCCAATGTCGACGTGACGCGCGAGCCGATCCCGATCGTGCCGACCGTGCACTACAACATGGGCGGCATTCCAACGAACTATCACGGCGAAGTCCTGACCAAGAAGGACGGCGACGACAACGCGGTGATCCCGGGCCTGATGGCGATCGGCGAAGCCGCCTGCGTCTCCGTGCACGGCGCCAACCGCCTCGGTTCCAACTCGCTGATCGACCTCGTCGTGTTCGGCCGCGCCGCCGCGCTTCGTCTCGCCGAGAAGCTCACGCCGAACGGCAAGCAGCCGGAGCTGCCGGCGAACTCGGCCGAGATGGCGCTCGGCCGCCTCGACCATTTCCGCTACGCCTCCGGCGGCACGCCGACCGCGAAGCTGCGCGAGGGCATGCAGCACGTCATGCAGAACAATTGCGCGGTGTTCCGCACCGGCGATGTCCTGAGCGAGGGCCAGAATCTGATCGCGAAGGTCCACAGCGGCATCACCGACATCGGCGTGTCGGACCGCTCGCTGGTGTGGAATTCGGACCTCGTCGAGACGCTCGAATTCGACAATCTGATCTCGCAGGCGGTGGTGACGATGAACTCGGCCGCCAACCGCACCGAGAGCCGCGGCGCCCATGCCCGCGAGGACTTTTCCGAACGCGACGACAAGAACTGGATGAAGCACACGCTGGCCTGGCTGGACGATGCCGGCAAGGTCAGGATCGAGTACCGCCCGGTTCACAACTACACCATGACCAACGACGTGCAGTACATCCCGCCGAAGGCGCGCGTGTATTGATCAGGGCTCGTCATGCGCGGGCAAAGGGCGCGAAGCGACGTCTTCAAACCTGATGACCCGCGCATCCATCTTTCGAAAAGGGATGGATCGCCGGGTGAAGCCCGGCAATGACGCGGAAAACCAGAGGCAGGACTTATGGTTGAATTCGCACTTCCAAAGAATTCCAAGATTTCAGGCGGCAAGACCTGGCCGAAGCCCGCGGGCGCGGCCGAGCTTCGCGAGTTCAAGGTCTATCGGTGGAATCCCGATGACGGCAAGAATCCGAGCGTCGACACCTATTACGTGGACACCAACGATTGCGGCCCGATGGTGCTGGACGGCCTCATCTGGATCAAGAACCATATCGATCCGTCGCTGACCTTCCGCCGCTCCTGCCGTGAAGGCGTCTGCGGCTCCTGCGCCATGAACATCGACGGCCAGAACACGCTGGCCTGCACCAAGTCGATGCACGAGGTGAAGGACGGCGCGGTGAAGGTCAACCCGCTGCCGCACCAGCCGGTGGTGAAGGACCTCGTCCCCGACCTCACCAACTTCTACGCCCAGTACGCCTCGGTCGAGCCCTGGCTGAAGACGACCTCGCCGACGCCGCAGAAGGAATGGCGCCAGAGCCACGAGGATCGCGAGAAGCTCGACGGGCTCTACGAGTGCATCCTCTGCGCCTGCTGCTCGACTTCCTGCCCGAGCTATTGGTGGAACAGCGAGCGCTATCTCGGCCCTGCCGCGCTGCTGCAGGCCAACCGCTGGGTGTCGGATTCGCGCGATGAGGCCACCGGCGAGCGGCTCGATAATCTGGAGGACCCGTTCCGCCTCTACCGCTGCCACACCATCATGAACTGCGCCAAGGCCTGCCCGAAGGGGCTGAACCCGGCCGAAGCCATCGCCGAGCTCAAGCTCAAGATGGTCGAGCGGCAGATCTGATTGCGTCTGGGACGCACCTCGTCTCGCGGCGGCCCTGGTCTAGTGATGCTCCGCGAGACGCTTGGTACCAAGCGGGGGCTGCGCTACTGCCACGCCCGCTTTTGAAACTCCTTGATCGATTGCCCAGCGCAATTGGCGGTCCGTTGCGCGCAGCTTGATCTCGTCCGAGGCGAGCGCGGCGAGATTGGCAAGTGTCTGCTTCTGGGTATCGTCCAGCGTGCGTGGCCGGGTGTCGATCACGCAGAGTGAGCCCAGTGTGAAGCCGTCGGGATCGCTCACCGGGCAGCCAGCGTAGAACCGAAATCCCAGTTCGCCCAACACGGCGGGATTTTCCGAGAAGCGCGGGTCAGTCGCGAGGTTCTCGGCGACCATGACGCCCTTCTGCAAGATGGTGTAGTTGCAGAACGCCCAGTCGCGCGGCGTATCGGACATGTCGAGTCCATAGCGCGACTTGAACCATTGCCGGTTTGGAGTCAGCAGCGTCAAGAGCGCGACGGGAGCGTCGAGGCTGCGCGCCGCCAGCCAGGTCAGGCGGTCGAACGAATCCTCCGGCGGCGTGTCGATCAGACCGGAGCGTTCGAGCGCGAGAAGCCGCTCGCCCTCATTGTCCGGAAAGGGAAACGAGGGCGGCGTCTCGAACGGAGCCGGGTGCTCGATGGCGGCTCTGAAAATGGTGTCGATCGCTTCGGGCAACGCCGGCAATCCGTCGACGAACACTGTCGTTCTGATGTCAGGTCCGATCCCGTCGACCGTCCGATCTGCCGCCGAAGCCCCGACAACCAGGATTTTGGTGCGTCCCAGCGCAGGATCGCCGCGCAGGCTCTCCAGCATGGCCCGTCTGCTCGCGCCCGATGCCTCGGCTTCGACCACGACTGCGGCCGGCAACCGGGTGCCTATCGCGAGCAGCGCCGCGTAGGGATCCGAGTAGCTTTCGACGACACAGGCCTTCACGTTGGCCAGCGCTGCTTCGTAATCAACGATGCGTTCCGGGCGCGCAATGACGACCACCCGCGCGGAGGCAAGGGGCGGTAACGCGCCGGGACCGGAGATCAGCCCCAGAACGTCGCGGCGGTAGACCCGGCGATGGCCTCCCGGCGTTTTCCAGGACGGGATCGATCCGCCTTCGATCAGAAGCTGCGCCGTGCGGATCGAGACGCCCAGGATCTTGGCAGCGCCCGCCGTTGTCAGAATTTCCTTGGCCATGCTGTCCATCTTGCCCCCGGCCGCGTGCCGGCCGGCCTTGCCCCAGACCTCACAATGTCGTGCTCCCGCCTGTGTTGACAAGGGGACTTCAGTGCTATTTTGATAAATTCGATGATTATGATAGATTTGATAGATCTGATAAACTGTCTTCGAGCCGCTTGGCATATGCGAGCTGCCCGGAGGCGCCCGCTTGAATGGAGGAGATCATGTTCTGGACCGCCCCCTTCCAGCCAAGCCCACGAGCCTCCAGCAGCCGATCCGAACCCTGGCTCGGTCAGGCATCCCACGCGATCCAAACTGCAGCAACGGTCCGATCCCTGGCGCCCTTGCCGGCCGTCTCGCCGGCGCTAGCCCCCTTTCCTTCACTCAACGGCATCCGCCCGGAACGTCGCACGGGCCGGATCGCCAGCTTCACCGGAGTATGACCATGAACGACTTCCTGCCCTCCGACCTGCCGGAATTCGCGGACCGCGTTGCCGCCAACCAGCGCCGGCTCAACGAAGATTCTCGCGGCAGCTACGATTTCATCGTCTGTGGCGCCGGCAGCTCCGGCTCGGTCGTCGCACGCCGCCTTGCCGAAAATCCGGCGGTCACGGTCCTGCTGATCGAAGCGGGGGGCAGCGACGACGTGCCGACCGTCATGGACCCGGCGGCGTGGCCCGGCAATCTCGGCAGCGCGACGGACTGGGGCTTTGTCGCAGAGCCCAACCCGCACTTGAACGGGCGAGCGCTAGCGATGTCGATGGGCAAGGTTCTCGGCGGCGGATCGAGTATCAACGTGATGCTGTGGGCGCGCGGCCATCGCAGCGACTGGGATTTCTTCGCCGACGAAACCGGCGATCAATCCTGGGGCTACGATGCGGTCTCGACAATCTTCCGGGACATCGAGAACTGGCAAGGACCGCCTGATCCGCGCCACCGCGGCACCGGCGGGCCCGTCTTCGTGCAGCCGTCACCGGATCCCGGGCCGGCCGCGTTGGCCATGCTCGCCGCGGCGAGGGAGATCGGTATTCCGACTTTCGAAAGCCCCAACGGCGAGATGATGGAGGGCGAAGGCGGCTGCGCAGTCACGGACATCCTTGTCCGTAACGGCAGGCGCAACTCCATCTTCCGCGCCTATACTTATCCATTTCTCGATCGGCCCAATCTCACTCTGCTCACCGGCACGCACGTCTCACGCATCCTGCTCGAGCGCGGGAGGGCCGTCGGCGTCGAGGCGATACGTCACGGCCGTCCCTTGCGGATCAATGCGAGCCGGGAAGTCGTGCTCGCGCTCGGGGCGATCCAGACGCCGTCAGTGCTGATGCGCTCCGGCATCGGCGATGAGAAGGAGCTTGGAAGACTTGACATATCTTTGGTCCAGCATCTGCCCGGTGTCGGACAGAACCTGCAGGATCACGTGTCGTTCGGATGCATTTGGGAGTATCGAGAGCCGATCGCGCCGCGCAACACCGGCAATGCGGCGACCCTGTACTGGAAATCCCGTTCCACGCTCAAGACTCCCGACCTGCTGTTCTGCCAAGTCGAGTTTCCGGTGCCGAGCCGTGAGACGGCAGGGCGGGCGCCGGCCCATGGCTGGACGATGTTCGCCGGCCTTGCCTTGCCGAAGAGCCGAGGCAGGGTGAGGCTTCGAAGCGCCGAGCCGCTTGCACTGCCGCAGATCGAAGCCAACATGCTGTCGCATCCTGACGATGTGACGACGGCAGTCGCCTGCGTCGATCTTTGCCGTACGCTCGGCAATACCCGCGCCTTCGAGCCGCTGGTCGCGCGCGAAAGTCTGCCCGGCCCTCTCGGCGCTGCCGGGATGGAGCGTTTCGTGCGCGACTCCGCCGTAACCTACTGGCACCAGACATGCACGGCAAAGATGGGACGCGATGCCATGTCCGTGGTCGACAGCAGGCTGAAGGTCTACGGCATCGACCGCTTGCGCATCGCCGACGGCTCCGTGATGCCGCGGATCACCACCGGGAACACGATGGCGCCTTGCGTCATCATTGGCGAGAAGGCTGCCCGTGCGATGCGCAGCGAGCACGGCATCTGAACCGCCGCCCTCGAGAGCGACAGCCAAAGTGCTGGCTCGTGTCATTGGCCCCTCGAACCAAGAATCGAGGGGCCTGCCGGGCAGCGCGACATGGCGCTGCAGGACGCCCGCGCGCGTGATCTCATCACGATACAACCACGGGTTCCAGCGATAATCGGCTTCCTTCTTTGCGCGAAATTCAGCTAAGCTCGCGGTCAGGGACAGGAGCCGTGCAGGGCGCGCAACGCAAATCGCTCAGACTGCTGCAGTGGATGATGGCTGCATCCCTGGCGCTTCCGGTTGCGCTGTTCGCGATCACTTCCGCGATTTCCTACACCTCGACCACAGACATCGCCGACCGCGAGATCGAGCGCACGCTCGACGTCGCGCATGAGCACGCACTCAAGGTGTTCGAGACGATCGACCGCAGCCTCGCCGAACTCAACGAGGTCGTGCGCGGCCTTTCCGACGACGTCATCCGCGCGCGCGAGCCGACGCTGCATCTTCGCCTGAAGCGCCTGGCCGATTCGCTGCCGCAGCTCAAATCGGCATGGATTTTCGACGCGGATGGAAAGGCGCTGGTCAACAGCCTCGCCTCGCCGCCGCCGGACCTGGGCTTTGCCGACCGTGACTATTTCTATGCCCATGTCGACCAGAGCATCGGCACGTTCATCGGCACGGCCCTGGCGCCGCGTCCACCCTATCAGGGCGCGCGCTTCTTCGGGGTGAGCCGCCGCCGCGATTCCGACGACGGCAATTTCATCGGCGTGATCCAGGCCTCTGTCCTGCCGGAATACTTCGAGAGCTTCTACGCCAGGATCGGCTCCGACCCCGGCAGCTTCTTCGCAATGGGACGCGCCGACGGCGCCGTGCTTGCGCATTTCCCGCGGCTCGACCGCGACCTGCGGCTTGATCCGGGCGGCCCGGTCGGCCAAAAGATTGCGTCGAGCCCCGAGCATGGGCTGATGACGATCGTTTGGCCGCCGGACGGGATCGAACGCCGCATCGGCTACCGACGCATCACCGATTATCCGATCTATGTCAGTGCCGGGCTCGAGACCTCGGCGATCCGCGCGCGCTGGCTCGCCACCATCGGCCAGCATCTGGTGTTCGGCATTCCCGCCACCGCGCTGCTGTTCCTGCTGCTCGCCTTCGCCTTCCGCCGCACCCAGCATCTTCATGCCGAAGCCGCCGCGCGCCGCGAGGCCGAGGAGGCGCTCAAGCACAGCCAGCGCCTGGAGGCGCTCGGGCAGCTCACCGGCGGTGTCGCGCACGACTTCAACAATCTCCTGACGGTGATCCGCGCTTCGGTCGATCTCTTGAACCGGCCGCAACTGACGGAGGAGCGGCGACAGCGCTACATCACGGCCATTGCGGACTCGGTCGCGCGCGCGGCCAAGCTGACCTCGCAGCTGCTCGCCTTTGCGCGGCGCCAGACCCTCAAACCGGAGGTGTTCGACGTCGGGGCGCGCGTGCACTCGCTGCACGACATGCTCGCCACGCTGCTAGGTTCTGCGATCGAAATCGTGATGCGGCTGCCGGCGGAGCCTTGCCTCGTCAATGCCGATGCCGGCCAATTCGAGACCGCGCTGATCAACACATGGCGACCAATGCGCGCGATGCCATGCAGGGCAAGGGCAGAATCGTCTTCAGGGTCGAGCCAACGACAACCGTTCCGCAGACGCTGCCGCAGCTTTCGGCGAACCAGGCCTTGGCGGACCATGGCTTCGTCTGCGTGACCGTGAGCGACACCGGCGTCGGCATTCCCGCAGCCAGGCTCGGGCGCATCTTCGAGCCGTTCTTCACCACCAAGCAGGTCGGCCACGGCACCGGTCTCGGCCTGTCCCAGGTGTTCGGCTTCGCCCGGCAGTCCGGCGGCGAAGTGACCGTGGCGAGCGAGGTGGGGCGCGGCAGCGCCTTCTCGCTGTATCTGCCGCGCGTGTCGCCTGACCTGCTGCCGCAACAGCAGGCGCCCCACACAGCGCCGGCGGTAGCCGGCAGCGGCATGTCCGTACTGGTGGTGGAGGACAATATCGAGCTCGCCAATTTCGCCGCCGATGGCCTTACCGAACTCGGCTACAGCATTACGCTGGTCGACAATGCAAACGACGCACTCGCCGAGCTCGTCATGGACGCGGACCGCTTTGACGTCGTGTTCTCGGACGTGGCGCTGCCCGGGATGACCGGACTCGACCTAGCGAAGGCAGTTCGCGACCGCGGCATCGGCGTCCCCGTCGTGCTGACCACCGGCTACAGTCAGGCCCTTTCACAAGAGGGCACTGCCGGCTGCGACCTCGTGCAAAAGCCCTATTCGATCGAGGAATTGTCGCGCGTTCTGCACCACGCGGCGCGGCTGGGGCGCGTGCGCGACGGCGCCGCCGAATAGGTGTGCCCTGGGGAACTCGCGGGCGGACCGACTGAGTTCCCTTCGCGTTGCCCGCTCATGCACAAACGGACCGCAGGCGCGCAAGGACTATCCGAGGACGCGCTCCTGGGCCACCGATGCGCTGCCGAAGGCACCCATCGTCGGCGTCGCGCATCGCACCATGCCGGGGGCCTTTCTCGCCCTCGTCCCGGGGCTCGGTTCGCGTCCCGACCGACACTGAAATTGTGGCCCCTCGCAAAACCGGCTATGCATGCGCCGCTTGCAATGAGGACCGCCTGTTTGACGACCGACAACAATTCTTCGTCCGCGCCGTTCGGCACGTTTGCGCCGAATGCGGCGCAGGCGGCGATCATCCGCCTCGCTCAACGATCGCGACTGAAGCGCGGCGCCTTCCGGCCCTGGATGTCGCGGCTGGTGAACCTCGTGCGCAGCGGCCCTGTGGACGTGCAATATCAGGGCGCCTCTTTCCGGTTCTATCATCAGGGCAGCGCGACCGAGCGCGGCGCGCTATTCAATCCCGAGTACAATCTCGACGAGCTGGATTTCCTGCGCCAGCACACGTCCGGCGGCGGCGTGTTCGTCGATGTCGGCGCCAATGTCGGCACCTTTGCGCTGGTGATGGCGCGGCAGGTCGGGCCCACGGGTAAGGTGGTCGCGATCGAGCCGCACCCGCTGACGTTCGCACGGCTCTCGTTCAACCAGTCCGCATCGAAAGCGGCGCAGGTGCGCCTGTTGCAGGCGGCCGCGGGCGACAAAGATGGCGAGCTGATGATCGAGAGCGGCGGCGGCAATCTCGGCGCCACGCATGTCGTTACCGGCACCGCGAGCACCGACGCGATCAAAGTCCCGTCGCTGCGGCTGACGCGCATCCTCGGCGAGGCCGGCGTTACGCAGGTCGATTCGCTCAAGATCGACGTCGAGGGATTCGAGGACCGCGTGCTGATCGGATTCTTCCGCGACGCGCCGCCATCGCTGTGGCCACGCGCTGTCGTGATCGAGCATCTGTCACAAAACGAATGGCAGCAGGATTGTATTGCCGACATGGTCGCGCGCGGCTTTACGATCGCGCGCAAGACACGAAGCAATACGTTCCTGTCGCGCTGACGAGGGCAGACAAAAGAGGTTGCGATGATCGACCATTTGGGCATCTCGGTCTCCGACTATGAACGCGCAAAGCGTTCTATGCGAAGGCGCTGGCCCCACTCGGCTATGGGCTAATCATGGAAGTGACGGCGGAGCAGACCGGTCACGCCGCAGCCGCAGGTTTCGGAGCGGACGGCAAGCCGGACTTCTGGTTCGGCGGCGACGGCGCCATGAACAAGCCGGTGCATATCGCGCTCCGCGCCAAGGACCGCGCTACGGTGGATGCGTTCTACAACGCGGCCATCGCGGCCGGCGGCCGCGACAATGGTCCGCCCGGCATCCGCCCACATTACCATGCGGACTATTATGGCGCATTCGTGCTCGACCCTGATGGCCACAACATCGAGGCCGTCTGCCACGCGCCGGAATAGCGAGGATTCCCAGGGGAACATCGTTCCCGGCAGGTCGTTATTGTTCCTTCCAGCAAGGAGCACGACATGGCCAACGACAATGCCCGCGACGTCGATCGCGTCTGGGACCTGATGAAGACAATCGGATTCGCAATGCTTGTCACACGCGACGGCGGCAAGCTCCGTGCCCGGCCCATGAGCGCCTATCTCGATCGCGCCGCGAACACGATTTTCTTCCTGACCGATGCGCGCAATCACAAGGACGAGGAAATCGCGCGCGATCCGTCGATCAACCTGTCGTTCGCCGATGCCGGCAGCCAGAAGTACGTTTCCCTGACGGGCACCGCCGTCATCTCCAACGACCGTGCCAAGATCAAGGAGCTGTTCTCGACACCCGCCAAGGCATGGTGGGACTCCGCGGAAGATCCCAACATCCGCGTGCTCAAGATCACGCCTGATGACGCCGAATTCTGGGACTCGCCGGGGACGGTGATCTCCTATGTGAAGATGGCGGCCGCTGCAGTCACGAATACGCGCCCCGATCTCGGCGAGAACCGCAAGGTCTCGATGTGATGCCGATTGAACCGCCCGAGATTCCACCCTCGACACCAGGCACGCCGACCGAGCCGCCACTCGGAGTCCCGCCCGGCAATCCGCAGCCCGAAATCACACCGCCGGTCCGCGAGCCGGGCGAATCACCGAGCCCCGACGAATTGCCGGGCCGCGTGCCCGAAGAGATTCCATCGCGCGGTCCGAATGGACCGCTGACGCCGAACCCTGCGACGGACGCGAGTTCGTCGCGCGGTTACGCTTGAGGCTGGCTCATCGCATGTGAGGCGATTGCAAGCAGGGTCTGAATGCGCAATGAACGTTGCCGTAGTGAGATGATTTCGGTGCAGAAATAAATTCGGCCGCGACGACACCACCCGCCACAATGCGGCCTAACGCCTAGCTGTTCATCCCAACACTTCGTCAAAGAACCTTCCGGGGAAGTTCACCACCATGACCAACCTTCGTTTCGTGCTGCTTGCAACGACGGCGCTGACCGCGATGCAATTGGCAAGCTCCGCATCGCATGCGCAAAGTGCGCCGCCGCTCGTGCTCGCACAGGCCCAGCCGGAGGCCGGGCCTGACGGGAGGCCGAAGCAGCCGCCGAAGGGACCGCCGGCGGCCGCGCCGCCGGCAGCACCCGCGCGCCCGGCCGCACCGCCGCCGGCGGCTGCACCGCCCGCCGCACCTCCGCCGGCAGCGGCACCGGCGCGCCCTGCGGCGCCACCGCCACCTCCGCCTCCGCCTCCACCCGCGGCCCGTCCGGCTCCACCGCCGCCACCGCCACCTCCGGCCGCTCCCAAACAGCCTTCGCCGCCGCCGGCCGCGGCCCCGCAGCAGCGCGCCCCGACACCGCCGCCTCCCGCACCGCCTGCCCCGCGCGCGGCGCCCTCGCCGTCAGCACCGCCTCCTGCAGCGGCTCCGCAGCAGCGCGCGCCGGCAACGCCGCCTCCGGCACCGTCCGGCGCTCGCCCGGCTCCGACGCCACCGGCCCCGCCTCCCGCAGCAGGTCCTCAGGGCCGCCCGGCGCCGGCACCCAGCGCGACACCAACGCCAGCGCCCGCAGCGCCGGCCCGGCCAGGTACCCCTGCTCCGACCGCCACACCCGCCACACCCGCTCCGACCGCCACACCTGCACCGACAGCGACGCCTGCTCCGGGCAGCACGCCTGGCGTGCCGCCAGCCGGCCGCCCCGGCACACCGCCGCCCGGGCGCCCCGGCGCGCCTCCGCCGGCAGGATCACCGGCAGCGGGTGCCACGCCGACCCCAACCGCGACGCCAGCTCCGACTGGCACTCCGACGCCGCCGCCCGGACGCCCGGGTTCGGCGACACCGGCGCCTGGCGCGACCCCAGCTCCGACCGCAACCCCAGCCCCGATGGCGACCCCGAGCCCAACGGCGACGCCAACCCCTGGGCAGCAGGGTGGCACGCCGCCTGCCGGCGCGCCCGCAGCCGCAACCCCGACCAGGCCGCCGGCACCTCCCGCCGGCGCTGCAGCGCCGACCGTGGTGCCCGGCACGCCAGCCGCAGCGCCGCCGCCCGACAGAGCGCAATACGCGCCGCCCACGGTGAAGCCAGCCTTCCGCGCCGCGCCGACGATCTCGGCCCCGTTGCCGCCGCCGCCGCGCCCGCCGCAGCGTGACCTGACCCCGCTCGCGGTCGGTGCAGGCGTGGTAGCCGGCGCCGTCATCGGCGCGACCATTGCCGACCTCCACAACCAGCGACGCGAGACCGTCGAAGGCGGCCGCACCATCTACACAGAGCCGGACCGCATCATCATCCGCGACCCGGGCGGGCAGGCCTATGTCCGCGGCAACGATCTCTATCGCTTCCGCTATGGTGCCCGCGACATCCGCACCGACACCGTCGGCGGCGAGACCCGCACGGTCGTGATTCGTCCTGACGGCAGCGAGATCATCACCGTAGTCGGCGCCGATGGCCGGCTGCTGCGGCGTATCCGCAGGGACCCCCGCGGGCGCGAGATCGTCATCATCGACAACAGCTACCGCGATCCGCGTGCCGTCGGCGGCTTCTATGTGGACCTGCCGCCGCCGGTCGTGAACATGCCCTATGATCGCTACATCGTCAGCGCTGAGGACGCATCGCCAGACGTGATCTACGCGACCATGCAGGCACCGCCGGTGCAGCGGATCGATCGGCGCTACTCGCTCGACGAGATCCGCTACAGCCCCAATGTTCGCATGCAGATGCCCAGCATCGACGTCAACACGATCAACTTCGAGACGGGATCGTGGACGATCCCGCCGGACCAGGCGGCCCGGCTGCAGGTGATCGCGGACGGCCTCAACCAGGCGATCCAGCGCAATCCGCGCGAGGTGTTCCTGATCGAGGGTCACACCGATGCGGTCGGCAACGAGGTCGACAACCTGTCATTGTCGGACCGCCGCGCGCAGTCCGCAGCCGAATTGCTGACGCAGCAGTTCGGCGTGCCTGCCGAGAACCTGACGTCGCAGGGCTATGGCGAGCAGTATCTGAAGGAACAGACGCAAGGGCCGAGCCTGATCAACCGGCGCGTCACGGTCCGCCGCATCACGCCGCTGCTCAACGGCGGCACGGCCTCGCTGCCGCCGCCCCCGCCCGGCACGGCGCCGCCGCGCTGAGGGAGACCACAAACGCAAATGGCCGGGAGCGATCCCGGCCATTTCTCTTGCATCACACCGTCAACGCGTCTGACGGCAGGCAGGCCTCGCAAACGGCGGCGACATGCCGGTGATCAGTGCCGCAACAGCCGCCGAGAATCCGCATGCCCGGGAATGCGCGCCTGAGCGAAAGGTAACGGCGGCCGAGATCTGCGGGATCGCCACTGTCGAGGGTCTCCGATTCGTCGAGTTCGGCATGGCTCTTGACCGATGCATTGGCTCTGATGCCGTGGATGCGCTGGACCCACGTCTCGCCGGTCGCGATTGCACTCTCGAAGTGAGTTGGATGCGCACAATTGATCAGGAAGTATTCGCAGGCACGCTCCGTTGCGTCGTCGACCGCTTCGATCGCCTCGCGCAGTGTCTCTCCCCTGACGAGGCGACCATCGGTCTCGACCGTGAAAGAAATCGCGACCGGAATATCCTGCCTCTTGGCTGCGCGGACCACACCGACGGCTTCGTTGATGCTGTTCAGCGTGAACGCAGTCACCATATCGGCGCCCGCCTCGCTGAAGGCCGCGATCTGGCCCGAGTGGTAGGCTTCCGCCTCCGCCGCGTCCATGTTGCCGGCCTTGTAGCCGTCGCCTCGCGGACCGATCGCGCCGTTGATGACACAAGGCATGCGGGGGGACTCCCAGGCGCCGCGCAACTCGTCGAGGAAGCGGATGGCGCGCATGTTGATGGCCTCGAGCCCGGCCGCATCATAGCCGAGCCTGGCGCCCCAATCAGGGTTGGCGCGCCAGGTCGGACTGTCGAGGACGAAGCCGAGCCCGTGCTGCCGGGCGATCCGCAGATATGCTTCGTAGTACTGCCTCAAATGGGCGCGGCCATCCGCGCTGTCGAGCAGCACGAATGCCGCGAAGTGGGGCAGTTCCAGCCCGTGGTGGAAGATGAGGGTTGTCTCCATGCCGCCGTCGGTCAGGAAAATGCCGCCGCCGTGCTGCGGCAGACCATGTCTGTATCTGGCCATTGATCGCTCCATCATTTGGACGGACTCGCTCTCTTCATTCGGTCGCGCCATGTCCGTCTTTGGTCTCGGCATGTGGTGCCGCATAATGTCGCGTCGCTCTAGAAGCCTCGCGGTGCGGCTGAACTTCCCCTCGCAAGCGGAGACAAATCAAATACTTGCATGAGACGCTCGGAGCAGTGCTTGGCCCCGAGCGCCAGATTCCGCACCGTCGGTACAGTTTTGGAGACATCGATGGGAAAGGGCGAAGCGACGCGCGAGCGCATTCTTGAGATCGCGGAAGCGGCGGTGCTCGCAAAGGGCTTCGGCGCGACCTCGATCGACGAGGTCATTGCAGAGGCCGGCCTGACCAAGAGCGGCTTCTTCTATCACTTCAGGGACAAGAACGCGCTCGCACGGGAGATGCTGCGTCGCTACGTGGAGACGAATGATCGCCTGTTCGACGAGATCTTCAGGCGGGGACGCGAGCTCTCCGACGACCCGCTGCAATCGTTCCTGATCTCGCTGAAACTGCTCGCCGAAATCATGGCCGATCTGCCGAACGGCCACCCCGGCTGCCTAATCGCCAGCATCTGCTATCAGGAGCGCTTGTTCGACCGCGAGGTTCGCGATCTGACCGCGCAATCCGTCCGGAGCTGGAATGCGCATTTCCGCGAGATTCTCGACGGCATCGCTGCCGTCCATCGGCCCCGCGAGCCGATCGACCTCGACGATCTCGCCGAGATGATCTCGTGCGTGGTCGACGGCGCGATCATCATGTCGAAGACGCTCAACGACCCGAAGCGGCTGGAGCGGCAGATCCTGCTCTTCCGCAGCTGTGTGAAGCTGATCTTCGCGCCGCCTCTCTCATCGTGAAACGCATGTGACGTGAGCGAGCCGGGGCTGCCCTGCTGAGCCCGTTTGCGGAGGCGTGCGACTTTGCGATTCGCAGTCGATCCTCCGCTTCATTGCCCCGCTGCCAATCCCAACGCGTCGGCCATGACCCGGAACACTTCCGTATTGTCCATCGACCCGTGCACGCGCTCGCTGCCCGGTCCAGTCGCGGTCAGGATGACATCCTCGCCCGAATGCACGCTGGCGCCGATCAGCGCGGAAAGATTGCCGGGGCGCAGCACCGCGCCCGGAACGTCCTTGTATTTGTCGTTGGCCTTGAAGGTTCCGTCGTCGCCCGCCTTGATGGTCGGCTGGTTGGGGCCGTCCAGCTTCGGACGGAACGTCTCGTAGTGATCAGGCAGGCTGGCCGAGAAGATCGCGAGCCGCCGACTCACGTCGATGCGCGCCGGATAACCTTCCGCATCCGGCGCCGGATAGTTGGGAAATCCGGCCTTGTCGTAGACCGCAACGCGCTCGCGCAAGGGAACATTGGGCACGGTGCCCATGTCGTCATTCACCGTCCCGACAAGGCTGTTGGGATGATTGTGGTCGGCGACCACCATGATGAGAGTGTCGTCGCCGCGTGCGCGCGCCCATTCGCGCGTCTGGCGCACCGCGTTGTCGAGCATGATCGTGTCGTAGACGGCGCGCTCCATGTCGAGCAGATGCGCATATTTGTCGATCATTCCGGATTCCACCATCAGGAAGAAACCGTTCTCGTTCTTCGAAAGGATGTTGAGTGCCGCCTGGACCTGCTCGGTGAGATCAGGCTGCTCGGGGAATTTCCTGACGCCGCCGCCCTTCAGGAATTTGCGGTCGAGCACACCGTCCATATTGCCGGTCGCGAACAGGCCGAGCAGCTTGGTGGTCTCCTGTCTTGCGGCGGACGCGCCGAGTTCGCTCGCGGTGGTCGCCACCTGATAGCCGGCATCGCGAAACTTCGCGATGTAGTCGGTCTCGTCCTTGCGTTTCGAGCCGGCGACCGACTTCGGCAGAAAGTTCGCGCTGCCGCCGCCCATCAGCACATCCGGCTTCGCGTCGAAGAACTGCTCGACAATGTCGTCATAGGCGGCGCGCCGGCGGGTGTGCGCTACCATAGCCGCCGGCGTTGCGTCTTCGATTTCGGTATTGGTAACGATGCCGATCGCCATGCCGAGCCGCCTCTTGGCGAGGCTGGCGATGGTTTCGACACGGGGATCGTCGAGCGGGCTTGCAGTGCGGTCCGCATAGACGCCGAGGGCGTTGACGGCGCTCTTGTGCCCGGTCGCATAGGCGCTGGCCGAGTTCGCGGAATCGGTGATGATCGAATCCGAGCCTGCGGTTGCCACCAGGGCCATATGGGGCATGTCGTCGATGGCGAGCTTGCCCCGGCTCTTGCCCTCCGAGATTCCCTTGGAGAGGATTCGCGCTGCGACCCGGTGCGCGGGCGACATGCCGTCACCGATGAACAGGATGACATTCTTCGCCTTGCGCGGGCCGGTGTCGTAGACCGTCCATGTGACGCTGCGCTGGCGCGTGCCGTCGCTGATGTCGACGACAACGTTGCCGGGCCTGGCCAGCGTGACGTCGCGCAGGATCAGGGCCGACTGGTCCTTGCCATCCTCGCGCTCGATGAAAGTCCCGGCACGGCCGAAGGCCGTCGCATAATCCGCGCCGTTCATCGTCACCTTCAACTTGGTCGCATCGACCGGGCCGGGAAGCTCGACCTTGAAGTCGAATTTGGCTCCGGCCAGGATCTCGGCACGATCGATCGGGTAGACGGTCTGCGCCGACAGCGACGAGGTCCAGCCGAGGACGATGAGGGAGGCGAGTGCCGATGTCTTGATCATGCGCGATGCTCCGAAA
Source organism: Bradyrhizobium sp. Leaf396 (assembly GCF_001424605.1). Taxonomy (NCBI): domain Bacteria; kingdom Pseudomonadati; phylum Pseudomonadota; class Alphaproteobacteria; order Hyphomicrobiales; family Nitrobacteraceae; genus Bradyrhizobium; species Bradyrhizobium sp. Leaf396. The sequence continues at coordinate 118,490 of NZ_LMQJ01000056.1, forward strand.
CCCATTCCGACAGAAACAGGAGCGTAGCGATCGAGAATGACACCGTCATTAAGCTATCATCGCGTGGCCCGGACGTCTCAGCCTCTATCGCTCTCCAGCCGGAAGATCTGCGAGCCTTCGCTGCCCGAGAGCAGGCCGGTCTCGCTGTAGAGCTTCAGCTTGGTGCGGGTGTCGGCGATGTCGAGGTTGCGCATGGTGAGCTGGCCGATGCGGTCGGCCGGCGTGAAGGCGGCGTCCTCCACCTTCTCCATGCTGAGCCGCTCCGGCGCGTAGGTCAGGTTCGGGCTCTCGGTGTTGAGGATCGAATAATCGTTGCCGCGGCGCAGCTCCAGCGTGACCTCGCCGGTGACGGCGCGCGCGACCCAGCGCTGCGCAGTCTCGCGCAGCATGAGAGCCTGCGAGTCGAACCAGCGGCCCTGATAGAGCAGGCGGCCCAAGCGCATGCCGCTGATGCGGTACTGCTCGATGGTATCCTCGTTGTGGATGCCGGTGAGGAGGCGCTCATAGGCGACGTGGAGCAGCGCCATGCCGGGCGCCTCGTAGATGCCGCGGCTCTTGGCTTCGATGATGCGGTTCTCGATCTGGTCGCTCATGCCGAGGCCGTGGCGGCCGCCGATGGCGTTGGCTTCGAGAAACAGCGCCACGGGATCGGTGAAGGTCTGGCCGTTCAGCGCGGTCGGCTGGCCTTCCTCGAAGCGCACCACGACCTTCTCCGCCTTGACGTTGCAGTCGTCGCGCCAGAACGGCACGCCCATGATCGGATTGACGATCTTGATGCCGCTGTCGAGGCTTTCGAGATCCTTGGCCTCGTGCGTGGCGCCGAGCAGGTTGCTGTCGGTCGAATACGCCTTCTCGGCGCTCATCTTGTAGGCGAAACCTTGCGCCGTCATGAACGCCGACATCTCGGCGCGGCCGCCGAGCTCGTCGATGAACTGCTGGTCGAGCCAGGGCTTGTAGATCTTCAGGCCGGGATTGGTGAGCAGGCCATAGCGGTAGAAGCGCTCGATGTCGTTGCCCTTGAACGTCGAGCCATCCCCCCAGATGTTGACGCCGTCTTCCTTCATCGCCGCGACCAGCATCGTGCCGGTGACGGCGCGGCCGAGTGGCGTGGTATTGAAATAGGTGATGCCGCCGGTCGAGATGTGAAAGGCGCCGGACTGGATCGCGGCGATGCCTTCATGGACGAGCTGAGTGCGGCAATCGACCAGCCGCGCCTTCTCGGCGCCGAATTCCATCGCCTTGCGCGGGATCTCGTTGTAGTCGGCCTCATCAGGCTGGCCGAGATTGGCGGTGTAGGCGTAGCAGCGCGCGCCCTTCTGCTTCATCCAGAGCAGCGCCGCAGAAGTGTCGAGGCCGCCCGAAAACGCGATGCCGACTTTCTCGCCCTTGGGCAGGCTTTTCAGGATCGTGGTCATGGGGCTTCCAATCGGGTCTCAAGGGCTGATGAAGGTGCGAAACTTGGCCGCGCGAATATCAAATTTCGCACGCCTCGGCATCCCTTTAATGGCTCAAACCGAGGGCTCGGGACCGGTCTTGCGGCCGAACAGGCGCTGGCGGAGCCGGTAGCCGGGCCAGCTCAGCCGGGTCAAGGCGGCGTCGACCGCCTCGTCCGAGAACCTCGTCCGCGGCCAGCGGTAAATCAGCGCGTAGGCGAACCAGATCACGACGAAGGTGACGAGGCCGGCGATGGAAACGTCGGTGAAGAAGTGGCCACCGAAGGCCATGCGAAGCCCGCTCGTCAAGGCCCCGAACACCACTGCGGCGGCATAGGCGATCGGGCGCCACGGCGGCGGCGCCAGCGCAGCCGGCGCGAGCGTCCAAAATGCCGTCGCCCCCTCGCCGGAGAAGAACGAGCAGTTGCGTCCGCAGCCGCCGCGGGGATCCCACCACGGCACGAATTGCTGATCGCCGGCAAACTCGGTCACCACCACCGGACGCGGACGGCCCCAGTAAGTCTTGAACGTCAGGTTGGTCAGGATGCCGGCCGACATGGTCATCGTCACCAGCAGGAAGACGACCGTACGGCCCCGCACCATCATCGGCCGGTCGGGCCGGATCATCTTGACCACGAGCGCGACGATCGAGGGCAAGGCGAATGCCCAGGCGATCCACATCGCCGCATCGCGCGCGAAGCCGGCCCAGCCGTTCAGCTTGAGCGGGAACGTCCTGGTTGCGGGGTCGAAGAAAAGCGCCGCGAGCTTGAGATCGAGTTCGGGATAGAGGCCGAAAACGACGCCGATCACGAGCCACAGCGCTAGGGCGATGAAGAGTCCGGTCCGGTTCATGGCGCGCGGTTTAGCGGAGTGGGGAGGCGATGAAAACCCCGGACGCGGCGCAACTTATCGCGCATCCGGCCTCGAGTTCGACGGCAAGGGCGGCGGCGGCTTCCGCGGGGGTGGCGGGTTGCGCCAGGCGCCGGCGTTGCGGCCGGCGATCAACCAGTAGACCACGCCGGCGACGATGCCGGCTCCGGTCATGATCTCCAGATGCCGCCGCACGATGCCCTCGAACTGGAACGTGTCGGCATGGAAGGGGACGAGACCGAGATAGCAGGCGAGCCCGACGAGGCCGCCACCGAGGGCATAGGCGAGCGCGCTGCGGATGTAGAGCGCTTCGGTGATCGCGACGATCACCGCCGCCGGCACCAGCGCAAAGCCGGAGACGAAGATGAAACCGAAACCGAGCAGGACATCGATCGTGCCCTGGTCGACGGGACCTGCGCCCAGATCGGCGAATTCCGGAAACAGCAGCGCGACGACGATGATCATGCCGCCGACGAAGCAGGCGGCGAGGAAGCCGATGAAGATGACGACGAGACGGCCGATCAGGGACATGGCGCAAGCGAATTGGTGACCGGCAGTGTCACCAGGCCCCCGGTCGTCATGCCCGGGCTTGACCCGGGCATCCACGACTTTTCCAATCGCGGCCCGACGTGGATGGCCGGGTCAAGCCCGGCCATGACGAACGTTGATGGCATTGCCATCATCAATCCGTCATCGCCATGGCGCGCAGCGCCTGGCGCTCGCGCGCGCTGAGCTTCTCGGTCTCCGACTTGAGCTGGCCGCAGGCGGCGAGGATGTCGCGGCCGCGCGGGGTGCGCACCGGCGAGGAATAGCCGGCGTTGAAGATGTATTCGGAGAACTTCTCGATCTGGTCCCAGTCGGAGCATTCATAGGCGGTGCCGGGCCAGGGATTGAACGGGATCAGGTTTATCTTGGCCGGAATGCCCTTGAGCATCCTCACCAGCAGCTTGGCATCGTCGAGCGAATCGTTGACGCCCTTGAGCATCACATATTCGAAGGTGATGCGGCGGGCGTTCGAGGCGCCGGGATAGTCGCGGCAGGCCTGCAGCAATTCCTTGATCGGATATTTGCGGTTGAGCGGCACCAGCTCGTTGCGCAGCTCGTCGCGCACGGCATGCAGCGAGATCGCCAGCATCACGCCGATCTCCTCGCCGGCACGCACGATGTTCGGCACCACGCCCGAGGTCGAGAGCGTGATTCGGCGGCGGGAGATGCCGATGCCCTCGTTGTCCCCGACGATGAGCAGCGCATCGCGCACCGCGTCGAAATTGTAGAGCGGCTCGCCCATGCCCATCATCACGATGTTGGTGACGCGGCGCGTGCCGTCCTCGCGATCGGCCCAGTCGTTGAGGCGATCGCGCGCCACCATCACCTGTCCGACGATCTCGCCGGCGGTGAGATTGCGCACCAGGCGCTGCGTGCCGGTGTGGCAGAAGGAACAGTTCAGCGTGCAGCCGACCTGCGAGGAGACGCAGAGCGTGCCGCGGTCGGTCTCGGGGATGTAGACGCACTCGACCTCATGCGCCTTCTGAACGGAATCGCCGCTCGGCAAGCGCAGCAGCCATTTGCGGGTGCCGTCGTTGGAGATCTGCTCGGCCACGACCTCGGGCCGATCGACGGTGAAATGCTGGGCGAGATCGGCGCGGATCCCCTTCGAAATCGAGGTCATCTCCTCAAAACTCTGGGCGCCGCGGAAATAGATCCAGTGCCAGAGCTGCTGCACGCGCATCTTGCGCTGCGCCGGTGCGACGCCGATCTCGCCGAGACGATCGGCAAGCTCGGTGCGCGACAGGCCGATCAGCGACGGCTTGGCCGGCGGCACATAGGTTTCGAGCGGAGTCTTCTCCACCAGGATAGCGTTGCGCGGCTCGGTCGAGGTTTGCATCAAAGCGCCTAGGATCACTGCTGTCTGAACTCGTCATGCCCGGGGTTGACCCGGGCATCCACGTCTTTCCTTTATTGCGGTAACGCGTGGACGGCCCGGTCAAGCCAAGCCATGACGGCGAAAATCTGGAACCGGCCTTATATAGCAACCGAACCCGCCGATTGCGACCGTGCTATCGCCCGCAGCCTTAACGCCGACAGTCCTGCGCGATCTTGTCGAGCGCCTGGGAAAGGCCCTTCAGCGAGAAAGTGTCGGTCGTCTCCGTGCCCTTGGCCGAGACGCCTTTGACCACGAGATCGGCGGATTTGCGCATGGCTTCGACCATCCGCTCCTCCTCGGCCGCGTTCTTGATCCAGAGACCGTCGCCCTGCGTGTACATGGCATAGGATGCGCCGCCGACCTCGACCGTCGATTCGGAGCCCGGCTTCAGCGCGTAGCCGATCATGACCGAGACTTCGTTGTTCACCTTCTCCGCCGGCCGGGTCGAGACGAAGGCGTAGGCCGGATCGCGCGGCCGATTCGGCGGATTGGTCTTCGACGACGAGGGCTTGGCCAGCGCGAAGCAGACCTTCTTGCCGTTGGGCGTCGCCGAATAGGCGCCCCAGGTGCCGAACTGCCCGATCAAGGTCGGCTCAGCACCACCCGCAACGCCCGCGGGTGGCCCGCCCGGTTTGCTCTCGGGCTTTGCGGCCGCCTTGGCGGTCGTATTGGACGGCGCAGCCGACTTCGGTGCCGTCTCTCTTGGAGCAGACTTGGGCGCCGTCTGCGCCCGCGCGGAATCGGCGATTCCCCCGGCCATGACGACAGTCATCAAAGCTAAAATCAGCACCCGCCACATGCTGGAGTGGTTCCCTCAATATTGTGACTGGAAGATGGCCCGGCAGCGCTTTGTCCCCGGGCAGGGATAACCGGGAAAGCTCAATTTGGGAAGGCAGTTAGCGGTACCAGCAGCAGCTAGGCCTTGGATCGCGCGGCGCGTTGCTCGGTCCACTGCACCTCGGTCCAGCCGAGCAAATCCTCGGCGCCGGAACTGCGCAAATGCGCGCCACCGTCGATCACGACCATCTCGCCGTTGATGTAGGCGGCGCGGTCGGAGACCAGGAAGCTGGCGAGATCGCCAAGCTCGCTGTGCTCCCCAGTGCGGCCCAGCGGGTTGCGCGCCGTCCAGCTGTCGTCGCGGCCTTCGGGACGGAGCTGCCCGGTAGCCCCCGCGGTCGGAAACGGACCCGGCGCGATCGCAACGGTGCGGATGCCCTTCGGCCCCCACTCCACCGCAAGGCTCTTGGTCATCGCCAGCACTGCCGACTTCGCCATGGCCGACGGCACGGTGAACGCACGGCCGGTGATGGTCGACGTCGAGAGGATCGACAGCACGACACCGCCACGCCTGGCCTCGATCCAGCGCCTCCCCGCAGCGAGGGTGCAATACATCGCGCCATGCAGCGTCGGCGCCAGGACGGCGTCCGCGGCACGGAAGGAGAGGTGCTCGGTCTGCGCAATGAAGGTCGCGGCAGCATTGTTGACGAGGATGTCGAGCGGCGCCTCGCGCCAGATCTGATCCATCATGTCGTCGACCGCGGCACCATCGCGGATATCGCAGGCGATCGTCTTCACCTTGCCGCCGATCTGCGCGCGCATCTCGCTCGCAGTCGCCTCGAGCCGGTCGAGCTTGCGGCCGCAGATCACGAGTTCGGCGCCCAGCGCGAGGAAGCGACGACCCATCGCGGCACCAAGGCCCGAACCGCCGCCGGTGACGAGGATGCGCTTGTTCTTCAGCAGGCCCGTTTCAAACATCGTTTGAATCCCTTCTCCGCGGATTTCGTCATTGCTGTTGCAGCCAAGCAGTCCGGAGTCCGCGCCGCGGAAATAGCCTGGATGCTTCGCTGCGCTCGCAACGACGCGAGGATAGGCCGGCGCATCGCTTTGGCAAAGAAACCGGATTGTCGGGGCGCGCCAAATCCGGCAGAAACGGACCAACTATAATTCACTCGAAACGCCCAGGACTTACTTCTCAAGAAGGTGCCGCCATGAAAGCCATCCTCTGCTCGCAATACTGCCAGCCTGACGATCTCGTGCTGACGGAGGTGCCGGATCCGGTGGCAGGTCCGGGCGAAGCCGTGATCGCGATCAAGGCCGCGGCATTGAACTTCTTCGACCTCCTGATGATCCAGGGCAAATACCAGATCAAGCCGCCGTTCCCGTTCTCGCCGGCTGCGGAAGTCGCGGGCGTGATCGAGAGCATCGGCGCGGGCGTGACCGATCTGAAAGTCGGTGATCGCGTGGTCGCATCTTGCGGCCACAACGGCGCGCGCGAGAAGATCGCATTGCCGGCGGCATCGATCGTGAAGATTCCGGACAATCTCGATTACGACCGCGCGGCCGGCATCATCATCATCTACGGCACCGCGCTGCATGCGCTGGAAGATCGCGCCAGCCCCAAGCCCGGCGAGACGCTCGCGGTGCTGGGCGCCGCCGGCGGCACGGGCCTTGCCGCCTGCGAGCTCGGCAAGCTGATGGGCCTGAAGGTGATCGCTTGCGCCTCCTCGGACGAGAAGCTCGAATTCGCGAAGGCGCACGGCGCCGAGCTGACGCTGAACTACGCCAAGGAAGATCTGAAGGAGGGCCTGCGCAAGCTCACCGGCGGCAAGGGCGTCGACATCATCTTCGATCCGGTTGGTGGTGCCTATGCCGAGCAGGCGCTGCGCTCGATCGCCTGGGAGGGCCGCTTTCTCGTGATCGGCTTCGCCGCGGGCGACATTCCGAAGATGCCGCTGAACCTCGCGCTGCTGAAAGGCTGCGACATCCGCGGCGTGTTCTGGGGCGCCTGGACCCGGCAGAATCCGGAGAAGAACCGCGTCAACCTGGAAAAGCTCGTGAAGTGGACCGCGGAAGGAAAGATCTCATCGCATGTTGACCGCACCTTCCCGCTGGTGCAGACGGCCGACGCGCTGAAGGTGCTGGCGGGGCGCCAGGCGATGGGCAAAGTGATCCTGCATCCGTGAACTGATGCAGGCGGTTGAAGTCGCGCAGGCTACGCGACTTCTGCTGTGCCGGCCGCCTCCTCCACCCCACGCTTCAGCGCAGCGCGCGCAGCGTCGCGGTGCTCGTTCGTGATGTGGCCGGCAACCATGCGGATGGCGGCCGCGAGCACGGCAGCGTCATCCGCGAAGCCGAGCATCGGCATCACGTCAGCGACGAAGTCGAACGGCAGGACGAAGTAGGCAATGGCGCCGAGCAGGGAGGCCTGGACGTGCCGCGGCGTCTGCCGGTCGAACGCGCAGTAATAGGCGGCAAGCAGATCTTCCGCGAACGGCAGTTGGGCGGCGACGCGCTTCAGCTTGCGCCAGAAGCGGCGGCGCACGCTTTCGCGATCTTCCGCGAGCCGATCGGCCGGCTCGAAGCCGACGCTGTGCTCGGCAGCCATCTCGAAACTCCCCGTTCAGCCCGCGGCGGCGGACCGCCGCATCACATCCATGATCACAAGATGGGGATGAGGCCGGACGCCGCAAGACGTCAGCCCATGTCAGGTCGCGATGGCGTTCATCGCCTTGGCCAGCTCGATGTCGAGCGTCGTGACGCCGCCGGCATCATGGGTCGACAGCACCACCTCGACGGTCTTGTAGACGTTGCGCCATTCGGGATGGTGATCCATCTTCTCGGCGACCAGCGCCGCGCGGGTCATGAAGCCGAAAGCCTGGTTGAAATCCTTGAAGACAAAGGTCTTCCCAATGGCGTCGCGGCCTTGGACGTCGGTCCAGCCCGGGATTCCGCCCAGCGCCTGCTTGCGCGCGTCAGCCGTCAACCGCTCTGCCATGATTGCCTCCATCGTTCAGGGGAACTTTACCCTAACACCGTCCCGACGCCCGGGTTCATACGGAATTGGCCCCATCCGCTAACCATGACGGAGATGTAACCCCGCCGGACAAGAAATTTGCTACAATTGCGGTCGTAGACCGCCGGCCAAGATGAAACTGAGCCTGAAGCGCCTGTTTGGGAGATCGATGACCGGGGGACTGAACCTGGCCGAAGCGCCCCCTCCGCCTTCGCCGCGATCCGCGGTGCGGAAGACTGCGCTCGTGTCTCTGGCGCTCGTGCTTGCGATCATCGGCGCCCTTGCCGGCGCCTATTACTTCGCAATGCGCCCGGTGACGCTGAAGATCGCGGTGGGGCCCGCCAACAGCGACGACGTCAAGGTGGTTCAGACGCTGACGCAGGCCTTTACGCAGAGCAAGGGCCAGGTGCGGCTGCGACCTTTCCAGACCGACGGCGCGACCGCCAGCGCGGACGCGCTCAAGGAAGGCAAGGTCGATCTCGCTATCGTGCGCGGCGACGTCGACGTTCCCAAGAACGCGCAAGCGGTCGCGACCCTGCGCAAGAACGTCGTGGTGCTGTGGTCCGTGCCCGGCAAAGGCAAGAAGCGGGGTCCGAAGATCACCAAGATCGCCCAGCTCGCCGGTCATCGCGTCGGCGTGGTGGGTCGCACCCAGGCCAACGTCAATTTGCTCAGGGTGATCCTCCAGCAATACGGCGTCGATCCCGCCAAGGTCGAGATCGTTCAATTCCCGGCGAACGAAGCGGCCGAGGCGATCAAGGCACAAAAGGCCGACGTCTATCTCGCCGCCGGCCCCGTCAACAGCAAGATTACGGCGGATGCGATCGCCGCCTCCACCAGGGATTTCGGCGCCCCTACCTTCCTCGCCATCGATTCGGCAGACGCGATCGCGCAAAACCATCCGGTCTACGAAGCGTCCGAGATTCCCGCAGGCGCCTATGGCGGCTCTCCCGCTCGCCCGGACGACGAGGTCAAGACCATCAGCTTTTCACATCACATCGTGGCGCGCAGAGGCGTGCCCGAAAGCACCATTGCGGCATTCACGCGCCAGCTCTTCGCCGTGCGCCAGCAACTTGTGACCGAGTTCCCGCTGGCGGCAAAGATCGAGACGCCCGACACCGACAAGGATGCGGTGATCCCCGTGCATCCCGGCGCTGCGGCCTTCGTCGATGGCGAGGAGAAGACCTTCCTCGACAAGTACAGCGATTACATCTGGTGGAGCCTGATGGCGCTGTCCGCCATGGGCTCGATCGGCGCCTGGTTCGCCGGCTATCTCAAGAAGGACGAGCGCGACAACAGCAACCACCAGCGCGAACGTCTGCTCGACATGATCGCTGCGGCACGCAAATGCGACACGACCGAAGAGCTCGACCAGATGCAGACCGAAGCGGACGACATCCTGCGCGATACGCTGCGCTGCTTCGACCACGGCGCGATCGAGGAAGCAGCGCTCACCGCCTTCAACATCGCGCTCGACCAGTTTCACGCCGCCGTCGCGGACCGCAAGACGGTGCTGATGAGCCTGCCTCAGAACCTGCAACGCGCAGGCGCGCAATTCCGGGCCGCCGGCAACGCGTGAGCGCTTGCGCGCGCAATTGCCGCGTCACATTGTCTCAATATAGCGTTCGTTACCATCCGGGGCGATGCATCAGCATCGAACCCGGAATCTCGATACTCCCCGGTGCGCAATTGCGCACCCAAGGTCCAGCCCTTCGGATCATCCCGGACTGACGGCGCAAGATGCGCGCCGGCAGCAAGCAGCGAACCCGTCCATGAACATCAAATTCTCGCGCCGCCGCTTTCTCGCCACCAGCGCCGGTGCGCTCGGCACGATTGCAATGCCATATCTTTCGCGCGCAGCCGATCGGCCAGCGGTCACTCACGGCGTACAGTCTGGTGACGTCACGGCCGACGGCGGCATGGTGTGGGCGCGCACCGATCGACCCGCGTAGATGCTGGTCGAGGTGGCGACGACGGATACGTTCAGGGATGCCCGTGCGCTGCCGCCGATCGCGGCGCTGCCCGAGAGCGACTTCACCGCAAAGATGCTGGTTGAAAATCTCCCCGCCGGCCAGGACATCTTCTACCGCGTCCGCTTCCGGGATCTCTCGCACAGCGCTGTCGAGGGCGCGCCGGTAACCGGCCGCTTCCGCACCGCGCCGGCCGACCGCCGCGACGTCAGCTTCGTCTGGGGCGGCGACGTCGCCGGCCAGGGTTGGGGCATCAACCCGGATGACGGCGGCATGGTCACCTTCTCGACGATGCGCCAGCACCGGCCTGACTTCTTCCTGCATTCCGGCGATACCATCTATGCCGACGGTCCGATCCAATCCGAGGTGAAGCTTGCCGACGGCAAGATCTGGAAGAACCTGACGATCCCCGAGAAGGCCAAGGTCGCCGAGACGCTCGACGAGTTTCGCGCCGCGCACAAATACAATCTCGCCGACGACAACCTCCGCGCCTTCAATGCCGAGGTGCCGATCTTCGTCCAGTGGGACGACCACGAGGTCACCAATAACTGGTCGCTCTCGAAGGAGCTGCCGGCCGCCTACAAGCTGCGCGACATCTCGCTGCTCGCCGCGCGCGGCGCGCGCGCCTTCCACGAGATGTACCCGATGCGCGAGAGCATCACTGAGCCCGGCCGGGTCTATCGCCAGATCTCCTACGGTCCGCATCTCGACGTGTTCATGCTGGACGAGCGCAGCTATCGCGGCCCTAACGGCGCCAATCTCGAAACCGCTTACGGTCCCGCCAGCAATTTCCTCGGACCGGACCAGATCGCCTGGCTCAAGCGCGCCCTCCTCAATTCGCGCGCGACATGGAAGGTGATCGCCTCCGACATGCCGATCGGCCTGATCGTTAGGGACACGCCGAAGGGCGGCTCGGAGGCCATCGCGCAGGGCGACGGCCCGGTGCGGGGCCGCGAGTTCGAGATCGCCGAGATCCTGCGTTTCATCAAACTTGCACCGATCAGCAACACGGTGTGGCTGACCGCGGACGTGCATTATGCGGCCGCGCATTTTTACGACCCCAACCGGGCGCAGTTCCAGGATTTCGACCCGTTCTGGGAATTCGTCTCAGGCCCGCTACATGCCGGCACGTTCGGTCCGAACACACTCGACAACACCTTTGGCCCGGAGGTGCGCTTCGTCAAGGCGCCGGGCAAAGACAGCCAGAACCTGCCGCCGTCGGCCGGCATGCAGTTCTTCGGACACGTCAAGATCGACGGCGCCTCGGGCCAGATGACGGTGACCCTGCGCGACCGCGCTGACGTTGCGCTTTGGTCAACCACGCTCGATCCGAAGCAGAGCTGATCGTTAGTCGGCGGCGCCTGCCTGAATCGCCGCTTCCAGCGCCTCGCTCGAACACGGCTTCTGCAACCGCGGCCGGCCCGCCAGATCGGGCGGAATTCGCGCCTCGGCACCGTAGCCGGTGACGAAAATGAACGGAACCTTCAACGTCATCAGCCGCTGGGCGACCGCAAAGCTCGTCTCGCGGATCAGCTCCACGTCAAGGAGCGCGAAATCCGGCGTACGCTTCGCGATGGCGTCCAGCGCCTGCGTCACCGAACCGACGGTCCGCACGCCGCTGACCCCGAAGCCGAGAAGACGGTCCTCGAAATCGATGGCGATGATCGGATCGTCCTCCACGATCAGAACATCGGCCGGCCTGCCTGAGCCATTGGAAGGTGCGGTTGCCATGATCGCTTCTTGTGTTGGGTTCTAGGATCAGGACTGCCGCGACGCGATGCCTGCTTACAGCGCGGAGGGTTCCCGGAACGAAACTCACCACATGATTGTTCTACCGTCTGTCCACTTGTGCACACAGTGGGCGGATGGAACTCGGTATGTTGGGAGGGAAGCAGGGGAGTTCACGATGGATGCGCGTACCGGCAAGGTCACCGAGGTCGAGAGCCGGCCGGCCAACAATCTGCTGCGGCGCTTGAGCCCGGCGGACTACGCCCTGCTGGCGCCGCACGTGATAGTGGAGGACGCCGCAGCGGGCCAGTTGATCTACAATCCGGGCGATGACGTCCAGGTCGTCCACTTTCCCTGCGGGCCGTCGCTCGCGACGTTCCTCGTGCCCAACGAGGACGGCCGCGACGTCGAAACCATTCTGGTCGGCCGCGAAGGCGCGGTAGGCGGGATCGTCAGCGAGGGATTCCTGCCGGCCTATACCCGGATCTGCGTAAAGTTCGGCGGGCCGTTTGCCCGCATTCACGTTGGCAAGCTGGAAGCGGCCAAGGTTCGCTCGTCCTCGCTGCGCAACATCTTCGCCCGCTATGCCGATTGCATGCTGGCCCAGATCTTCCAGTCGACCGCCTGCAACGCGATCCATTCGATAGAGCAGCGGACCGCCAAATGGATTCTGGCCGCGATGGAGCGGACCGGCGACGAAACCAGCGTGCCGCTGACCCACGAACAGCTCGCTACGCTGCTCGGCGTCGGCCGCAGCTACGCCAGCCGCGTGCTTCAGTCGTTCAAGGCTGAACGAATCCTCGACACCAGGCGCGGTTCGATCCTGGTTCGCAACCGCGACGGCCTGAAGCTTCGCGCCTGCCTCTGCAACGAGGCCGTAAAAATGCACTTCGAAGAGGTGCTGCGCGGCGTCTACCCGACCGAGGAGCGGGAGGCCGGGTAGCGGCCGGTCTGCGCGGCGCGCTCTCTCGGCGCAACTGTGCTATGAAGCACCCGCATGGGCGGGGCTTTGCTTCACATTCTCTTCGACATTGCCGCGTGGCTGGCGGCCGCGGCGGCTGTCTACTGGCTGACGCGACAAGGCTTACGGTTTCCGGCGCAATCCTTCGAGCTGCCCTACATCGCCGCGCTGGTGTTCGGCGCCGGCCTCGGCGCCTATCTGTTCGGCTCCGCCAATCTCTGGTTGTCCGGTCAGAGCGGCATTGCGCGCTCGGTCGAGGGCGCGCTGGCCGGCGGCATCGTGGCCATCGAGCTCTACAAATGGTTCGCAGGGATCGCGGTCCGAACCGGAGCCCGGTTTGCGCTACCCCTGGCACTCGGTATCGCGATCGGTCGTCTAGGCTGCTACTTCGCAGGCCTCGAGGATTTCACCTACGGCACGCCGACGACGTTGCCATTCGGCCATGATTTCGGCGACGGCGTTCTCCGCCATCCCGTGCAGCTCTACGAGAGCGCGGCCATGGCCGCATTTGCGCTGGCCTATGTGCTGGCGATCTTGAACCGGGAGACGTTCACGGTCACAAATGGTTTCTACCTGGTGCTCGCCTATTACGGAGCGCAACGCTTCCTGTGGGAATTCCTCAAGCCCTACGGCACGCTGATCGGCCCCCTCACCCTGTTTCATCTGCTGTCGCTGTTCATCCTGCTCTACGCCGCCTTCATGCTGGCGACGGCGCCCAAAGCGAGACCCGTGCATGAACGCGCCGCTGCGTAAATCGCGTCCCTACATCTTCTGGGGCCAGACCCAATCCCTCTGCGAGACCTGCCTGAAGCTGGTGCCGACCAAGATCCAGATCCTCGGCAACGAGGTCTGGTACGAAAAGCGCTGCAGGGCGCATGGCGTGCAGTCGACTCTGGTGTCGACGGATGCGGCTTATTGGCGCCTGTGCAAGGATTTCATCAAGCCGGGCGACCGGCCGCTGCAATTCCAGCAGCGCACGGAGTTCGGCTGCCCCCATGATTGCGGCCTCTGCCCTGATCACGAGCAGCATTCCTGCCTGGCGCTGATCGAGATCACCGAGCACTGCAATCTCACCTGCCCGGTCTGCTTCGCCGATTCTGCTCCAGCGCGAACGAAATTCACCCCGCTTGCGACGGTCGAGAAGATGCTGGACGCGCTGGTCGCGAGCGAAGGCGAGCCTGATCTGGTGCAGATTTCCGGCGGCGAGCCGACGCTGCACCCCGATTTCTTCGAGATCCTGGACGCCGTGCGCGCCCGCCCGATCCGCCACGTCATGATCAACACCAACGGCCTGCGCATCGCTCGCGAAAAGGATTTCGTGGCGCGGCTCGCCGAGAACAGGCGCGGGCTGGAGATCTATCTCCAGTTCGATTCGCTTCGGCGCGATGCCCTGATCCATCTGCGCGGCGCGGATTTGCGAAGGATCCGACAGCAGGCGCTGGAGAACCTCGAGCATTTTGGTGTGTCGACCACGCTCGTCGCCACCATCAAGCGCGGCGTCAATGATGACGAGGTCGGCGACATCATTCGCCATGCCCTCACCTGGAGATGCGTGCGCGGCGTCACCCTGCAGCCGGTGCAGGACGCCGGCCGCAACGAGAGTTTCGATCAGCATTCGGACCGCATCATGCTGTCGGATATCCGCAAGGGCGTGATCCAGACCGGCGTGTTCGGCGACAAGGACATGATCCCGCTGCCCTGCAACCCCGAAAGCATCTCGATCGGCTACGGGCTGCGCAACGGCGAGAAGGTCATGCCGCTGACCTCGCTGATTCCGCAGGAGCAACTGGTCGCCGTGATGCCCAACACCATCAGCCCGGAGAAATATCCGGCGCTGCGCGAGAAGTTCGTCGACCTGTTCTCGCTGTCGTCGGGCCCGCTCAACACGAGCGAGCGGGTCTGCGAACTCTTGTGCTGCCTGCCAAGCTTCGAGGTGCCGGAAGGGCTCTCTTACGAAAACGTCTTCCGAGTCACCATCGTGCAGTTTCTCGATCGCTTCAATTTCTGCGTCGGCAACGTCAAGCGGAGCTGCATCCATTTCGTGACGGAGCAGGGGGCGATCATTCCGTTCGACACCTACAATCTGTTCTACCGTGATGGAAAGATCGAGGGCATCCGCGCCGCGCTGGCTGCGCAGGTGAGCGAGGGAGTCTTGCAGGCATGAGCAGCAGCGACACGATTCCATCGGCACCACCGCCACCGCCGCCTCCTGTCCAACCGCATAGGCGCAGCGGCTGCCTGACCGCGCTGATGGCGATCTTCGGGATCTTCATGCTGCTGCCGGGTCTCTGCGCGCTGCTGTTCGGCGGAATGTCCGTGGTCGAGGACGGCCGGATCGCCGCCGACATCGCTCCGCTCGTCTTCCTGGGGCTGGTCATCGGTATCGGCGGAGTCGCGCTGGTCTGGGCGGCCATCAAGGGGCGAAAGGCCCCCGCCCATCCCACGACCGGGCCGTAAGTCCCGGAGATCCCCGGACAAAATTCAATCAACCAACGGGCAAAGAACACATTGTTTTTTGGCCGTTTTTGCCTATATTGCGCCGCAACGCGCAGGGCGCCCGGTCTGATGGCCGGGCTTCCTTTTTGGGCGCAAAGCGCCCCGTTTCCAGTCTTCCAGCGTTGTTTCGAGAAGAGGTCCCGGTCCGACCGGCGAGATCGCGCTTAACCCATTGTTCGACCGCAAAGAAGCTCACTCATGAATCTTCGTAACGTCGCCATCATCGCCCACGTCGACCACGGCAAGACGACCCTGGTCGACCGTCTCCTGCAGCAATCCGGCACGTTCCGCGAGAACCAGAAGGTGACCGAGCGCGCCATGGACTCCAATGATCTGGAGCGCGAGCGGGGCATCACCATCCTGGCCAAGGCAGCCTCGGTGCAGTGGAAGGATACCCGGGTCAATATCGTCGATACCCCCGGCCACGCCGATTTCGGCGGTGAGGTCGAGCGCATCCTCAACATGGTGGACGGCGCCCTGGTGCTGGTCGACGCTGCCGAAGGCCCGCTGCCGCAGACCAAATTCGTGGTCTCCAAGGCGCTCAAGGTCGGCCTCAAGCCGATCGTCGTCATCAACAAGGTCGACCGCCCCGACGCGCGGCCGACCGAAGTCATCAACGAGGTGTTCGACCTGTTCGCGGCGCTCGACGCCAGCGAGGAGCAGCTCGACTTCCCGATCCTCTACGGGTCGGCCAAGCAGGGCTGGATGGCCGAGAGCCCCGAGGGCCCGAAAGACAAGGGCATGGAGCCGCTGTTCGACCTGATCCTGCGCCACGTCGCGCCTCCGAAGGTCGAAGAGGGGCCGTTCCGGATGATCGGGACCATCCTCGAAGCCAACCCCTATCTCGGCCGCATCATCACCGGCCGGATCTCGTCCGGCGTGCTCAAGCCGAACCAGCAGGTCAAGGTGCTCAACGCCGACGGCAAGCTGGTCGAACAGGGCCGTATCACCAAGATCCTGGCCTTCCGCGGCCTCGAGCGCACGCCGCTCGATGAGGCTGAGGCCGGCGACATTGTCGCGATCGCGGGTCTCACCAAGGGCACCGTCGCCGACACCTTCTGCGATCCGACCGTCGAGGTGCCGCTGCCGGCGCAGCCGATCGATCCGCCGACCGTCTCGATGTCGTTCATCGTCAACAACTCGCCGCTCGCCGGCACCGAAGGCGACAAGGTGACGAGCCGCATGATCCGCGACCGCCTGCTCCGCGAGGCCGAGGGCAATGTCGCGCTGCGCGTGGTCGAATCCGCCGACAAGGATGCGATGGAAGTGTCGGGCCGCGGCGAATTGCAGCTCGCGATCCTGATCGAAACCATGCGGCGCGAAGGCTTCGAGCTCTCGGTGTCGCGCCCGCGCGTCGTGTTCCAGAAGGACGAGGCGACCGGCGCCACCATGGAGCCGATCGAGGAAGTCGTGATCGACGTCGACGAGGAGCATTCCGGCGTCGTCGTGCAGAAGATGAGCGAGCGCAAGGCCGAGTTGATCGAGATGCGCCCCTCCGGCGGCAACCGCCAGCGCCTAGTGTTCTACGCGCCCACCCGCGGCCTGATCGGCTACCAAGGCGAACTGCTCACCGACACCCGCGGCACCGCGATCATGAACCGCCTGTTCCACGGCTATGCGCCGTACAAGGGCGAAATCCAGGGCCGCCGCAACGGCGTGCTGATCTCCAATGACCAGGGCGAAGCGGTGGCCTACGCCATGTTCAAGCTGGAGGACCGCGGCCCGATGATGATCGAGCCGGGCTGGAAGGTCTATCGCGGCATGATCGTCGGCGAGCATACCCGCGACAACGATCTCGAGATCAACGTGCTCAAGGGCAAGCAGCTCACCAACATCCGCACGACCTCGAAGGACGAAGCCGTCCGCCTGACCCCGCCGATCCGCATGACGCTGGAAAAGGCGCTGGCCTATATCGAGGACGACGAGCTCGTCGAAGTCACGCCGAAGTCGATCCGCCTGCGCAAGAAGCACCTCGACCCGAACGAGCGCAAGCGCGCGGAAAAGGCCAAGGAAGCGGTGGCGTAAGCCGCCGCTCTCCGCGGGACTGCGGTGGTGGGCAAAGGCGCTCTTGCCAACCACTTTCGTGGACGGGAGAGGCGCACGCTCCGCTTTTCCCGCCCTGCGCACTGCGTCCTGGACCGGATAGGAACACGATTGCGTGGACGGCTTTAGCACCCGCGGGGAACGTGTTAGAGCCGGACCATGAGCTCCCTTCCCTCCTTCGTCGACATCGCGGTCATCGGAGCCGGCGCGGCCGGGCTTGGTGCGGCGCATGCGCTGAAGGACTCAGGACTTTCCGCCATCGTGCTCGAAGCGCGCGACCGGCTCGGCGGCCGTGCATGGACGGTACAGGCCTCGCCCGAGGTGACGTTCGATGTCGGCTGCGGCTGGCTGCATTCGGCCGACAAGAACTCCTTCGTTACGATCGCCAAGCAGCTCAATTTCGAGATCAACACTGACCTTCCGCCCTGGGGCGACCGCGCCTTTGGCGATGCGTTTCCGGAATCCGAACGCAAGGAATTCGTGCGTGCGATCGACGAATTCTACGAGCGGATATGGGAAGCGGCGGAGCAAGGCGAGGATGCGCCCGCCGCCGGCTATCTCGAGCCGGGCAATCGCTGGAATCCGATGATCGACGCGATCTCGACCTACGTGAACGGGTGCGAGCTCGACCAGGTCTCGCTCCTCGACATGGAGGCCTACGAGGACACCTACTTCAATTGGCGCGTGCGCGCCGGTTACGGGACGCTGATCGCCGCCTATGGCGCGCCTTGCCCGGTCGCACTGAACTGCAACGTCACGCTGGTCGACCATTCCGGAAAGCGCATTCGGCTGGAGACGTCGCGCGGCACGCTCGAGGCCGGAGCTGTGATCATCACCGTTCCGACCAATCTGATCGCGGACGAGGCCATCCGCTTTTCCCCGGCCCTGCCCGTCAAGCTCGATGCCGCGCGCGGCCTGCCACTCGGCGTCGACGACAAGGTGACGCTGGCGCTCGATGGCGCCGAAGCCTTTCCAATCGAGGGAAACCTGCGTGGCGCCACCATGCGCACCGCGATGGGCACGTACCATATCCGTCCCTTCGGCCAGCCCTGCATCGACGGCTTTTTCGGCGGCCGGTTCGCGCGCGAGCTGGAAGATGCAGGCGACGGCGCCTTCGCCGCCCAGAGCATCGACGAAATCGCCGCCTTCCTCGGCAACGACATCAGGCGCAAGCTGAGGCCGCTGCGCGAGTCGCGCTGGGCGCACGATCCGTTCGCCCGCGGTTCCTATTCGCACGCGCTGCCCGGACATGCCGGTGACCGCGCCGTGCTGGCCGCGCCGGTCGATGGCCGGTTGTTCTTTGCCGGCGAGGCCACATCACCGAACTTCTTCTCGACAGCCCATGGCGCGAGGGACAGCGGCGAGCGGGCGGCGAAGGAGGTGCTGGCGGCTTTGGGTGAGCTACGCTCGCAATGACGGGCTACTCAATCACCCTTGCCCGCAAATCCGAGTCTGGCACAAAGCAGGCCTCGTACCTGCCGAAGATGCGATAGCGGTTGCGCGCGACGAGGCCGTAGACGGCGTCCCGCAACGGCTTCGGTATCGCGAACAGCGCGCGCACCCAATCCCATCCGGGCAAGAGCGACAGCACGGTCAGCGCCGCGTCGGACTTCAACAAGACCTCACCGCCATGGACCACCGCGTTGGTATCGGGATCATGGGGGTCGATGCCGAACGTGCGCGCCAGCCGGGCTCCATAATCCGACTGGATCGGCGTGAACCGGAACCTCTTGGCTATGTCGCGGTTCGCAACAAACCGGACCCAGCGCGAGCAGAAGATGCAGACGCCGTCGAACAGGATCACGTCATCGTCGGGCCAACTTGGCATCAGCGGTTATCCAGCATCATGAGCGCGACGAACATCAGCACGATGGCCGGTCCCGTCTTCACCAGCGCGCCGAGCGGCTCGATCCAGAGGTCGGGCGTCAGGATCGCCGCCCCCACCATATAGCCGAACGAGGCGACGATGCCCGCAACCAACCCAACAGCAGCAGTGCGACGAAATGCGATCAGGATGCCGATGCTCATGTCCATCAGGCTGGTGCCGATCGTGATGGGATCGACCAGCGCGGGCGGGAAGTTGTGCGCGCTCAGAATGCCGGCGGCGGCCGGATAGGACACGAACAGTGCGATGAAGCCGGAGACGAGCCAGAAGGCGACCAAGCTGGCAAAGATTAGTGCCTTGATCAGAAACAGGCGCGCAAACCATTTGTCCTGGATGGTGGCGGGGTGGCGCCCGACTGCATCGGCCAGCCTCTTCGGCGCGATGCCCGTCGCAGCGATCCATGCGGAGGGGTCGCCCGTCACCCCGCGACGGAGTTCGGCGATGGCCGTCGAGCGCATCGGCGGCATCCAGCCGAGATAATTGGCGAGATCGCCGAGTTTGGCGCCCAGGTCGAGGATGAAAGTCGGCATCGCGATGCGAGGCCATCCTTCGGTGCCAAAAGCAACACGGAAGGGCTTGATGACACCGGACATGGAAACCGGTTCGGCCTGCATCAGGTCCCAGCTCACCGCCTTCAGTGACGCATTGTCGATGTCGCGTGCTGCGAGCCAGGCGATGGTCGCGGAAATATCCTCGATCGCGACCGGTTGGAATGGCGTTGCCATTTCCCTCGCCGGCAAATCGATCGGGAAGGCAGCAAGCGCGCGGAGCATGGCGCTGCCGCCGTAGGCTGAGGGCGCAACCACGAAGCCGGGTCGCAGGATGGCATGGGGAATGCCGCTGCTTGCGATCAGGTGCTCGGCCTCGCGCTTGGTCGTGGCGAAGGCGGTGCGATCCGCCTCCGCAGAGCCGGGGATGGATATGTGCACCAGCCGGATTAGACGGCCACTATTGCCGACCGCCTTCAGCAGCTGCGCGACGAAGTCGCGATGCACCGTGCTCGTGTTGCTGCCAGGGCCATCCTGTAGCACGCCGAGGCAGTTCACGACGACGCTCACCGCATGCTCGTTGAGGAGACGCGTCAGCGAGGCAGTATCCAGCGAGAGTATCGGAAGCTCGACGTCCAGCGCGCTCATCCTCTGCGCCGAGGACAGGCGGCGTGCCACGCCGACAACGCGAAAACCACGTGAGCGCAGATCGTCGGTGACGAAGCGGCCGATCAGGCCGGAGGCGCCGAGCACCAGGATGGTTCGCCCACTCATCAATTCTCTCAGAACGGTTTTGCGATCATCAGCCAGAGGATCAACATTGTTGCCCCAAAGCCGGGGAAGCCGAACGCAAACCACCGGCGGAACAGGACGAAATAGCGCTCCGGGAGTGCACTGCGCTGAGCGGCGGCCCTGCCGGCGAGATCGCGCATCTCGATCTGCATGAAGACAACCGGGATCCAGAACAGACCCGCAAAGGCATAGAGCGCGAGCGATGCGAGCAGCCAGCGTTCGGTCACCGACGTTGCCGAGAGCATCATCAACAGGCCCCCCGTCAGCGGCTGCAGGATCACGGCCGACAGCGTAAAGATCGCATCCGCGATCACGACCACCGAGGCGGTGCGGGCGATGAACGCCACGTCGGCCGTGCGATGTGCCATCGCATGAAGAAGGCGATGCCGGTTCCTGTGCCGAGGATGACGATGGCGCCCAGCACATGGAAAAACTTGAGCAGGAAATACGGCGTCATCGCTTCTTGGTCGCCACAGGCTTGGGTGGGTTCAGTGCCCGTGCGAGTTCGCTGCTTGCGGCTTTGACCCCGGCTTCGGTTTCGATCATCCAGTGGCCCTCGCTGCCGACGGCCGGCAGGACGCGCAGGTCGGCCTTGCCGCCACGTGCGCGAAACGCATCGGCGAGCTTCTGCGAGAATGGCGGCGCGAAATAGCTGTCATTGCTTGCGACGAGCCATGTAACCGGAATGCGCGCCGCCGTGCCGAACTCCGCCGCGGCGCCGAGAAGCGTATCCGGCGCGCAGACCCGGTTCGGCTCATCATTGGCATGGCCGCCACGCCCCGGCGCAAACACCGTAATCGCGGATATCACCTTCGGATCGGCCTTGGCGAGCGCCAGCGCACCCCAGCCGCCGGCGGAATGGCCGATTACGATCGCGGCGTCCTTGCCGATGAAATCCTGCGTTCGCAAATAGTCCACAGCGAGCGAAATTGCCTCGGCCGTTGCACGGCCCGAGCGCGCATAGTCGGCCTCGTCACAGCCGCCCTGATCCTCGACATAGCGACCTCCGGTGGCACCATGGCCGGGCCGCTCCGGCACCAGCACAGCAAAGCCGCGCGCGACGAGATAGGCGGCGAGCGCGCGGTATTCCGGCGGCGGCATTTGCGCACGACGCAGTGCGTTCTGCGTCGAGGCGTGTGCGATCACCGCGAGCCGGAACGGGCCCGCCCCCGGCGGACGAAACAGGAGGGCTTTCGCGGCAAGGCCCGGATCCGGCGAGGGCACAAGCCAATGTTGCCGGCGAAACGGTCCGTCCTCCTCGCCCGATGGACCGAACGTGGCCTGGGCGCACAGGGGTGCCGCAGTCAGCAAAGCCAGCAGAGGCAGGAGCGCGATGGTGTTATGGAGTCGCATGACTTGTTGGGAACGCACGCGAACAGCGGCTGCCGGACCAATAGGAACGAATCATTATCGGCGGACTTTCTGCGTTGCCATTGCCAATCATTCGCTGCCGTAAAGTAGTTTTGCACCGGTCCACGCCCGGCGGTTGCCGTTTGAAATGGCGGCTTGTCCTCTTTCGGTACAACATGGCCACAATACTGATGCAGAAAGTCCACAGGTTAACCGATAATTAACGATAGGTCTTGCCGCCGGCGCGGCGACTTGGTTTGATCGCGTCCATGAGCACAACCCTGATCGAGGTCCGGCCCGCGAAAGCTGCAGATGCAACTGCGGTGGCATCGACCCATGACGAAGCCTGGCGTTCGGCCTATCAGGGCATCATCCCCGGTGCCGAACTGGAGAAGCTGATCAACCGCCGCGGTCCGCAGTGGTGGGACAGCGCAATCCGCAAGGGCAGCCGCGTCAGCGTGCTCGTGTTCGGCGACAAGATCGCGGGTTATGCCAATTACGGCCGCAACCGTGCCCGCAGCCTGCATTTCGACGGCGAGATCTACGAGCTGTATCTGCGTCCCGAATTCCAGGGCCTCGGCTTCGGCCGCCGGCTGTTCGCCGCCGCTCGCCGCGACCTCATGCAGAGCGGGCTGAAGAGCATGGTGGTGTGGGCACTCTCGGACAACGATCCGGCGACAGAGTTCTACCGGGCACTGGGCGGCCGTATGGTGGCGCGCTCGTCGGAGCGGTTCGGGCCCAGGGCGCTCGACAAGGTTGCCTTCGCTTGGACCAATTGAGCTGCTGAAGTTCTTCCCGGCAGCGTTTCCCGTCCGTCGATACCGTTGCCTTTCGCGCCGGTGATCGCCGGATTCATTATTTCACCAGAACGCGATGGATCAGCGGGCCAAGCCCGCGTATGACAGCGCCAAAATCGCTGCCGGGCGCGATTTCACCTCGGCAACAACGGAGCCTTGAATGCGTATCGATGCGGTCTCGATCGGGAAAAACGTCCCCCATGACGTCAATGTCATCATCGAAGTCCCCGTGGGCGGCGAACCGATCAAGTACGAGATGGACAAGGAGGCCGGCACGCTGGTGGTCGATCGCTTCCTCTACACGCCGATGCGTTACCCCGGTAACTACGGCTTCATCCCGCACACGCTGTCAGACGACGGCGACCCCTGCGACGTGCTGATCATCAACACCCGCGCCATCATCCCCGGCGCCGTCATGAGCGTGCGCCCGGTCGGCGTGCTGTTCATGGAAGACGAGGCCGGTGGCGACGAGAAGATTCTGGCGGTGCCGTCGTCGAAGCTGACGCAGCGCTACGACAAGGTGAAGAGCTATTCCGACCTGCCGGACATCACGCTGCAGCAGATCCAGCACTTCTTCGAGCACTACAAGGATCTCGAAAAGGGCAAGTGGGTGAAGATCCTGCGCTGGGGCGGCCCGGAAGATGCGCACAAGCTGATTCTCGAAGGCATGGATCGCGAGAAGAAGAAGAAGGGCTGAAGCCCTACCGTCAGCCCTGCCGCCATGCCGGGCACGCGTCAACGCGTACCCGGGTCCCGAGATACCGGGTTCGGCTCTTCGAGCCGCCCGGAATGACGCTCAATTACACCGCCGGCTTCGGCAGCCCTGCGATCGCGCAGGCCGCGCGCAGCGTATTCACCAGCAAGCACGCCACCGTCATCTGGCCGACGCCGCCCGGCACCGGCGTGATGGCACCGGCAACGCCAAGCGCTTCCTGATAGGCGACGTCGCCGACAAGACGTGTCTTGCCGTCGTCCCTGGGGATGCGGTTGATGCCGACGTCGATCACGGTCGCACCGGGCTTCAGCCAGTCGCCGCGCACCATCTCGGGCCGACCGACCGCGGCATAGACGAGGTCGGCCTTCCTCACGAGCCCCGGCAGGTCGCGCGAGCGCGAATGCGCGATCGTCACCGTGGCGTTCTCGTTCAACAGCAATTGCACCAGCGGTCGGCCGACCAGGTTGGAGCGGCCGATGACGATGGCATTCATGCCCTCAAGCGAAGCGTGCACGCTTCTGGTCAGGATGATGCAGCCGAGCGGCGTGCAGGGTGACAGCGCCTCGAAGCCCCCGGCGAGTCGGCCGGCATTGTTCGGATGCAGCCCGTCGACATCCTTGGCGGGATCGATGGCATTGATGACGGCTTCGGTATTCAGCCCCTTCGGCAGCGGCAACTGCACCAGAATCCCGTGCACGGACGGATCGCGATTGAGCTTTTCGACCAGCGCCAGCAGATCTGCTTGCGAGACATCGGCCGGCAGCTTGTGCTCGAACGAGGCCATGCCCGCTGCCTGCGTCTGGGTGTGTTTCGAGCGGACATAGACCTCACTGGCCGGGTCGTTGCCGACCAGGACCACCGCAAGGCCGGGAATCAGATTGTGCTCGCGCCTGACGCGGGCGACCTCGTCAGCGACCCGTGCACGCAATTCCGCGGCAATGATTTTTCCATCGATGATCTTGGCGGTCATGTCAGTTCCTCAGTCGTTCGATTTGGCCGAGGCGAGCTGACGCAGGGCTTCTCCGAGCCGCACCGGATCGCCGTCGACCGCGATCTGCTTCAGCCGCGAGGTGGCCCCTGACAGCAGCTTCACACTGGCCTTGGGCACGCCAAGCGATTTCGCCAGCAGCACCAGAACGGCCTTGTTGGCCTCGCCACCGTCGGCGATGGCGCGTACCCGCACCTTGAGCACACTGCGGCCGTCCGCGAGCTGCTCGATCCCGTCGATGTCGTCGCGGCCGCCACGCGGTGTCACCCGGAGCGCGATGCTGATTCCAGCGGCGGAGTAGCGCCAGGGTTCCCTAGGGGCTTCTCTCGCAACCAAGGCGCTCCAGCCTGCTCAGATCACGTTGGGATAGACGTAGTACAGGATCACCCGCTCGATAAACATGATGATCAGGATCAGGATGATCGGCGAGATGTCGAGGCCGCCGAGGCTCGGCAGGAAATTGCGAATCGGCGCGAGCAGCGGCTCGGTAATGCGGTAGAGGAACTCCGCCACCGCCGAGACGAACTGGTTGCGGGTGTTGACGACGTTGAAAGCGATCAGCCAGGACAGGATCGCCGAGGCGATCAGCAGCCAGACGTAGAGATCGAGCACGATGATGACGATGTCGAGAACGGCACGCATGGCTTTTGAAGACTCTGGCTTTGAAAACTCTGGCTGCGGTCGGGATTGACGCCTGTTGCTAGATATCGGTTCCCCCCGGCCCAAACAAGGGAAGTTCGGGCACCGGGATGGCTAAAACCGGGTTACGCCCGTCCTTGACTTGACCTTGGCGGCGACTTAAATGGCGCCCGGTTGTCGGCCGCATTCACCAGAGCGGCCAGCAAAGGGGCCATAGCTCAGCTGGGAGAGCGCGTCGTTCGCAATGACGAGGTCGGCGGTTCGATCCCGCCTGGCTCCACCACGCTTGGCCCTTCGGGCTTGCGCGTGGCGCAGCCGCGCAAGAGCCCGAACGGTGGAGCGCGGTGTCCGGCGAAGCCCATGGGGCGGCGAAGACGGACTTAGATTTCCCCCTCTACTTCCCCGTAAACCGCGGCGGGCGCTTCTCCATGAAGCTTGCTACGCCCTCCCGGAAATCACTACCGCCCAGAGCCACCATCATCTCCCTGTTGGCCTCGATCGTCGCCTCCGCCAGCGTCTGGAACGGCACCTCGTAGAGCTGCCGCTTGATCACGGCCATGGCGCTCGGCGAGACCATATCGGCGAGATCGCGCGCATAGGCGTAAGTCTCCTCACGCAGCTTCTCGGGCGGACAGAGCCGGTTGACCAGCCCGATCCGCAACGCCTCCTCGCTCGACACGCGCCTCGCCGAGAGCAGCAGGTCCAGCGCATTGGCATGGCCGACGATACGCGGCAGCATCCAGCTAATGCCGTGCTCGGCAATCAGGCCGCGCCGCGCGAAGGCCGTCGTGAACACGGTGTTGTCGGCAGCAAAGCGCAGGTCGCAATAGAGTGCATGCACCAGTCCGATGCCGGCCGTCGCGCCGTTGAGCATGGCGATCACAGGCTTCTTGATCGAAGGGTAATAGCCGTAGCGGGTCTGCCAATCCGGCCGGCGGTTCATGTCGAAGGGCGGCAGACTAGAGGCGCGCCTGACGTCGTCGGGGTCGAGACCTTTCAGCGCGTCCATGTCGGCACCGGCGCAGAAGGCGCGGCCCGCGCCGGTGATCACGATGACGCGGACGTTGTCATCCGCATTTGACGCTTCCATCGCGTGACGCACGTCCCGCTCCATGACCGGCGTCCACGCATTCATGCGGTCCGGGCGGTTGAGCGTGATGGTCGCGATCTTGTCGCTCACTTCATAGAGAATGTGTTCGTAGGCCACGGCGCTCTCCCTTGCTTGCCGGCACGCATTGGTGCGCGCTCGTTTGCAGCGAGCCTAGCATATCCAGGGCAGAGGCAAGGACTTGCGTGAAGGCGCGATCACTCGGCGGCTTGCGCCAGCACCGGCCGGCGCGCCAGCCAGCCGTCGATGAAGTGATCGAGCCAGGCGCGTTCAGCGGCATCGTAGACGGCGCGATCCGCGAAGTGGTGGTGGCGCTGCCGCGCACCTGGCGCGCTGAAGCCGTCATAGCCGCGCGTGGTCCAGCGACACATCATCGCGTAAGTCACGTCGGGGTGAAACTGCACGCCGAAAGCATGGCCGGCGCGGAACGCCTGCACCGGGAAATCATCGCCTTCCGCGAGCAGCTCAGCGCCGACCGGCAGCTCAAATCCCTCCCGATGCCAGTGATAGACCTGATCCGGCCAATGCGGGCAGAGCGCATGGCCCGCGGCGGTCGGCCTGATCGGGTAATAGCCGATCTGGCTCAGCGCATCCGCATGCGGCGCGACGCGCGCCCCGAGCTGCATCGCCAGCATCTGCGCACCCAGGCAGATGCCCAGGAACGGCCGCTGCTCGCGGAGCGGAATTTCGATCCAGTCGATCTCACGACGAATGTAGTCGTCGGAATCATTGGCGCTCATAGGACCGCCGAAGATCACTGCGCCGGCATGCTGCTCCAGCGTTTCGGGCAGGACATCGCCGAAGCGGGGGCGGCGGATGTCGAGGCCATGGCCGAGCGCGCGCAGCGCGTTGCCGACTCGGCCCGGTGTCGAGCATTCCTGATGCAGGACGATCAGGACCGGAAGCCGGCTTTCAGAGGCGGCGGCGCTCGGCGCTCTCCGTGGGAAAGCGACCACCTCTGCGCCAACAAACCTGTCCGTCCGGAACGACATGGCCTTTGCGAGTGCTATCGGTTCAGACCATCAGCATAGCTAAGCGATGGTTAAGATCGTGTGAGTTCGCGCACACAGATCCGATAAGCAAACCCCGGGCCAACACGGGAGCTTTGCCATCCTCTATCGCCTGCGCCTCTGGAACCGGCTGGTGGCAGCCAGGATGAAGCCGCGCGGGAAGAAACGCAGTGCGAGCGGCACAATCTTGATGCCGAGGCCCGGCAGCACTGCCCGCTTGTTGGTCATGAGGCCACGATACGCCTCCTGCGCGACATCGGCGGCCGAAACCTTGAGGAGGGCGGTATCGTGTTGGGAGCCGACGCCGGCGCGGGCCTGGAATTCGGTGGGGACCGGGCCCGGGCAAAGCACGGTGACGCGGACGCCGTGGGGGGCGAGCTCCGCCCGCAGCGCCTCGGTGAAGGAGATCACGTAAGCTTTGGATGCATAGTAGACGGCCATGCCGGGGCCGGGCAGGAAGCCGGCGACCGAGCCGACATTGAGAAGGCCGCCCTTGTTCCTGATGAGCTGGTCGGCAAAGCGCAGCGACAGATCCGTGAGCGCCCGGACATTGACATCGACGATGCCGAGCTGTTCCGCGCGATCCTGCTCGATGGCATCGCCGAAGACACCGAACCCGGCATTGTTGACGAGATGGTCGAGCTCTACGCCTTCGGCAGCAAGCGCTGACGCGATCGTCTCGCCGGCATTTCGTTCCTCGAGATCGCAGGCGATCACGATCGGCTTCTTGCCGCCCTTGGCAGCGATCTCGCCCGCCAGGGCCTCGAGCCGATCCGCGCGTCTGGCGGTCAAGGCGAGGCGATGTCCATTGGCGGCAAACACACGCGCCAACTCCGTCCCGATGCCCGCCGAGGCACCAGTAATCAGCGTCACCCGCTCAACCACGATCGAAGTCTCTTGAATTCAAGTTCCTGGCCCCGCAATGCCGGAACGAGAGCATAGGCCGTGCGCAACAGGCAAGCGGCACTGTCAACATGGCTGGCTGAGCAGAACGAAAGGCAGCGCCGAAAACCGTTGATTTGCAGGAAAATGCGGCGTGGGCGGCGAACAGATTAAAGTTTCGTCATGTATCCGCGCAGGCCGCGATTGGTCGCGCCCAAAGCCGTCAACCGCCGACGGCGCCATTCTTGACCTGGCCGCCGGCACGCTCCGCGACCGCGTGCTTCAGCTCGATCCGGTCCCGCTGGGAAATCCCGAGCAGGTCGGAAGCACGCCAGACCACATTGTCCTCGAACTCGGAAACCTGACCGTCGGCATAGACCAGCTCCCACATCATCTGCACGATGCGCTTGCGACCCTCTTCGTCGAGCGAGCGCATGATGACGCTGGTGAAGCGATAGAGGTCCACCGCATCGCCCTCGACCTCCGTCGCATCCGCGATCAGCCGATCAGCCGTGCCGCGGTCCAGCCCGAAATGGTTTTCGATCAGGCCGTGCAGCTTGCGCTGCTCGGCTGCTGTTGGCCGGCCGTCCAGCGAGACCACGTGAATCAGCAGTGCGGTGGCTGCCAGCCGATAATCGCTGTCGCCGAATGCGCGGGCATGGTCCTGGGGACCGACGATATCGGCGATGAATTGGCGCAAGCCGTCGAGCATGAGACCCTACCGAGATGGATGCCGCCGCGAGGAGCGCGGCGTGTGACCAGCATTATATGAGCGGGAAACTCAACCGGCGCAACGTGCGTCAGTTCCGCGCGCTGCATTACGTTTCGGCAATCTGGGCACTGTCGTTCCGGGGCGCCAAAGCCCGAACCCCGAATGGCGATTCGATCCTCACGGGATCTCATAGACCACCATCTTGTCGGCGATGCCGCGCAGCGCAGCCTGCTTTTGGATCGGCTTGATCTCGCGCTGCTCGAGCACCTCGGCAACCGCCGGCGCATCGAGCACCGGACCGGTGATGTGAATCTCCTGCGCGGTCGACAGGCTCTGCACACGGGCCGCGATGTTGACGGTCTGACCGAAATAGTCCTGCCGCTCGTTGAGCATCACCGCAAGGCAAGGACCTTCATGGATACCAATCTTCACGATGAGGTCAGTGGTGCCGCGCTTCCTGTTGAGCTCGTCCATGGCCGCGCGCATCCGAAGGCCCGCGACGATCGCATGCTCGGGACGGACGAAGGTCGCCATCACGGCATCGCCGATCGTCTTCACCACCGCACCCTTCTCGGAGGAGATGATCTCGAGCAGCGCATGGAAATGCGCACGCACGAGATCGAAGGCGGCGAGATCGCCGACGCGCTCGTAGAGCGCGGTCGAGCCCTTGAGATCGGTGAACAGGAAGGTCAGGGAGGTGATCTGGAGCCTCTGGTCGAGACTGAGATTGTCGGCCTTGAAGACATCCCGAAAAGTCTGGTTCGACAGCATGCGCTTGGCGGTGAGGAACGGCTTGCGCTTGCCGATCAGATGATGAAGCGCCTCGGCTGCGATGAACACCGACGGCAGCACGCGCACGCCCGCCTGGTTCTCCAGCGACAGACGCAACGGGCCCGGCCGCATGGTCGTCGTGCCCGTCGGGGCCTGGACCTTGTTGTACATGATAGCGAGCTGCTGGCGATCCCTGGTCGGCTCGCCCTGAACGTCGATGAAATGAGCGGCGTGCGTCACCGGCTCGAAGATGATGACGAAGTCGTTCGGAAGCTGCAGCGACATGGTCGCCTTCTCGCCCGCCGGCAGCTCCATCGTGTCGAGCGTCACCTCGTTCGCCAGCGTCGCAAAGGAGTCCTTGTTGAAGTCGACGCCGGAGCTCCAGAACACCTGCTTGAAATATTCCCAGACCGGAAGCGTGTCAGGGTCATGCGCCGCGATACGCCGGACGCGCGGGTTCACGGTGAAGGAGACCTCGACCTGGTCGTCGACGGAGGCCTTGTAGCCGCAGGCGCAGAGCGCGCAGTGATAATCGTCCGGCTTGAGCGCCTTCAGCGTCGAGTGCGCGCCCAGCACGCCGCCGCAGCCCGGGCACAGCACGTTCCAGCCGAGGTCGAAGAGGCCGAGCCGCGCCGAGTGCAGGAACGCCGAGATCACGCGTTCCTCGTCAAGGCCGTGCTGTCTGGAAAAATCGAGGACGTTGACGCGGTTGAGCTCGTGATCCTCCCCATCCTCGATGAGATGCGCGATCGCATCGGCGACCTTCGCGTCGGCGGTCTGCTTCAGAACGGAAAATTGGGCCTGGATGTCGCTCATGGCGAGGCTCTATCTCGGGTGGATCACGCCAACGGCCAGACGAGCGCCTGTCACCGCCGCGTGATGCGGAACATGGGTGAATGATCTGGCTGGGTCGTCACGACGCCCAGCGGCATCACGGGACTGGCCGTGTCCGCAAGCTCGACACGGAATGCGCCGATCAGCCGCGCCAGCGCCAGCACGGATTCGGCCTGGGCAAACGGCGCACCGATGCAGACGCGCGGACCCGCGCCGAACGGGAGATAAGCGAAACGGTCGGGGGCCTCCTTCGACATGAAGCGTTTCGGAATGAACGCGTTGGGCTGGTCCCACAGCTTCTCGTGCCGGTGCAGCAGCCAGGGCGCGATCATGATGATGTCGCCCTTGCCGATCTCGACGCCGGCCGCATTGTCCTTGTCGCGCGCAGCACGCGCGACAAGGAAAGCCGGGGGATAGAGCCGCATCGTCTCGTCGATCACGGCCCGGGTGAATTTCTGCCGATCGATGTCGGCCATGCTGTCGAGGTGTTCACCGCGGGTCTCGGACGCCACCTCCTCCTGCGTGTCAGGATCCAGTGCGAGCAGATAGAGAGCCCAGAACAGTGCCGTCGCCGTGGTCTCGTGACCGGCGAGGATCATGGTCGCGACCTCGTCCACGAGCTGCTCGTCCGAGAAGCCCTTGCCGGTTTCGGGATCGCGCGCCTCGTCCATGAGATCGAACAGGTCGCGCGGCGGCGCGCCTTCCTTCTTGCCGGTTGCACGCCGCTCCGCAATCAGCATCGCGACGAATTCCGTCCAGCGCTTGCGGAAACGGGCGCGGGCAAAATCCATCGGGCTCGGCCAGGAGACCGGCAGCAGCATGTCGAGAAAATACGGCCGTCCCAACCGCGCGGCATATTCCATGATGAAGTTGCGCAACGTCGCGCCATGCCGGTCCATGCCGAACGAGAACATCGTGCGCCCGGCGATCTCGAGCGTCATGCGCTGCATGACCTCCCGCAAATCGATGTCTTCACCCGTTCGGGCATCCAGTTTTGCGATGGTCTCGTCGAGCACCGCCGTCATGTGCGGAACGAGATTCGCGGTGGCGCGCGGCGTGAAAGCCGGCGCGAGGGTGCGGCGCTGAAAGGTCCAGGAATGACCTTCCGCGATCAGGAGGCCATCGCCGAGCACGGGACGCAGCATGCGAATGCCGGCCGGCGTGCGCGTGTAGTTCTCGTAGTTGCTGAGCAGGACATGACGGATCGCATCCGGCTGGTTCAGGATGAAGCTGTTCCGGAAGAAGAAGCGGCCCGGGATGACGTCCTCCTCATAGGCTCGCTGTCCCCAGGTCGCGATCATGTTCTGCCTGACGACGGCGAGACGCGCGAAGAACGACATGTCGTCGGGTGCCCGCGGCGGGGCCGGAGGGATGATGGGCCGACGCATGCTTGCGATATTCATGGCTCTCTCCCGCGGATCTGACGCACCCCAACAGCTAATAGGTCATTTCGGCAATCGCAATCCTGTTCTCGGCGGCAGGCCAGGCGCGGGCCACGACCCGTTCTTCGCCGAATTGGGCCACGATGTTACGCCCGATCTCGCCGGCCGGAAGCCGCAGGGTTGCTGTCGCATCGGTGGGTACGCCCGGCTTGACGTCGGCCGGCTCCTTGCCGTCGAACAGCACCACGTCTCGCGGCAGGCCGAAATAGCCGCGCGGCCGCGACATGATGACCACCGCCCCTGCGTCCTTGTCCGCCGCGCCGAGCGGGCGCGCAGGCCGCAGATGCACGACTTCGGACGAGCGCGGAAACGGCGAGCGGTAGATGTGCGTCGTCGTCGCGCCAGGCGACATCAGGACGAATTCGAGCGACCAGGTTGGATCGACCTGCGCCGGTCCCCAGCGCCCGTCGGCACCTGTTTTTGAGCTGTGCACCGCCCCACCCTTGCGCTCCCCGGTATCAGCATCGACACGGAAGATGTCGACGGTCGCGCCCGCAAGGGGACGGTTGGTCGGCACGCCGCCGGGCGTGCCAGAGACGAGGCCACTCAGCTTCACGCTGGCCTCCGGCACAATCGCGATGCGCGTGGGTTCGCGGCCGGCGATGAACTTGTAGATTTCCCGGAACGCGCGCGGGTGAAAAGCCACCTCGCGATGGTCGAGCGCGCCGAGCACGAGATTGGTGGCGCCATTCAGCTCCGGTCCCTCGGCGGTGACATTGGTCGGGGTGCCGGGCTTGCCAATGAAGCGGCCGTCAGGCTGCGCATATTTGTCCAGGCCGTCGCTGCGCAAGGTGAGGAAGGCAACGCCGGGCGTCACCTCGCTCGCGCCCTCGTTCAGGCTTCGCAGGAACGTGCCGCGGCCGTTGAATTCGTTGTTGGGCTGGTCGTCGGTCGCGAACACGCCGTGATTGGGCGTGCCGCACAGCACGGCGTGGCTGACCTCGCCGGCACCGCCATTCTTGACGACGTTACGGATGGCATAGCCGCCGCGCGAGCTGCCGACCAGCGCCACGCGAGACGCGCTCGTCCTGCGCTTCAGTTCAGTGATGGCAGCGGCGAGCTCGCGGCGCTGGTCCTCGGTCGAGGAGCGGTTCGCCTGCTCGACCTTGTCGTCACTACGCGCAAGCGGATCGCTGAAATTGATTGCCATCATGCGCTCGCGCGCGATACCGTTCGATTCCATCCGCCAAAGCGTCGTTATCCAGAGCGCGTCGTAATCGCCGTTGCCATGGACGAACAGGATCGGCGGCACCTCCGCGTCCGGCGTCGCCGCGGGTGCGGTCTGGGCCAGCACACCAGTCCGCAAGCTCGCAACCGCAAAAGGCAAGCTGCCAACGCCCTGCAGGATCGTCCGTCGCGACAGCTTCATCTGTTCCTCCCCGGCAACCCGCTCTTTGCACCGCTTATAGCGGCCTAACCACTGGACAGCGAAGGACTTTCACGGGCATCACTGAACTTGCCGGAATCGCCCGGGACCTTTTCTGCCATACCGTTTGGAAGGGGATATGACCGAGCAGACGAACCGCCAGAAAATCGCCGCAGACGGCATCACTGCGCCCCTGCGGTACACGGTGTTCCGGCGCATCTGGCTCGCCAGCCTGCTCTCCAATCTCGGCCTCCTGATCCAGGGCGTGGGCGCGGCCTGGGCGATGACGCAGATGGCCGCATCGGCCGACCAGGTGGCGCTGGTGCAGACCGCATTGATGCTCCCGATCATGCTGATTTCGATGCCGGCCGGCGCCATCGCCGACATGTATGACCGCCGCATCGTCAGCATAATCTCGCTATCGATCGCGCTGATCGGCGCAACGGCGCTGACGATTTTGGCCTGGCTCGAGCTCATCACTCCGGAAGCCCTGCTCGCCTTCTGCTTCGTGGTCGGCAGCGGCAATGCGCTGTTCGGACCGGCCTGGCAGTCCTCGGTCAGCGAACAGGTTCCGCCCGAGGCATTGGCATCCGCGGTAGCGCTGAACGGCATCAGCTACAACATTGCCCGCAGCTTCGGACCCGCGGTGGGCGGCGTCATCGTCGCTGCGCTCGGAGCGGTGGCCGCGTTCGCCTGCAACGCAATCCTATATCTGCCACTGCTGGTGGTGCTGCTGCTCTGGCGGCGCAGCACCGAGCCCTCGCGCCTGCCGCGGGAGAAGCTCAACCGCGCCATGGTCTCGGGCTTCCGCTACATCACCAATTCGCCACCGATCAAGATCGTGCTGTTGCGCACGCTGGTGATGGGCCTGATCGGCGGTGCGGTGATGGCGCTGATGCCGCTGGTCGCGCGCGACCTTCTGCGCGGCGGCGCGCAAATGTATGGCATCATGCTCGGCGCCTTCGGCATGGGCGCGGTGATCGGGGCGCTCAACATTCACGAATTGCGCAAGCGCATGAGCGGCGAGGCCGCGATCCGCGCCTGCACCATCTCGATGGCTTTCGCGATGGCGGCCCTCGCCCTGAGCACGGAGCCGGTGCTGACGGCGGCAGCGCTGGTGCTGGGCGGCGCGGTCTGGATGGCCGCGATCGCGCTGTTCAACATCGGCGTGCAGCTCTCGGCGCCGCGCTGGGTCGCGGGCCGCTCGCTCGCGGCGTTCCAGGCCGCGATCGCCGGCGGCATCGCGATCGGCGCCTGGGGCTGGGGTCATCTCACCGACTATGCCGGCGTCGAGATCGCGTTGCTGACCGCGGCCGGCCTGATGCTGATCTCGCCGTTGCTCGGCATCTGGCTCACGATGCCGCGCGTCGGCGCCCGCAACGAGGATGCGGACATGCTGGCCGATCCGGAAGTGAAGCTGTCGCTGACGGGGCGCAGCGGGCCGCTTGTGGTCGAGATCGAATATCGCGTGGCGCAGGAGAACGCGCGTGCCTTCCACAACGTGATGCAGGACGTGCAGCTGTCGCGCCAGCGCAACGGCGCCTATGGCTGGTCGATCGCCCGCGACATCGCCGATCCCGAGCTGTGGACCGAGCGCTATCATTGTCCGACCTGGTTCGATTACCTGCGTCAGCGCAATCGCTCCACCCAGTCCGAGCGCGCGCTGCATCAGCAGGCGATCGGTTTCCACATCGGTCCCGAGCCTGTCCGGATCCGGCGCATGCTGGAGCGCCCTTTCGGTTCGGTGCGATGGAAGGACGACACGCCGGACCGCGCGAGCGCGGAGGTGCTGCCGGTGGTCGCAACCGCTGCGGGGAGCAGTACGTAAGGACTGTCAGTCCGGGTCGCGCGACTTGTCCGCCCTAGCTCGGAGTGCGAAGGCGGAAGCAAGAGCCCGGAATCCATCGAGCGGGATACATTTGGAGAAATGGATTCCGGGCTCGCGCCTGACGCCGCGCCCCGGAATGACGATCACTGCCCGTGATCCGTCAGCACCTTGTCGCAGCCTTTGCTCAGCCGGGTGCGGTGCTGCTTCAGGCAGGCGAGCACGGCGCCATCACCATTGTTCATGACGGCGCGGCAGAAGCGCGTGACGTCACGCGCGCAAGCGTCATGGCCGGGCTGCTGCGCTGACGCGCCCGATGCGCACATGAGCAAGGAAACAACGAAAAGAAATCTCGACATCGCGTAATGCCTCTTACCCGGAACAATGCGTGGGCGAAGCTAGTGCGATGATCCCGGGCCCGCAACGGCTTTGTTGACTGGCTGCAGCGTCCGACCGCGCGGCCCCGGATCGACGCCGGGGCACATTGCGGAAGCAGCTTGCCGATGCGGCGATATCGGTTTACGCGCTCTTACTGCTTGTCCTGGGCGTCAGCGACCTTGCGCGAGGCGCCCTTGGCGAGAGTCTTGTCCATGACCGCGCGGCAGCCGGCGCTCAGATCCGAGCGATGCTTGATCATGCACGCCGTGATCTTCGGGATGTTGGGGATCTCCGCCGAGCAGAGGCGGAAGGCATCGCCGGTGCACATCTGCTGCGCCTCGGCCGAGAAGGCGAAGCTCGCGCTCGTCGAAACGATGGAGACGATGGCGGCAAAGCCCAGAGCCAGGCTGGTGTCACGAATCTTGCTGATGAACGACTTGGTCATTTGAAGCTCCCATTGGCACCGCGCAAAGCGGGCTCGTTATCGATGGGAGTCACCATGCTCCGGAAAAACCGTTTGCACTGTGATGACGCTCACGGGGGGCCCACCCTCTGTGACGTCAGTCACTTTTGCGCACGCCGCTGAAATTACTCCGCAACCCCGATCGTGTTGGTGTCACGTTAACTCTTAGTTCGCATTAATGGCTGGTCGCGCGGGGAATTCCGCAGGTTTGGTTGCGTAATTGGAAAGAGTAGCGATGCGTAATGCGTTGGGCCTGATGCTGGCCAGTGTAGTTGCGGCGGTCGTGATCGCCGCCGGCGGCTGGTTTTATTATTCCGCGCGCGCCGATCAGGGCGCTCCCAAGACAGTTGCCGCCCGTGCCGCCGATCCATTGCCGGCACAGGCGAAGCTCGCCGCCAGGGACGACGTCGAAACCACTGCGGCCGTCGCGGCCAGGCCGGCGGCAGCCGCTCCGGCGCCCGCGCCCGCCCCGGCCATGCCGATGCAGCCGAAGCAGGCCTGCGCCAATCCGAACGCGCTGGGCGTGTCCCGCGTCGTCGAGATAGACACGACAGGCGGACCCGGCTTCGGTTTCGAGCATTTCAAGCAGTTCGACTTCCTCACCGACAAGGAGGTCGTGCTGACCTTCGACGACGGTCCGTGGCCGGTCAACACGCCCGCAGTGCTGAAGGCGCTCGCGGATGAATGCACCAGGGGCCTGTTCTTCTCGGTCGGCAAGCACGCGACTTATCACCCGGAGATCCTGAAGCAGGTGCTGGCCCAGGGCCACACGGTCGGCACGCACACCTGGTCGCATGTCAATCTGAACAGCAAGAAGTTGACGGAGCAACAGGTCAAGGACGAGGTCGAGAAAGGCTTCAGCGCGGTGAAGTTCGCGCTCGGCACCAATCCGGCACCGTTCTTCCGCTTCCCGCAGCTTCAGCACAATCCGGCGATGGTGGCCTATTTCGGCACGCGCAACGTCGCGATGTTCTCGACCGAAATCGACTCCTTCGACTTCCGGAAGGGCGCGACGCCGGAGAAGATCGTCGAAACCGTGATGACCAGGCTCGACAAGCTCGGCAAGGGCATCATCCTGATGCACGATTTCCAGAAGAACACCGGCATAGCCATGCCGACGCTGCTCGCGCGGCTGAAGGCGGGCGGCTACAAGGTCGTGCAGATGAAGGCCAAGGCGCAGCTTCAGACGCTGCCGGAATACGACGAGGCGCTGATGAAGGACATGAAGGTGCCGACAGCAGGCACGAACTCCCGTCCGATCGCGAGCGTCGTGCAGACGATCTCGCAGTAACCGCACCAAATCCAGAACTCTTGCGTCATGGCCGGGCTTGTCCCGGCCATCCACGTTTTTGCATCAGACGCGAAGACGTGGATGCCGGGGTCAAGACCGGGCATGACCGCAGGATCGGGGTACAGGTCCGCGGCTTACCAATAGATGCCGTGACGATGCAGTTCGCTGATGATGCGGCGCTCGGTCCAGCTGCGCTTGTGTTTCGGCTTGTGCGCTCTTGCCGCACTCTTGGTAGCGGGCTTGGTCGTCGCGACCGGCACGGAGGCCGGCGCGGCTGTGGTCGCCGCCGGTGCGGCCGCAGCGGGCGGCGCGGAGAGCGACACTGCCGGTGGACGATCGGAATATTTCGAAGCCTCGGTGGCCGGCGCGGCTTCGCTGACCCGCGTCGTCGCACTGGCCGTTGACGAGGTCGTGGTCTGCGGTGCGGAGCTCTGTTCGCCCGCAGCGGCCAAGGACAGACCGCGGGAGCCGCCTGCCTGGGCAGACGCAGAAGCCAGCAGCATGGCGGCAACCAGAATGATCTTGCGCATGTGAAGTCTCCCCGTGTTTCGTGACGGGATGTTAGGGGAGTCATGTCCGAGGTTATGTGATCGCGATCACCCAGCCAAACGGGCCTTCATGCAGGCTGATGCGCTCAGCATTGGCCGCGCCACTGAGCAGATGACCTGGAAGCCGCGCAACACCGCTCGGCGCGAGGTTGTCACCCATGTCTCAGGTGCGATCTGTTGCCTATGTGTTCGGGCAGGACAATCGGGGCGCTGGTGCCGCAAGAGGGATTCGAACCCCCGACCCCGTCATTACGAATGACGTGCTCTACCGACTGAGCTATTGCGGCGACCCCTGCCGGGCCCAGGCAATGCCGGTCCCGATACGCGCGCTCCTGATATCGGGCATGGCCTGAATTGGCAAGGACAAGCGGGAGGCGAAATGCGGCTCACGCGCCCCAGCGCGACCAGAATCCACGCCAGCCGCCCGCCTGGGCCTTCGGCGTGCCGATTTGTTCCGTAAATTCATCGGTCGGGGCGTCGTCGTCGATTCCGGGGTCATCCGGCGCACGGACGATCGGAATGACGGCCTGGATCGGCGCCGCTGCCGGCTTCCCGAGGTCGGCCCGGGTTCGGAAGACCGGTGTTGGTGCTGGCGGCGACGATTCGGCGGGCGCCGGAGCGGGATCGGCCGGCTCGGCGGGCGCGGTCGCCGGCTCCTCCTTCGCAGGTTCCTTGGCAACCTCTTGGGCCTGAGGGGGCGAATTGTCCTGAGCGGCTGGAGCCGCCACTGGGGCCACCGACGCCGCCGGTTCCACCGAGGCTTCGCTGGGAGCCGCGGTCACCCGCTTTGGCGGCGGGGCAGCCAGCATGGCTTCCTCGAAAGCCGAGGACTCGATCGTGGTCCCCCTGTCCGAGGGCAAGCTCGCGACCGGCGTCTGCCATTGGAACGCATCGAGGCGGCCGGTGACCGGGGAGACCGGGCGCCAGCGCTCACTGACATAGCCGTCTGCCGTCCAGGCCGGATCGAGCCGGGCGCGCACCGCGCGCAGGGTCCAGGCGCGGGCGCGGCCGCCGTCGCCATGCTCGGTGCGCTCGAGCTCGGCCATCAGCAGCGCAACGCGCTGGGTGGGATCGCTGAGATAAGGTGCGAGCGCCTCACGCGCGCGTGCGAACTCCGAGGCGTCGATCGCAGCGCGTGCGATCGCGAGCTGGCCTTCGATATGGCCGGGCCTGTCGGCGGGCGTCTTGGCGGCGAGCGTCTCCACCCGCTGCAAGCGGTGCCAAGCGGTATCGCCGAGCTTCACATGGGCATAGGCGTCCGCGAGATCGGGATGCGGATTGGCGAGCCAGGCGGCTTCGATCCGCTTCATGGCACGGCGCACCTGATGCGCCTCGCTCTCGAATTTTGCCGCGAGCACGGCCGCCGGCACCAGGGTCGGCGCGAGCTTGACCGCCTCCATCGCGCTCTCGCGCGCGACGTCCCGGTCCATCGTCTCCAGCTCCAGCGCGCGTGCGGTGAGCAGCACGCCGCGCTGTCGGCGGTAGGTCTGCTTGTCGATCAGGCCTGCGGACAGATTCGAATCGAGGATCGCGAGTGCGCCGGCCCAGTCGCCCCGCGCGCAGCGGAAGCCGAGCACCGCATGCGAAGCCCAGGTCGAAGACGGCGACAGCTTGATTGCTTCTTCCGCGATCATCACCGCTCCGACGGCGTCATCCGCGCGCTGCGCCTCGATGAACAGGCCGCGCAGGCCCAGCAGCCGCGTGTCCTCGCGTTCGGCCATGACTCGGAAAACGCGCTGCGCCTCCTCGCGATTGCCTTCGAGCTGCGCCGACTGCGCGTGCAGCAGCAGGGCGAGCGGATCGTTCGGCGCGTGCCGCCGCGCCGCCTCGGTGTGACGGCGGGCGAGCGCAGGATCGCCCTGGCCGACCGCGAGCAGGCCGTGGGTGATGGCATGGCGGCCGCGGGCCTGGCGCTTGTCCTGGCGGCGGCGGCGCAAACGCCCCGGCGTGCGCCAGATCATCGTGAGAATGCTCCAGACCAGCACGACGGCCGCGGCAAAAAGCCCGAGCAGGAACACGAACCTGGGAAGTGTCGTCGAGATGCGGAAACCACCCGCGGTCAGGACGAGATCGCCAGGCTGGTCGGCAACCCAGGCCGCGCCGGCCGCTGCCAGCGCGATCAGGACGAGAAAGAGGACGATGCGAAGCATGACGATCCCTATACGCGCCGATTGTTGCGCGAAGCTTTACTGAAGAGGCTTGACGAGATCCGACATGGCACCGTCGGCGAATTTGCGGGACGCAGCGAGCGCAGCGTCGCGGGCATCGGCCTTGTCGAGCCACGCCTGCGCTGGCGCACGATCCGCCTCTGGCAGAGTCTTCAGCTCGCGCCGCGCTTCCGCGAAATCGTTGCGGAGCGCAGCCGCCGTCACGCGCGCAACGATGGCGCCGCGATCGTTGCCGACGGCGTCGGTGCGCTCGATGCGGACGAGTTTTGACGCGCCGGCCTGCAGACGCTCGACGATGCCGGCGTTGCTGGCCGGAGCTTCCGCCGGCGGCGACAGCTTCGGCACGATATTGAGGAGCTCCCGGCTCAGCGCCGCCGGCGTCGGGATGCCGGAAGACGCAAATGCCTCAAGCGGCTTCAGCATGTCGGGCTTGGCCGCCAGCGACCGTGCCGCGGCCAACTGCGACTGATAGGGATCGCCGTGGCGAACGGCAACGTCGAGCAGGGACGCCGCCACCACATGGCGGAGCGGCTTGTCGTCCATCGCCTTGACCTCGGCGATCCTCTCGCTCTGCTGCGCAAGTTCGGCGCGCTCGGTCTTGCTGGCGTGCTCGAGCTGAGCGATGCGGTCGTTGAGCGCGGCAAGATCAGGCGCTGCAGCAGGCGACGCTGTCCTCGCCTCGCTCAGGGCGCTCGCGGTCTTTTCCGACTGCGCACGAAGATTGCCAATGTCGCTGCGCAAGCTGCTTGCGGATTTCTCCAGCGCGTCGATTCGCGCTGCCATGGCCGGATCGCCTCCGGGCTTGCCGGCCTTGACCTCAACCGCAGCAACACGCGCGCTCAGCGCATCGATCGTCGCACTGCTCACCTGCGGCGCGGCCGAAGGCGCCTGCACTGCGGGCCAGCCCAGCATCCAGCCAACCGCGATCACGACCGCCGCTGCGGCAGCTCCGGAGAACGGCGCAATGACCCAGGGCGAAATCGGTGGCGGCGCGGCAGCAGGCGCGACGGCCGCTTCCGCCTCATCGCGCTTCGGCTCTGTGTCAACGTGCTCGGGCTCGGGCTCGGCCTGCACGGGCTCACTCTCCTCGAATTTGGCCTGCCCGGATTGTGCCGGTTCGCTCGCGGCGTGTTCCGGTGTGGGCTGAGCCTCAGGCTCGCCCGCAACCTGCTGCGGCTGGGTCGAGACTTCCGTCGCCTGGAGGTCGATGGTGGGCGGGGTGCGCTTGGCACGACCCGTGTCGGGCGCCAGTCCAGCGTCTTCAGGCTTGTCGTCGGCCATCGTGACGGTTCCTCACACTTCCATACGTTGCATAGGCCCTTGAGCGGACCAGACTGCGTCGGATTCGGCCCGACCTCTTACGCCAAACGGGTGCGCAACGCACGCTCCAAGGTGTCGAACAAGGCACTTTCGTCCGGCGTCGCCGCCACCAGAACCTGTGATGCGCCGGCGTCGCGCAGCACGCTCGCAACGGTCTCGGACAGGCAGCAATGGGGGATCGCCAGCGCCGAGATCTCGACGCCTTCCTCCCTCGCCGCATCCAGGAACGCGCGCGCGCTGCGCCGGGAGTAGTGCAGCACCGCCTCGACGCCATGCGTCGCAAAGCCCTCGCAGACCTCGCGCGGAAGATGCTTGACAGGGGCCATGCGGTAGGTCGTCTGCGTCACCACGCGGAACCCCTCCGCACCGAGCTCGCCGCCGAGGTCGCGCGACAGATCAGCGCCGGCGAGATACAGCAGCGTGCTCTTTTTCTTCAGCACCTTCTCGCGCGCGCTCTGCATCACCTTGTCGCGCAAGGAAGCGGCATCGCCATCGGCGACGATCACCTCGGCGAAACCGGCCTCGCGCGCCACCGCAGCTGTATGCTCGCCAACCGCAAACAACGGCAGCTGCAGGAGGCCGAGCTCCGGCAATTGCGGCGCAACGGCGCGGATCGCATTGGCGGACGTGACGAGAACGGCACCGTAGGGAGCCTCACGCGCGTCGTGGAAGGCGACGGGCTCGAACTTGAGCACCGGCGCAAGCAGCACCGCGTGCCCTCGCGAGCGCAGACTTTCCGCTGTCGCCTCATTGTCGGGATGTGGCCGTGTGACAAGAATGGACATCGCTGGTGTTCCCGAACCACGTGGCGGTCACGCATTGATCAGAAACGGCCGCGCGTGACGATTGCGCAATCCGGCCCCGGAATGCTACCGGACGTACCAGAACTCTGCTTTACGGATGAGCGCAAGGGCGCAAATTGGATAACAATTCGCCAATGCTGGTGCTGGGGATCGAAACCACCTGCGACGAGACCGCCGCGGCCGTGATCGAGCGCGCGGGCGATGGCAGCGGCAAGATCCTGTCCAACATCGTGCGGTCGCAGATCGAGGAACATGCCCGCTTCGGCGGCGTGGTGCCGGAGATCGCGGCGCGCGCGCATGTCGATCTGCTCGACGGCATCATCGATCGCGCCATGCGCGAGGCCGGCATCGGATTCGCCCAGCTCAATGGCGTCGCGGCCGCCGCGGGCCCGGGCCTGATCGGCGGCGTCATCGTCGGGCTCACCACCGCGAAGGCGATCGCGATGGTGCACGATACACCATTGGTCGCGGTGAACCATCTCGAAGCGCACGCGCTGACGCCGCGCCTCACTGACCGCATCGAATTTCCCTATTGTCTGTTTCTCGCCTCCGGCGGGCATACCCAGATCGTCGCAGTTGCCGGCGTCGGCCAATATGTGCGGCTCGGCACCACGGTCGACGACGCGATCGGCGAGGCTTTCGACAAGGTCGCCAAGATGCTGGGCCTGCCATATCCCGGCGGCCCGCAGGTCGAACGGGCCGCCGCAGGCGGCGACGCCGCGCGCTTTGCATTTCCGCGACCGATGCAGGGACGCCCCGATGCCAATTTCTCGCTTTCGGGATTGAAGACGGCGGTCCGCACCGAAGCGAGCCGGCTGGCAGAGATCACATCGCAGGACATCAGCGATCTCTGCGCGAGCTTCCAGGCCGCCGTGCTCGACTCGACCGCCGACCGGCTGAGCGTCGGCCTCAGGATTTTCCGCGAGAAGTTCGGTGCCCCGCGTGCGCTTGTCGCCGCCGGCGGCGTCGCCGCCAATCAGGCGATTCGCGGCGCACTCCATGACGTCGCGCAGCAGGCTCAGACGCAACTGATCATTCCGCCGCCCGCGCTCTGCACCGACAACGGTGCGATGATCGCCTGGGCCGGCGCCGAACGCCTCGCGCTCGGCTTGTCCGACACGATGGACGCGCAACCGCGCGCACGGTGGTTGCTCGACGCCAACGCGACGGCTCCCGCAGGCTACGGCAACACGCGGGCGGGATACTAGCGATGACGGCGCTGCAATCCGTCGGGGTCATCGGCGCGGGCGCGTGGGGTACGGCGCTTGCGACGGTCGCGGCGCGAGCCGGACGAAGCGTCATATTGTGGGCGCGCAACGCCGAGCATGCCACGCGGATGGCTTCAATGCGCGACAATCCGCGGCTGCCGGGCGTCCCGCTTGCGCCTGATATCGTGGTGACGAACGATCTGGCGCTCGCCGCACGTGCGGACATGCTGCTGATTGCAACACCGGCGCAGCATTTGCGCGGCGCCGTCAACATGCTGGCGTCGCATCTGGCAAAGCCGGTCCCGATCGTCGCCTGCGCCAAGGGTATCGAGCACGGCACCCACAAATTCATGACCGACGTGATCGCCGAGGCCGCGCCGCACGCGCAGCCGGCGATCCTGTCGGGCCCGAGCTTTGCCGACGACGTTGCGCGCGGACTGCCGACGGCAGTCACCCTGGCCGCAAGCGAGGAGAGGCTCTCGAGTGCACTGGTACAGGCGCTGGGCTCGCCGACCTTCCGCCCCTACCACTCCACGGACATCCGGGGCGTCGAGATCGGCGGTGCGGCCAAGAACGTGCTGGCGATCGCGGTCGGCATCGCGGTCGGGCGCAAGCTCGGCGCCTCCGCCCAGGCCGCCCTAACGACCCGCGGCTTTGCCGAGCTGGCGCGTCTTGGCCGCGCGCTCGGCGCGCGCCGCGAAACGCTCTCCGGATTGTCCGGCCTCGGCGATCTGATCCTGACCTGCTCCAGTCCGCAATCGCGCAACTTCGCGCTCGGACTTTCGCTCGGACGCGGGGAGCAGCCTCCGGCCGGCAAGCTGGCCGAAGGCGAATTCACGGCGCCGGTGCTGATCGAGCTCGCAGCTTCGCAACGCGTCGAGATGCCGGTATCGGAAGCGGTCGCATCGATCCTGAGCGGCAAGAGCACGATCGATGCCGCAATCTCGGCGCTGATGACGCGCCCCTTCAAGTCAGAGGAATGAGCATGGCGTACTGGCTGGTGAAATCCGAACCGTCGGTGTGGTCGTGGGACCAGCAGGTGGCGAAGGGCGCCAAGGGCGAGGCCTGGACCGGCGTACGCAATTACACCGCGCGCCAGAACCTCGTCGCCATGAAGAAGGGCGACA
Organism: Bradyrhizobium sp. Leaf396; assembly: GCF_001424605.1. Taxonomy (NCBI): domain Bacteria; kingdom Pseudomonadati; phylum Pseudomonadota; class Alphaproteobacteria; order Hyphomicrobiales; family Nitrobacteraceae; genus Bradyrhizobium; species Bradyrhizobium sp. Leaf396. The sequence goes on from NZ_LMQJ01000056.1 coordinate 162,618, forward strand.
AGGCGTTCTTCTATCATTCCAACGAGGGCAAGGAGATCGTCGGCATCGCCGAGATCATCAAGGAAGCCTATCCCGACCCGACCGACAAGACCGGCAAGTTCGTCTGCGTCGACATCAAGGCCGACAAGCCCTTGAAGACACCGGTGACGATGGCGGCGATCAAGGCCGAGAAGAAGCTCGCGGACATGGCGCTGGTGAAGTATTCGCGCCTGTCGGTGCAGCCGGTGACGGCAGATGAGTGGAAGCTCGTCTGCAAGATGGGCGGGATGTAGATCACCCCGTGCGCAGTCCGGATGAGCGACTTGTCCTGCGTCGCTCGCACCGTGAAGACGGAAGCGACATCCAGGATCGCTTCCCGCAGATCGCTACGCTCATGCGGGCTGCGACACGCGAACGTCCGTCAGACCGCCGCAGTCGCCACCACCTGGGCCAGAAGCTGCTCGCGCCTTGCCTGGGAGCGCTGGCCCTTCATGGTCGCGGCGAAGCGCTCGAGGATGCCGTCCTCGAACGCGGTGACGATGGTGTCGTGCACGTAGCTCCTGCGGCAGATCGCCGGCGTGTTGGAAAGCTGGTCGGCCGCGGCACGGATCGCGTCCAGCACCTGCTTCTTGCGGCCGCGCTGGCTGGTGGCCGGCGTGATTCGCGACAGCGATTCCACGACGACGGCAGAGGCCATCAGCGTGCGGAAATCCTTCAGCGAGATCTTGATGCCGGCGATCTCGCGCAAGAACGCATTCACCTGCGTCGTGTTGACGGCGCGCACGATGCCGTAGGCGTCGCGATACTGGAACATGCGCTTGCCGGGAACGCCCTGCAGAATGCCGATGGCGCGCACCAGCTTGGCCGCATCGCACTCCTTGCGCACCGCCTTGCCGCCCTTGGCCTTGAAGGTCAGCACGAAGCAATCGTCTTCCAGTGTGACGTTGGACTTGAGCAGCGTGGTGGCGCCGCGGGTGCCATTGAGGCGGGCATAGGATTCATTGCCGGGACGGATCGCGGTGCGCGCGATCAGCTCGATCACGGCCGAGAGCGCGAATTCGCGCGTCGGCTCGTCACCAGACAGGAACGCCGAGACCTTGCGCCGGATTTTCGGCAGCGCGCCGACCAGCTTGGCTAGGCGATGCGCCTTGCGTTGCTCGCGGACCTTCTCCCAGTCGGCGTGATAGCGATATTGCAGCCGGCCCGCGGCATCGCGGCCGACGGCCTGCAGGTGCGAGTTGGGATCGGCCGAGTAGCGTACCTCGCGGTAGGCCGGCGGCACTGCCATGGAGTGCAGTCGGCGGATGGTGCGGGCATCGCGGATATGCGCGCCATTCGGACGCACGAAGGAGTAGCCCTTGCCGCGCTTGATACGGCGGATGGTCAGCTCGTTCTGGTCGCCGAGCCGCAGACCGAGCTCCTTGGCGAGCGCTTCGACCGTCACGGGGGCCGTGTCGAAGGTCTTTTTGGGGCTGGGGCGCCTGAAGCCAGTCGGTTTCGGCCATTGTCCCAGGGCTTTGGCGAGGGCGACTGCCGCAGGATCGGCTGAAGCGGGCCGCATCGTCCCGAGATTCTGCTGATCCATCATAGTGTTATGCCTTGACCCTGTCTGTTACCGTTCAATGCCGCTGTTCTGAGTTTTGTTCCTTGGGGCCTCGTTGGACCCGGATTGGCCATTTAGGGTGTTCCGAACCCTATTGCGAGTCCCGAATCAGTGACAGACGGTTCCCAGATACCATCGACGTCGCATGGGCGCCCCGCATTGGCCTGTTCTGAAGGTCGGGGTTAAGAGGCCGAAAGCCCGTCCTCGCCTGTTTCAGATTTGCGACAGCCGGCCCGCGCAGCTTGATCCTCCGCATGGCCGGCGACCCGCCGAAGGTCCAGCTTGTGCTCCTTGTCGGGTCCGGTTAGCCCGACGCATAATCAGTCAATGACCGGTCGGCCCGCCGTTCGCTGGCGTTCGGCCTGCCGCATGTGGAGGGAAGCATGTCCGAGAAGATCTACGACGTCCCCGCGGAGTGGGCGAAGCGCGCCTGGGTCGACCAGGCCAAGTACAAGGAGATGTACGCTCGCTCGATCTCGGACCCGAACGGTTTCTGGGCGGAGCAGGCCGAGCGCATCGACTGGATGAAGGCGCCGACGAAAATCGAGAACGTCTCGTTCGCGCCCGGCAACATCTCGATCAAATGGTTCGAGGACGGCGTCCTCAATGTCGCTCACAATTGCATCGACCGCCATCTTCGCACGCGCGGCAATCAGACCGCGATCATCTGGGAAGGCGACGATCCCTCGCAGTCCAGGCACATCACCTATCAGGAGCTGCACGACGAGGTCTGCCGGATGGCCAACATCCTGCGCACCCGCAACGTCGGGAAGGGCGACCGCGTCACCATCTACCTGCCGATGATTCCGGAAGCCGCCTATGCGATGCTCGCCTGCGCACGCATTGGCGCGATCCATTCCGTGGTGTTCGCGGGCTTCTCGCCGGACAGTCTTGCCCAGCGCATCAACGACTGCCAGTCCAAGGTGATCATCACCGCGGACGAAGGCCTGCGCGGCGGAAAGAAAGTGCCGCTGAAGGCCAATGTCGACGCGGCGCTCGCCAAGGCCGATGGCGTCGACTGGGTCGTTGTCGTCAAGCGCACCGGCGGCAAGGTCGACATGAACCCGACGCGCGACCTCTGGTACCACGAAGCCGCGGCGATGGTGACGACCGAATGCCCGGTCGAGCACATGCACGCCGAGGATCCGCTGTTCATCCTCTACACCTCGGGCTCGACCGGTCAGCCCAAGGGCGTGCTGCACACCTCGGGCGGCTATCTCGTGTTCGCCTCGATGACGCATCAATACGTCTTCGATTATCACGACGGCGACATCTACTGGTGCACAGCCGACGTCGGCTGGGTCACCGGCCACAGCTATATCCTGTACGGGCCGCTGGCGAACGGCGCGACCACGCTGATGTTCGAGGGCGTGCCGAACTATCCGGACAACTCGCGGTTCTGGAACGTCATCGACAAGCACAAGGTCAACATCTTCTACACCGCGCCGACCGCGATCCGCGCGCTGATGCAAGGCGGCGATGAGCCGGTGAAGAAGACCTCGCGCGCGAGCCTGCGTCTGCTCGGCTCGGTCGGCGAGCCCATCAATCCGGAAGCCTGGGAATGGTATCACCGCGTCGTCGGCGACGGTCGCTGCCCGATCGTCGATACCTGGTGGCAGACCGAGACCGGCGGCATTTTGATCACGCCGCTGCCGGGCGCGACCAAGCTGAAGCCGGGCTCGGCGACACAGCCATTCTTCGGCGTGGTGCCGGAGATCGTCGATGCCGACGGCAAGGTGCTGGAAGGCGAGACCACCGGCAATCTCTGCCTGGCGCGGTCGTGGCCGGGCCAGATGCGCACGGTCTATGGCGACCACGCCCGCTTCGAGCAGACCTATTTCTCGACCTACAAGGGCAAGTACTTCACCGGCGACGGCTGCCGCCGCGATGCGGACGGGTATTATTGGATCACCGGCCGCGTCGACGACGTCATCAACGTCTCCGGCCATCGCATGGGCACCGCAGAGGTCGAGAGCGCGCTGGTGGCACACGAGAAGGTGTCGGAAGCGGCCGTGGTCGGCTTCCCCCACGACATCAAGGGCCAGGGCATCTACGCCTATGTCACCCTGATGGCCGGCGTCCAGCCGACGGAGGATCTGCGCAAGGAGCTCGTGACCTGGGTGCGCAAGGAGATCGGCCCGATCGCTTCGCCCGACCAGATCCAGTTCGCGCCGGGCCTGCCCAAGACCCGCTCCGGCAAGATCATGCGCCGCATCCTGCGCAAGATTGCTGAAGACGAGCCGGGCAGCCTTGGCGACACGTCGACGCTCGCAGATCCCACCGTGGTCGACGATCTCGTCAAGAACCGGCAGAATCGGAAGTCGGCGTAGGCTCCAGGACATCGTCATTCCGGGTCGGTCCGCAGGACCGACCCGGAAGTCGCGAGTTCCGGCCCACGCTGTCAGCCGCCCGGAACAACGCCCGTTCACAGCTCTCGCGCTCGCGTCAGTGCGCCCCGCATCTTTCCCGTCGAGTGTTGTTTTCAGGTCATTTACTTTATTTCGAACATTTCCTTTGTTCCCGATGCTGGCTGGCTTTCGGCGGCCGCGCGTGGAAACTCTCCAGTTAATGGGCGCGGTTAAGAATGACCTCACCGAGGGCTGGGCGCTGCAATTGCCAGGTTCTGCGTCATTCTGGACGATCCGTTTCAGGGCGAGGGGAAGCATCGATGTCGATGAGGATTGCGGTGGCGCTGGCCGCCACCATCGGGGTTGGAGTCATGATGTCGACGGCGGCCGAGGCAAGGCCGGAGCTGGTGGGTGCACACCTGCCCGACTATTCGCCCGGCACGATCGTGGTCAGGACCAGCGAGCGGCGGCTGTATCTCATCCTCGATAACGGCCACGCCGTCCGCTATCCGGTCGGCGTCGGCAAGGCCGGCAAGCAATGGGCCGGCACGACGAAGATCGACGGCAAGTATCGCAACCCCGCCTGGGCGCCACCCGCCGAGGTGAAGCGCGACAAGCCGAACATCCCCGACGTCATTCCGGGCGGCTCGCCGCGCAACCCGATGGGCGTTGCGGCGATGACGCTCGCCGGCGGCGAATATGCGATCCACGGCACGAACGTGCCGGGCTCGATCGGCGGCTTCGTCTCTTATGGCTGCATCCGCATGCTCAACGACGACATCACGGATCTCTATGGTCGCGTTTCCGTCGGCACGACGGTGGTCGTGACGCGCTGACCGCCTGCATCCGCCGAGACAAGCAGCCGCGTCTTGGGACGCGGCTTTTTTATTGCCAGAAGCGCCAGCGGCGAGCGCACCAGCCGTCGCGATGGCCTCCATTGTAGCTGCGCACAAAGCCGCCGGAGAGCAACGCCGCCGCAACACTCGCAGTCTGTCGGGTCGCCACGTCGGCCAGAACCCGGCCGTATTTGTCCGGGCCGAGATTGGCAATGGTCACGTCGCCCTGGCCGAGCAGATCGCGCAATGCGCGGGCCGCAGCTTCGGCCTTGTCCAGCTCCTGCTGGCAGGACGCCTTGAGTTCAGGTGCATCGATGCCCCGCAGCCGAATGCGAACGACGGGGTCGCGCCCCTCGCGCTGACGAATACGAGCTAGAAAGGTGTCGCCGTCAATGGTCCGGATGACGTCGACCGGGCGGAGGAGATCCGGATTGCCGATCTGCTGCAGGATGATCTCGGCGTCCTGGGCCCGGTCGTCTGCCGCATGCGGCAGGAGCCAGCCTGTTCCGTGACGAAAGGTGAGCACGATCGCCGCCACCACGCCGACCACGAACATCCACGGTATGAGGCCCGAGAAGCGGCGGCCGAACGGGGAGCCGCCGAACGACGATTGACGAGCATTGATCCGGGCGCGAGAACGCATTGTTTCACGCTAGAGCTGAGTCGGCCAATCCCGCAAGCGTGTCTCATCCAAACTGCAACTCCGATTACGTCACTCAAGACGGCGTTCCAAGCGCTCTCCGGCAGATACTCCCTGTAGTTGTACGGGTCGAGATCGTCACGTGACATTCGTGATCCGGCCGTACTTCTACGGTCACCATTGAATGTTTTCCAAATCTCAATCTTTGGTTGCGAAGACCCTTGAGGTGTGGTCACAGTCCAAGGAGGCGGCGGTGGGATCATTCAGGTTTCGCATTGGAACCAAGCTCGGCATCGTGACGGGTATAAGCGTCGTGCTCGTCGGCGGTATGCTGACGAACCAGATGCTCGGCAACCGATCGATTGCCGAATCCAATCGTCTGGTCACGATCAACTATCTCAACAAGGGTAATGCCCAGGCGGCCCAGACGGCGATGGCGCGGGCACAGATCGCAGCTCTCGAAATCGGCGCGGCGCCCTCAGGCGGAGAGGTCGACAGGCTCCTCGAGATTCTCCGCGCCCGGGCCGGTGAAGCCGGCACGGAAATCGATGCCGCGACGGAGCGGGCAACGCGGAAAGTCACCCAAGACGCCTACCGTGAGACAAGGAAGTTCGTCGATGCATATCTGGCCAGCGGCATCGAACTGGCGGCAGCGCAAAAGGCCATCATCGGCGCCGCTGCCGGAGGCGCCAGGATTGCTGCGGAATCGGCCAAGGCCAGCATCCTTGCAGAGCGCATGCGTCCAGCAGCCCTGGAGGTCAGCAAGCGCATCGACGACCTGGTCGGCGTTGCCAACGAATTCGCCGCGCGCCGCAAGGGCGAGATGTTGGCCGAACTGGATCGCGTCGCCAATTTCGCATTGATCGTCGGCATGTTCGTCGTCCTGACGTTGATCGGCTCCGCGGTCTTTTCCGTGTTGAGCATCGCCCGGCCGATCCGGCGCATCGGCGACGTGCTCCTGGATCTCGCCCGCGGCAACAAGGCGGTCGAGATTCCCTACACGGGCCGCGGCGACGAAGTCGGCGACAACGCCCGCGCAGCTCAGACCTTCAAGGAGAATCTGATCCGCATCGAGCAGATGGAAGCGGAGCAGAAGGAACAGCAAACCGCTGCGGCCGCTCAGCGCAAGGAAGAGATGACCCGGCTCGCCGGCGCGTTCGAGGCTGCAGTCGGCGGCATCATCGCCTCTGTATCCGCAGCTTCGCAACAACTCGAGGCCGCGGCCGGCACATTGTCCGAGACGGCGGAACAGACCCAGCAGCTCTCGGGAATGGTCGCGGCTGCCTCAGAGGAAGCATCTACCAACGTCGGAGCCGTGGCGTCCGCCGCCGAGGAGATGAGCACATCGGTCGTCGAGATCGGCCGCCAGGTGCATGATTCCAGCCGTATCGCCAGCGATGCAGTCAAGCAGGCCGAGCGAACCGACATGCGGATCAACGAATTGCTCAAGGCGGCAGGCCGAATTGGCGACGTCGTCAAATTGATCACCGCGATAGCCGAGCAGACCAACCTCCTAGCGCTGAACGCAACGATCGAGGCGGCGCGCGCCGGCGAATCGGGCCGCGGCTTTGCCGTTGTTGCGAGCGAAGTCAAAGCGCTGGCCGCGCAGACCGCGCGAGCGACCGAGGAGATCAGCGCCCAGATCGCGGGGATGCAATCGGCGACGGAGGACTCCGTCGGCGCGATCAAGGAGATCGGCGCGACCATCGCCCGCATCTCGGACATCTCGACGACCATCGCAGCCACCATCGAACAGCAGGGTGCGGCGACGGCCGAGATTGCGCGCAACGTCAGCGAGGCCGCCAAGGGTACCGTGGAAGTCGCGGACAAGATCTCGCATGTCAGTCAAGGTGCGAGCGCCACCGGCGCGGCGTCGGGACAAGTCCTCGCATCGGCGCGGTCGCTATCGAGCGAGAGCAGCCTCCTGAAGGTGGAGGTCGAGAAGTTCCTCAACACGGTGCGCGCGGCTTGATCCCACGACCACGTCGGCGAGTGCTCGCGGCGCTCGCTGATGTGCCCGGTACCCCGGAGTTTCCCGGGTTTGACCGCCCCGATTGGCAACTCTAAGCTGCATATAGTCGAGCAAGCAACTTTGCTTGCTGAAGATGCTGCAGTGAGCTCCCCACATGAATATTGACGGGACTTCCCCCGATTCGTGCGAACGAATCGCCGATCTGCTTCGACAACAGCCCAGCGCCCTCGACAGCTTGCCGCTTTCGCCCGTAGGCGAGTTCCAGACCAGGACCGTCACGCTCGAGACCTTGACGCGTGAGGTCACCGAATGCCTTGCGCAGAACTTCCGGGATCGCCCGGCGGAAGACTTTCCGATGCTTTACTTTGCATGCGGCAAGGCTCGGGTCGGCTCGACGGCTCTGAGCAATCTGTTCGGCATGACGGGGATGCCCTCATATTATCAACCGCTGAAGGCGATCTTGCGCAACGCGCTCGTCGACCGCCCGCTGACGCCCTGGATCGTGCCCTCGGCGAAGGACGAGCCGCACATCTTCAGCAAGGAAACGATCGGGCCCTACGTGCTTGCCGAGAGCCTGTTCAATCCACTGCAGCTCCTGGTCGAGGCCGGCTATCCGCGTCACCGGCTGCATCTCATCATGCTCGATCGCGAGCCGGCGAGCTCGCTGGCGTCGTGGCTCGACAAGCTGATCTCGCGCGCGCCTGCAGATACCTTGCTGCGGCACTATGTCGTCGCCGCTCTCGGCGCGTCCCGTGTCGCGATCTACGCCCAGCGACAGGGCATTCCCGTCACTCATTATGTCTACGAGGTCAGCAAGGAAGCGCTGGCGTCGATCCGGGTCTTGTTCGACCGCCTCGGCCTTTCGAGCAGCTTCACGGAGAGTGCCGTGACGTCATGGCGGGAGCCGGGAGACGCGTCAGCAAGCAATGCACGCGTCATCTTCCCGAGCGAGGCGACCATCTACAAGGTGCCCAATCTGCACACCTCCGATAGCGCCTATCGATACCAGCGCCGGACCACGGCCTCGCTGGGCGAAGCCCAGCTCGCGGTTCTGGAGCGTTGCGGGGTCAACGATGCCTACCGCGCCTCGGTTGCGGCCTGCGTTCGCGATCTCGGCCTGAGCGCCGCAACGTCGGCACGCCTGTTCGGCGACTGGTTTGCTGCGGCCGCGTGATCAGCATGCTGGACATTCCCAGGACCGCCGAATCCGCCCTCCCTGGACGCGCCGGCGGCAAACAGCTTCACGCCGCCAGCCATCTTCGACGCCTGGAGGCTGAAAGCATCCACATCCTGCGGGAGACGGCAGCCGAGTTCCGCAAACCCGTCATGCTGTATTCCGTCGGGAAAGACTCTTCGGTGCTGCTGCATCTGGCGATGAAGGCGTTTCATCCTGGAAAGCCGCCGTTTCCGCTGCTGCACGTCGATACCACCTGGAAGTTTCGCGAGATGATCGCGTTTCGCGACCGCCGCGCACGCGAACTCGGCCTCGACCTCATCATCCACACCAACAACGACGGATTGAGCCAGGGCATCGACCCCTTCACCCACGGCTCGGCCCGCTACACCGACGTGATGAAGACGCAGGCTCTGCGACAGGCGCTGGACCTCCACGGCTTCGACGCGGCGATCGGAGGGGCGCGGCGCGACGAGGAGAAGTCGCGCGCCAAGGAGCGCGTGTTCTCGCACCGGAGCGCGGCACATCGCTGGGATCCGAAGAACCAGCGTCCGGAGCTCTGGGGCCTGTACAACACCGTGCTCGCGCCCGGCGAGAGCATGCGGGTGTTTCCGCTATCGAACTGGACCGAGCTCGACGTCTGGGACTACATCCTGCTCGAGGACATCCCGATCGTTCCGCTCTATCTCGCCGATTCGCGGCCCGTAGTCGAGCGCGACGGCGCGCTGATCATGGTGGACGATGCCCGGATGCCGATGCGGCCCGGCGAAGAACCGCAATGGCGATCCGTCAGGTTCCGCACCCTGGGTTGCTATCCTCTCACCGGCGCGACGAGTTCGACGGCGGCAACCCTGCCAGAGATCGTGCGGGAAATGATGGCGTCGCGCAGCTCCGAACGACAGGGGCGCGTGATCGACCGGGACAGTCCTGCATCGATGGAGCGCAAGAAGGCGGAAGGCTATTTCTGATGTCCTATCACGAGGCACCGACGATCGCTGTGACCGATGCGCCGCGGCTCGGGCAGGACGATCGGCCGACGCTGCGCTTCGTCACCTGCGGCAGTGTCGACGACGGCAAGAGCACGCTGGTCGGTCGCCTGCTCTACGATTCGAAGACGCTGCTCGAGGACCAGCTCGACGCGCTCGCCTCCGAGAGCAAGACCGCCGGCACCACCGGGGGCGATCTCGATTTCGCGCTGCTGGTCGACGGATTGCAGGCCGAGCGCGAGCAGGGCATCACCATCGACGTCGCGTACCGGTTCTTCGCCACGCGGCTACGCCGCTTCATCGTCGCTGATACGCCGGGGCATGCGCAATACACGCGCAACATGGCGACCGGCGCCTCTAACGCCGATCTAGCCGTGGTGCTGGTCGACGCGCGCAGGGGCGTGATCACGCAGACGCGGCGCCATAGCCACATCCTGTCGCTACTGGGCATCCGTCGCGTCGTGCTCGCCGTGAACAAGATGGACCTGATCGGATTCGACGGCGACCGCTTCTCGGCCATCGCCGCCGAATACCTGACGCTCGCCGGGCAGCTCGGGATCTCCGAGGTCCAGTGCATCCCGGTCGTGGCACCCGATGGCGACAACATCGTTGCCGCGAGCGCGCGGATGCCCTGGTACACGGGGCCGACCGTTACCGCCTATCTGGAAGCCGTGGACGTGGCCGGCGACGTCTCGCAGCGGCCGTTCCGGTTGCCGGTGCAATGGGTCAACCGGCCGAACGCTGAGTTTCGCGGCTTCTGCGGACGCATCGCGAGCGGAACGATCGCAGTCGGAGACGCGGTACGCGCGCAGCCATCGGGACACCAGACCCACGTCGCACGCATTCTAACGCCCGCCGGCGAATGCAATTGCGCAGGGGCAGGCGAATCCATCACGCTTACGCTGGTCGACGAGATCGACGTCAGCCGCGGCGACGTGCTGACCGGCGGATCTGCCGCGCCGGTCTCGGATCAGCTCGCGGCGCATCTCGTCTGGTTCGACGAGGAACCCATGGTGGCGGGCCGGCGCTATTCGCTAAAATGCGGCACCGCCTCGACCGGCGCCGTGATCACGACGCTGAAGCACCGGATCGCCATCGACACCATGGCGAAGGAAGGCGCCACCAGGCTCGATGTCAACGAGATAGGCTACGTTCATATCGATCTCGATCGTCCCCTGGTGTTCGAGTCCTATCGCGATGACCGTGACATCGGCAGCTTCATTCTGATCGATCCTATCAGCCATCGCACGGCCGCGGCAGGAATGATCGACGTTTCGCTTCGCCGCGCCACCAACATTCATTGGCAGCAGCGTGCCGTCGACAAATCGGTGAGGGCGCGGCTGAAGCAGCAACGGCCCTGCGTGCTGTGGTTCACGGGGCTGAGCGGTGCCGGCAAATCGACGATCGCCGATCTCGTCGACCGACGGCTTGCCGAGCTCGGACGCCATGCAGCACTGCTCGACGGCGACAATCTCCGCCACGGCATCAACCGCGACCTCGGTTTTTCGAACGCAGAAAGGATTGAAAACGTCCGGCGCGTGGCCGAGATCGCGGCGCTGTTCGTCGATGCCGGCTTGATCGCGCTGGTCGCGCTGATCTCGCCGTTCCGCAGCGAGCGAGAGCTGGCACGCCAGCGGCTCGAGGCCGGGGAGTTCATCGAGATCCATGTCGCGACTCCGCTTGCCGAATGCGAGCGCCGCGATCCGAAAGGACTTTATCGCAAGGCACGAGCGGGCGACTTGCCGGCATTCACCGGCATCGCGCAGCCCTACGAGGCGCCGCCGGCACCGGAGATCACCATCGATACGTCGGAACTGTCGAGCGAGGCGGCGTGCGAGCGCATCATCAGCTACCTGCGAGAGCACAATTACCTGTAGCGACCGGAACGAGCCTGCCAACGCTGCCCTGCCTCTTCGGCAGATGTTCAGAAGTCGGAAGCGATGCCCTTGCGCTCCCAGTCGCCATAGCGTGTGGGCTCGGGCCCTTTCGGCCCCTGCAACTCCTTTGCCCTGGCCTCATCCTTGGCCAGCGCAGCCGCAGCCTGCCGACGAGCCTCGGCTTCCGCCAGCGCGCGCTGGGCGGCTGGGGATAGTGGCTTGCGATCGGGAACGGGAGGCTGGTCACTCATCGCCCAGCTTTCTAGCGCAGGATCAGGTGCAATGCGATCCCCAATAACGCATTCCTGAAATCGGGCCCAAGGGCTGAAAAAACCCGCAAGCGATTCTTACATTTGGCATATTCGCGTGTCAGAGATCGGGCTCTCCAGGCATGCGCCCATTGCGGCGGAACTGCCGCTCGCTCAGAACCTTGCTTCCGCATGCCATCTCAACGTTTCGCTCCTCCATCCGAAGTGCCTGGTCTTGCGGCACGGCGGATCGCCGCCGACATCGTCGACGGCGTGCTGCACAAGCACCGTACGCTCGACGATCAGCTCGACGGCAGCGGCGCCCATCCCGGATTGAAGACGCTGCCCGATCGCGATCGCGCGCTGATGCGCCGCCTCGTTGCGACTGTGCTGCGCCGGCTCGGCACGCTCGGCCATGTGCTGTCACGCCTGCTCGACAAGGGCATTCCCTCCGATGCGCCGCGCGCGCAGAGCGCGCTTCTGATCGGCGCCGCGCAGATCCTCTGGATGGACGTGCCGGACCACGCCGCGGTCGATCTCTCCGTTCGCCTCGTGCAGTCCGACCGCCGCGCCGCGCGCTATGCCGGCCTCGTCAACGCCGTGCTGCGCCGCTGCGCGCGCGAGGGCAAGGCGCTGATCGATGAAGTCGCGACGCAATCGCAGGACCTGCCGCCGTGGCTGCTCGCGCGCTGGAGCGCGCATTACGGCGAGACGACCGCGCGAGAGATGGCACTCGCGCTCGGCCACGAGCCCTCGCTCGATCTGACGATGAAGTCCGACCCCGCACAATGGGCGAGCCGCCTGCATGGCGAGACACTGCCGACGGGAACCGTGCGCATGCTGCTGCACGGGTCGGTGACCATGCTGCCTGGCTTCGCCGAAGGACAATGGTGGGTGCAGGACGCCGCCGCCTCGCTGCCGGCCCGGCTGTTCGGCGACGTGAAAGGCAAGTCCATTGCCGATCTCTGCGCAGCGCCGGGCGGCAAGACCGCGCAGCTGGCACATGCCGGCGCGCATGTCACGGCCGTCGACCGCTCGCCGGCGCGAGTGGCACGCTTGCGCGAGAACCTTGCGCGACTGTCGCTCCAGGCCGAGACTGTCGTCGCTGACGCCGTGGAATGGGCCGGGCCGGCCGAGGCCTTCGACGGCATTCTGATCGATGCGCCCTGCACCTCGACCGGTACGATCCGCCGTCATCCCGACGTGGCATGGCTGCGGCAGGAATCCGATATCGCCGCCCTGGCCGCGCTCCAGCAGCGGCTGCTCAGAAAATCGTTGTCGCTGCTCAAGCCCGGCGGGACGCTGGTCTATTGCACCTGCTCGTTGGAGCCCGAGGAGGGCGAGCAGGCCGTGGCGGCTCTGCTCGCCGCGGAGCCCGCGCTTCGGCGCGTCCCGATTGAGGCGTCGGAGGTTGCGGGCCTCGACGAAATCCTCAGCCGGGACGGCGATCTTCGCACCCTGCCCTGCCATCTGCCGAACGCCGATCCCAAGCTCGGCGGCCTCGACGGATTTTTCGCGGCCCGGCTCGTTAAATCCTGATTTTGCACTGGATTTTGCGACCACGACCCTGATTCGCGCCAATCAAGGTGGTGTCGGGCGTCCGATTTTGGGATTAATAAGGATTCGTTGCTGATCCTCTCCCCATCAAGGCAAGGCGTGTCGGTCGCTCAACGCAGACATATCTCGGCGCTGGTCATGAACCGCTTCGCGCGGAACGTGCTCGCGCGCGCGAGCGGCGGTTCCGTTGCGGTGTCGCGAGTCTGGCCGGGCCGCACCGATCGCCTCATCATCGCGCCACACGATCTACGCACCGCGGACGCGACCCGGGCCGCCGAAATCTACGCCGGCCGCTTCGTTTTCGCCGGCAAGATCGTCAATTGCCACGGCCGTTCGATCTTCGATCTCGAGCCCCCATCGGAGGATTGGGAGGTTGCGCTGCTCGGCTTCGGCTGGTTGCGCCATCTTCGCGCCGCCGACACGGCGCTGACGCGGGCGAATGCGCGCGCGTTGATCGAGGACTGGATCGCCAACCCCGCCAACAAGCGCCGTCCCGTCGCGCGCCGTGCCGACGTGCTGGCCCGACGCGTGATCTCGCTGCTGTCGCAGGCGCCCTTGGTGCTTAGCGAGACCGACAACAAGTTCTATCGCCGCTATCTGCGTGCCCTGGCACGCGAGATCCGCTTCCTGCGCTATACCATGGTCGACATTCCGGACGGGGTGCCGAAGCTCCAGGTGCTGATCGCGCTGTGCTACGCATCCCTGTGTCTCGCCAACCAGACGCGTCACATCCGCAGCGCATCGAAGAAGCTGTCAGACGAATTGCAGCGGCAGATCCTGCCCGACGGCGGACACATTTCCCGCAACCCGGGCGCGCTGATCGAACTCTTGATCGACCTGCTGCCGCTGCGGCAGACCTTTGCCGCGCGCAACATCGCGCCGCCGCCGGCGCTGCTCAATGCGATCGACCGCATGATGCCGATGCTGCGGTTCTTTCGGCACGGCGATGGCAATTTCGCGCTGTTCAACGGCATGAGCGCGACATCTTCGGATCTGCTCGCCACGCTGCTCGCCTATGACGACACCCACGGCGTGCCGATGGCGAACATGCCGCATACCGGCTTCCAGCGCCTCGACGCCGGCCAGACCACGGTGATCATCGACACTGGGCCGCCGCCGCCCGCGGGCGTCAGCCACGACGCCCATGCCGGCTGCCTCTCATTTGAACTGTCTTCCGGCACCAGCCGGATCGTCACCAATTGCGGCATGCCGACCACGGGCCGCGACAATTGGCGGCCTTTCGCACGCAGCACGGCGGCGCATTCGACGCTGACCTACCACGACACCTCATCATGTCAGTTCGTGGAGATGTCGGCGATGAAGCGGCTGCTCCACGGCGCGCCCGTCACCAGCGGCCCGGTCGAGGTGGAGAGCTATCGCGAGGTCGTGCAGAACGGCACGCTGCTCACGACCTCACACGACGGCTATCTCGCCAGGTTCGGAGCGATCCATCGCCGCGTGCTGATGATCGCCGATGACGGCGCGCGCATCGACGGCGAGGACACGCTGTCGCCGCCGCAGGGCGGACGCTTCAAGGGCGCGGACGCCGATTTCGCGCTGCGCTTCCATCTGCATCCGGCGGTCAAGGCGAGCCGGTTGTCGGACGCGCGCGGCGTCATGCTGGTGCTGCCGAACCGCGACGTCTGGACCTTCGAAGCATTGGACGACAAGGTCGATCTTGAGGACAGCGTATTCCTGGCCGGCAACGATGGGCCGCGGCGGACCGCCCAGATCGTGATCCGTCAGAATGCCCGCCAGGCCCCCTCGATCCGCTGGAGTTTTGTCCGTTCCACCGCCTCGCCGGCCGTGACCAATGCCCGCCGCAACGCTCGCCGCGAGCCGGAACTTCCGCTGTAACGCGAGAATTCTGCGCATCTCGTCGTTGTGAAAACGGGCGAAAGCTGCTAACGAACGCGCGCTCGCGCGACTGGCGACCTTGGATGGAGCACCATCGGGAAGCGCGGGACATAGAAGCCGCGCGCCTGGGCATAGACACTCGCTCAACAGAGGATCTTGCTCATGACTGACCATCCCCGCCGCGTCACCCGCGCCCTGCTCTCCGTTTCCGACAAGACCGGCCTGATCGAGTTCGCCAAGGCGCTTGCCGCGCAAGGTGTCGAGCTGGTCTCGACCGGCGGCACTGCAAAAGCGATTGCCGCGGCCGGCCTCAAGGTGAAGGACGTCTCCGACCTCACCGGCTTTCCCGAGATGATGGACGGCCGCGTCAAGACGCTGCATCCCAAGGTCCACGGCGGCCTGCTCGCCATCCGCGACAACAAGGAGCATGCGGAGGCGATGAAGGCGCACGGCATCGCGCCGATCGACCTTCTGGTCGTCAATCTCTATCCGTTCGAAGCGACGGTCGAGAAGGGCGCCGGCTTCGAAGATTGCATCGAGAACATCGACATCGGCGGTCCCGCGATGATCCGCGCGGCCGCCAAGAACCATGACGACGTTGCCGTGGTGGTCGAAGCGCAGGACTATCAGTCCGTGCTCGACGAGCTCGCCGCCAACAAGGGCGCGACCACGCTGAAACTGCGCCGGCGCCTTGCCGCGAAGGCCTATGCCCGCACCGCGGCGTATGATGCCGCAATCTCGAACTGGTTCAGCCGCCAGCTCGAGATCGACGCACCCGACTTCCGCGCCTTCGGCGGCCGGCTGATCCAGTCGTTGCGCTATGGCGAGAACCCGCACCAGACCGCGGCGTTCTACACGACGCCCGACAAGCGTCCGGGCGTCTCCACAGCACGGCAGGTCCAGGGCAAGGAGCTTTCCTACAACAACATCAACGACACGGATGCGGCCTATGAATGCATCGGCGAGTTCGACGCCAAGCGCACCGCGGCCTGCGTCATCGTCAAGCATGCCAACCCCTGCGGCGTCGCCGAAGGATCGAACCTCGTCGAGGCCTATCGCCGGGCGCTGGCCTGCGATTCCACATCCGCGTTCGGCGGCATCATCGCGATGAACCGTCCGCTCGACGCCGACACCGCGCGCGAGATCACCAAGATCTTCACCGAAGTCATCATCGCGCCCGATGCCAGCGAGGAGGCGATCGCCATCATCGGCGGCAAGAAGAACCTCCGCCTGTTGCTCGCCGGCAGCCTGCCCGATCCGCGTGCGCCGGGCCTCACCGCCAAGACGGTGGCTGGCGGTCTCCTCGTGCAGAGCCGCGACAACGCCGTGGTCGACGACATGACCTTCAAGGTCGTGACGAAGCGTGCGCCGACGGAGGCCGAGATGCGCGACCTGAAATTCGCATTCCGGGTGGCCAAGCACGTCAAATCCAATACCATCATCTATGCCAAGGATCTCGCCACCGTCGGCATCGGCGCGGGCCAGATGAGCCGGGTGGATTCGGCGCGGATCGCCGCGCGCAAGGCGCAGGATGCGGCCAACAAGCTGAAGCTCGCCGAGCCGCTCACCAAGGGATCGGTCGTGGCCTCGGACGCATTCTTCCCGTTCGCCGACGGCATGCTCGCCTGCATCGAAGCCGGCGCCACCGCCGTGGTGCAGCCCGGCGGCTCGATGCGCGACGACGAGGTGATCAAGGCCGCCGACGAGCACGGCATCGCCATGGTGTTCACGGGTACGCGGCACTTCAGGCATTGAGCTAGGACGAACTCACCGACTTCGTCATTGAGCGCGCAGCGAAGCAATCCGGAATTTTCCCGCAGAGGAAGTCTGGATTGCTTCGTCGCTGCGCTCCTCGCAATGACGTGGAGAGAGTTGATAGCGACCCGCAGCTACTTCCGCACCCGCATCAGCAGCCCCAGTCCCGCAACGAAGAACACCACCAGCACGGCCATGCCGGCCTTCTGGCTGGCGGTCACCGCCGTGATCGTGCCGATCAACAGCGGGCCGATGAAGGACGTCACCTTCCCGGTCAGCGCGAACAGGCCGAAATACTGCGCGATGCGATCCTTCGGTGCGAGGTGGATCAGCAGCGTGCGCGAGGCAGCCTGGAGCGGGCCGCCGGCCGCACCGATGAGGCAGCCCAGCAAGAGATAGGCGCGCTCGGCCGCGCTCGAGAACAGAGGAGCGCCTGCTTGCGGCGGCGCGACCTTGACGAACAGGACACTTTCCTTGTCGACCAGAAGGATCGCGGCCACCGCCAGCAGCAGGACGAGCAGACTGCCGGCAATGACGCGCTTCGGCCCGAGACGATCATCCAACTTGCCGCCGAGCCATGCGCCGAACGCGCCGGCGATCGCGAGCATGATGCCGAAGGTGCCGATCTGGATCGTGTGCCATCCGAACGTACCCGCGGCATAGATGCCCCCGAACGCGAACAGCGACACCAGACCATCGGTGTAGATCATGTTGGCGAGCAGGAACGCTGCGAGCGACTTCTGCTTCGGCAGCCGCTTGATCGATTGCTTCAGCTCGGACAGACCTTCGCGCAGCGCTTCGCCCAGCGGTCGTTTCGCCGGATAATCCGGCGTGAACAGGAACATCGGCGTGACGAAGATGATGAACCACAGGCCGGTCAACGGCCCGGCGGCACGGTCACCCTGGCGCATGACGGGATCGAGCCCGAACAATGGCGAGAGTCCGAGCAGCGTGCGACCGGTCTCGGGATTGGCCGCGAAAAGGCCGAGCACGATGATCAGACTGACGATGCCACCGATGTAGCCCGTGGCCCAGCCGGTGCCGGAGAGCCGGCCCATCCGTTCCGGAGGCACCAGGGTCGGCATCATCGCATTGTTGAAGACCGTGGCGAACTCCGCTCCGACGCTGGCGAGCGCGACCGCGGTGAGCAGCAACGGAATGATGGCGTGATCGCCGGGTCTGCCGATCCATAGCGTGCAGGACGCCACCACCAATACCGCGCCGAAACCTGCGATCCATGGCTTCCTGCGGCCAGATGCATCCGCGATAGCCCCGAGCACCGGCGACAGCAGCGCGATCGAAAGGCCTGCCGCGGCCATTGCAAAGGCCCACAGCGATTGGCCGGTGGCCGGATTTGGCGCGACGCTGGTGGCGAAATAGGGAGCGAACACGAAGGTCGTGATCAGCGTGAAATAGGGCTGCGCCGCCCAATCGAAGAAGATCCAGCTGACGACGGCGGCACGCGGCGGATAGGTCGGCGCTGCGCCGGCCATGCGCACGTCGGGAACGATCGTCGTGGTCACGCAATCCTCATCACGAACAGTTTTGCCTCTGTTGGAGCAAACCGTATAGCATTGCAGCGAGGCGTGTGAACTGGCCCGAGGCCGCGGCGGAAGTTTGATATGTCATCGTATTCGACACGGCGGACATTTTTCGCCTTCATTGCCACTCTGGCGTTTGGTTTCGCTCCCGCGGCCGCACAGGATGCGCGGCAGGGCTATGTCCCGCCCGCGCGCGACATGGTGCGCGCCGTCGCCGCCGAGCACGGCATGGTGGTGGCGCAGGAGAAGCTGTCCGCGCAGATCGGCGCCGACATCCTGCGGCGCGGCGGCAATGCGGTCGACGCTGCGGTCGCGACCGGCTTTGCCATGGCGGTGACCTACCCGCGCGCGGGCAATATCGGCGGCGGCGGCTTCATGGTGATCCATTCCGCCGATCGCAACGAGGACATCACGATCGACTATCGCGAGACGGCGCCGGCCGCCGCCACGCCGCAGATCTTCCTCGGCGCTGACGGCACACCCGATGCTGCAAAATCACGCGATTCCGCGCTCGGCATCGGCATACCCGGCACGGTCGCGGGCCTCGCGCTGGCACTGGACAAGTACGGCTCGGGCCGGTTCACGCTGGCACAATTGCTCGCGCCCGCCATCGCGCTCGCCCGCGACGGCATCATCGTCAACGACGACATCGCCGATACGCTGCCGAGCTGGCACCGGCGGCTGGCGCGCTGGCCTTCCTCGGCCAGGATCTTCTCGCGGCCGGACGGCACGCCGCTGGGCGAAGGCGACCGACTGGTGCAAGCCGATCTCGCCGAAACACTGTCGGCCGTCGCCGCACAGGGACCACGCGGCTTCTACGAGGGACCAGTCGCGGAGAAACTCGCCAAGGCGGTGACTGACGCCGGCGGCATCATGACGCCGGCCGACCTCAAGGCCTATCAGCCGGTGATCCGCGCACCGGTGCGCGGCAGCTATCGGGGCTATGACATCGTCTCGATGCAGCTGCCGTCGTCCGGCGGCGTGGTGCTCGTCGAGACGCTCAATATCCTCGAAGGCTATCAGCTTGCCGATCTGAAGCAGGGATCGGCGGCATCCCTGCATCTCTTGATCGAGGCCATGAAGCGTGCCTATGCCGACCGCGCGCGCTATCTCGGCGATCCCGCCTTCGTCAACGCACCGATCGAGACGCTGATCGCGAAAGATTATGCGTCCAAGCTGCGCGCAGGCATCTCTTCCGAACGCGCCACGCCGTCGAAGGAACTCGTGTCCGCTTCTGCTGGGCCGCGCGAGGGCAGCAACACCACACATTTCTCCGTCGTCGATGCCCGCGGCAACGCCGTCAGCAACACCTACACGCTGAACTTCAGCTACGGCGTCGGCCTCGTCGCCGATGGCACCGGCGTACTGCTCAACAACGAACTCGACGATTTCACCGCGGCAGTCGGCGCCTCCAATGCCTATGGCCTCATCGGCTTCGAGGCCAACCTGCCAGGGCCGGGAAAACGGCCGCTCTCCTCGATGTCTCCGACGATCGTGCTGAAGGAGGGCAAGCCGGTGCTGGTGACGGGCTCGCCCGGCGGCAGCCGCATCATCTCGACCGTGCTCCAGGTGATCGTGAACGTCCTCGACTACAAAATGGATGTCGCGGCCGCAGTCGCAGCACCACGGCTGCATCACCAATGGCTCCCGGACGAGGTGCGCGTCGAGCGCGGGTTCCCCAGCGATGTTCTGGGCGAACTGAAGGCGATGGGTCACCACATCGTCGAACCGATGGGGCAGACATCGGCCAATTCGATTTGCGTGACAGCGGAGGGACCGCTCGGCGCGGCCGATCCGCGGACGCGCGGCGCGGAAGCGGCGGGGCAGTAGCCGCGTCATTGCATGGCACGGGAGCGCAGGCCCGCTAGCTCTCGCTGCCATGCGTGCTACCAATGCGCAGCCTTCGAGAAACTGCCGGGAAACGCACATGACCACCTCGGATCCGAACCAGCGCATCGAACGTGCTGAGATCGAGGACACCAGCCTGCTCGCCTTCTATCGCGACATGAACATGCCGGAGCGGCGGACGTTCTGGGCCTGCGCCGCGGGCTGGGCACTCGACGGCATGGACTTCATGATCTATCCGCTGGTGATCGGCACCATCATCGCCCTGTGGAAGGTCGATGCGGCCTCGGCCGGCCTTGCCGGCACGGTCACGCTGCTCGCCTCCGCCATCGGAGGCTGGCTCGGCGGTTATCTGTCCGATCATATAGGGCGGGTCAGGACGCTCCAGATCACGATCATCTGGTTCTCGTTCTTCTCGCTGATCTGCGCGTTCGTGCAGAGTTTCGACCAGCTGCTGATTGCCCGCGCCTTGCTCGGTCTCGGCTTCGGCGGCGAGTGGGCCGCCGGTGCGGTGCTGATGGGCGAGGCGATCCGGCCGCAATATCGCGGACGCGCCGTCGGCTCGGTGCAATCGGGATGGGCGGTCGGCTGGGGCCTCGCCGTGCTGTCGCAGGCGATCCTGTTCTCACTGATGCCGGCGGAGACGGCGTGGCGCTGGATGTTCGTGATCGGCGCGCTGCCGGCGCTGCTCGTGTTCTACATCCGCCGGTCGGTCACTGAGCCCCAGATCTCGGCAGAGACCCGCGCAAGACAGGCTGCGAGCGGCGATCGGCCGGCACTCTGGGAAATCTTCTCCGGCCCGATCCTCAAGACCACGATCCTGGCGTCTCTGATGGCCACGGGCTGCCAGGGCGGCTACTACGCCGTCACCTTCTGGGTACCGCAGTTCCTGACCAAGGAGCGGCATCTCTCGATCGTCGGCTCGACTGGGTATCTGGCGACGCTGATCATCGGCTCCTTTATCGGTTATCTCGTCGGTGCGTGGCTCGCCGACCGGATCGGACGACGCAATCTGTTTCTGATCTTCTCGATCGGCGCGATGGCGGTCGTGCTGCTTTATACGCAACTGCCGCTGACGAACGAGATTCTCTGGGTGCTCGGTTTCCCGCTCGGCTTCTTCGCTTCGGGCTATTTCTCAGGGATCGGCGCGTTCCTGACCGAGCTCTACCCGACACGGCTGCGTGGCTCCGGCCAGGGTTTTTGCTATAATTTCGGTCGTGGCATCGGCGCGCTGTTTCCGTTCCTGGTCGGCGCGCTATCGGCGACGACGTCGCTGGCAAATGCGATCGCGATTTTTGCGGTGGTGGCTTACGCCGTGTTCTTCATCGCCGCGTTCGCGCTGCCGGAGACGCGCGGACGCGTGCTGTACGCGGATTGATCGAGAGGCGCCGTTCCGGGGCGCTCGAACGCGAACCATGGTGCGCGACTGCGCACCTGAGAACCTCGGAATTCCGGGTTCGGTGCTCGGCACCGCCCCGAGATGACGATGGAAACAATCACCGCCCGACCTGATACGGTCCGCCCTTCTCCAGCGCGCGCTTGTAGGCTGGCCGCGCATGGATTCGCTCCAGGAATGCCATCGCCTTGGGATGGCCCTGCTCGAGCCCACCACGCGCTTGGGCTGCTTCCAGCGGAAAGCTCATCTGGATGTCGGCCGCGGTGAATTCGCTGCCGGCGAACCACTCGGCTTTGCCAAGCTCGCCTTCCCAATAGTCCATGTGCTGCTTGAGCTGCGGATTGACCAGCGCGGTCAGCGCCTGGTTGCAGACCTTGCGCACCAGCGGACGCAGCAGTGCCGGCGCGCGCTTCGGCATCAGCGTGAATAGGAGCTTGAGCAGCAGCGGCTGCATCGCGGATCCTTCCGCATAGTGCAGCCAATAGGTGTAGCGCAGCCGCTCCGGCGTGTTCGGTGGGGGGATCAGCCGGCCATTGCCGTAGGTGGCGATGATGTATTCGATAATCGCGCCCGACTCGGCAATGGTGTTGCCGTTGTCGGTGATGACAGGCGACTTGCCGAGCGGATGGATGGCGCGCAGCTCCTTCGGCGCGCGCATGTCCGGCTGGCGCTGATAGCGCACGATCTCGTAAGGAACGCCCAGCTCCTCGAGCAGCCACAGCACGCGCTGCGAGCGGGAATTGTTGAGGTGGTGAACGGTCAGCATCGTGGATCCTCAAGGCTTGGACGTGGTCGATCGGCCGCGCCGTTCGTGCCAGCCCGGGAACACATTGTCGAGCCACCGCTGCGGGTATTTTCACCCGGGTATATTGACCTCGCTAATTTACCCGGGTATTAAAGCTGGTAATACGATCAATAGGGTCATGATTCCAATGCACGGGACCTACACAGCTTTTGCCGGCCAGCGCCGGCTGGCCTCCGGTACGGCGGGCGATGTCGCGCTCGCGGTCAAGCGGGCGACACAGCCGCTGGACCAGCCGATCATCATCTTCGACGACGGCACGGGCCGGTCGATCGACTTCGACCTGCGCGGCGACGATCGTGAGGTGCTGGCGCGGCTGGCGCAGCTCATGCCGCCGGCCGAGACGGCTGAAGCACCCAGCGAGCCACGCGGCCGCGGCCGGCCGAAACTCGGCGTGGTCGCGCGGGAGGTGACGTTGCTGCCGCGGCACTGGGAGTGGCTCAACGCCCGACCCGGCGGCGCCTCGGTCGCGCTGCGCAAGCTTGTCGAAGAGGCGCGGCGCGCCAGCGGCGACAAGGATCGCGAGCGTCAGGCGCGTGATGCGGCTTATCGCTTCATGTCGGCCATGGCCGGCGATCTGCCGCAGTTCGAGGAGGCCTCGCGCGCGCTGTTCGCGGACGACCGGCGGCGCTTCACCGGACTGATAGCCGACTGGCCGGCTGATATCCGCGACCACATCGTCAAGCTCGCCTACAGCGACCGCGCTTAAGGCACCGTTCTCATAACCCCATCGACGGCCGGGCCACGCGTGCTTCGCGTCGCAACGGCTTCGCACGTCCTGATGAAAGGCCGATCCATGTCCGCCCCGAAGCCGCTCTGGACCACGTTCGTCCGCTTCCTCGCACCCCTGATGCTGAGCAACGCGCTGCAATCGCTGTTCGGCACCGTCAGCAACGTCTATCTCGGCCAGATGATCGGCGTCGACGCGCTCGCCGCGGTCTCGGCCTTCTTTCCGGTGATGTTCTTTCTCTTCGCCTTCGTCATGGGCCTCAGCACCGGCGCCACCGTGTTGATCGGCCAGGCCTTTGGCGCAGGCGAGCACGGCCGGATCAAGATCATCGCGGGCACGACGCTCGCAGTCGGCCTGCTGCTGTCGATTCCGATCGCACTGATTGGCGGGCTCTGCAGCCGTGAACTGATGATGGTGCTCGCCACGCCGCCGGACATTCTCGATCAGGCCAGCGCCTATGCGAAGGTCATGCTGCTGACCATGCCGCTCGGCTTCGTCTTCCTGCTGATGACGGCGATGATTCGCGGCGTCGGCGATGTGCTGACGCCGCTGCTGGCGCTGGCATTGTCGACTGCGATCGGCCTGATCCTGACGCCATTGCTGATCCGCGGCACGTCAGGACTGCCGGCGGCCGGAATCATCAGTCCGGCATGGGCATCGGCGATCGCCAACGCGGCGACGCTGATCGTGCTCGCGATCCATCTGCTGCGAAGGAAGCACGCGCTCGCACCGGACGCTGTCATGATGCGCCATCTTCGGCTTAACGGCGCCGTACTGCGAAACATACTCGGCATCGGGTTGCCGAGCGCCATCGGCATGATGGCCATGGCAATCGCCGAGCTGGTGCTGCTGGGGCTCGTCAACAGCTTCGGCTCGAACGCCACGGCCGCGTACGGTGCCGTCAACCAGGTGATGGGCTACACGCAGTTCACGGCGATGTCGATTTCGATCGCGGTTTCGATCCTCGGTGCGCAGGCGATTGGCGGCGGTGACAGAGCGCGCCTCGACGGCATCGTGCGCGCCGGTCTTGCGTTCAACCTCGTGCTGACCGGCGGGCTGGTGGCGCTGATCTATCTCGCGCCGCGCGCGGTGCTTGGCATCTTCATCACGGACGGCGCCGTCCTCGATCTGGCAAAAGGGCTGTTGTACATCGCCTTGTGGAGCTCGGTGCCGTTCGGCCTGGCGACCGTGTTTTCGGGTGCGATGCGTGCTGGCGGCGTCGCCTTCACGCCGATGTTGCTGTCGATCTTCGCGATCGTCGTGATCGAGCTGCCAGCCGCGGTCATCCTGAGCCGCACGATCGGCATCGACGGCGTATGGGCTGCCTATCCGATCGTGTTCTGCGCCATGTTCGTTTTGCAGATGGGCTATTACCTTCTGGTGTGGCGCAAGCGGGCGATCCGCCGTCTGATCTGACCGTCAAAGTATTATGACCATCATTAAACGGTGGACCTGTGGCACGCCCTGCGCCACAATGGACAAAAGCGACCTCAGGGAGAATGATCTTGACCCGTACCGCCCCGCAATTCCTGTTCGATTTCGGCAGTCCCAACGCCTATCTCAGTCATCTGGCGATTCCGGCGATCGAGCAGCGGATCGGGGTCAAGTTCGACTATGTGCCGATCCTGCTCGGCGGGATCTTCAAATCGACCAATAACAAGTCGCCGGCCGAGACGCTCGCCGGCATCAAGAACAAGCGCGAGTTCCATCGGGTCGAGACCGAGCGCTTCATCAAGCGCTTCCATGTCCAGCCCTATGTCTGGAATCCGCACTTCCCGGTCAACACGCTGAACCTGATGCGCACGGCGATCGCGGCCGAGCTCGAGGGCGTGTTCGAGCAATACGTCGAGGCCGCCTTCCATCACATGTGGCGCGAGCCCAAGAAGATGGACGATCCTGAGATCGCCGCGAAGGCGCTGGCGTCCTCCGGGCTCGACGCGCAAAAGCTGTTCGCCCGGGCCCAGGAACCCGACGTGAAGGGCAGACTGATCAAGAACACCGAGGAAGCGGTGGCGCGCGGCGCGTTCGGCTCGCCGACCTTCTTCGTCGGTGACGAGATGTTCTTCGGCAAGGAGCAGCTGCGCGAGGTCGAGGAGATGGTGTCGGGAAAGTGAAGCGCGCGAATGGCGCGTAGCGAATAGCGGGTGGAAATCGCGCCTGCTATTCGCTACTCCCTGTTCACCACTCGCCAGGAATGGAACGGAGCATTTCCATGCGTATCCTCGTCGTCGGCGCCGGCGCCATCGGTGGCTATTTTGGCGGCAGGCTGTTGCAGGCCGGCCGCGATGTCACCTTCCTGGTCCGACCACGGCGCGCCAACGAGCTTGCGAGCGCAGGCCTCGTCATCAAAAGCCCGAATGGCGATGTGACCCTGAAAAACCCACCGACCGTGCAGGCGGACGCGCTCAAGGACAAGTTCGACGTGGTGCTCTTGAGCTGCAAGGCGTTCGACCTCGACGACGCCATCAAGTCGTTCGCCGCGGCGGTCGGGCCGAACACCGCGATCATCCCCATGCTCAACGGCATGAGGCATCTCGATACGCTGGACGCGAGGTTCGGTTCGGAGCGCGTGCTCGGCGGCCTCTGCGCCATCGCCGCAACCTTGAACGAGAAGCGCGAGGTGGTGCAGCTGCAGCCGATGCAGTCGATCAATTACGGCGAGCGCGACGGCAAGATGTCGGACCGGGTGAAGGCGATCGACGAGGCCTTCAAGAGCGGCATCACTGGCGCCACCGCGAGCGAGAACATCATGCAGGACATGTGGGAGAAGTGGGTGTTCCTCTCCTCGCTCGCGGCATCCACCAGCCTCATGCGCGCCTCGGTCGGCGACATCCTTGCCGCTCCCGGTGGCCGGGATTTCCTGCTCGGCATGCTGGACGAGACCAGCGCGGTCGCCACCGCGTCGGGTTATCCGCCGGGTGGCCCTTTCTTCGAACGCGTGAAAGGCAACCTCACCGCCGAGGGCTCGCCGATGACGGCCTCGATGTTCCGCGACATCAAGGCAGGCCTGCCGGTCGAGGCCGACCACGTGATCGGCGATCTCATTGCGCGCGCCGATGCCGCCAAGGTGCCCGTGCCGAAGCTGCGCATCGCCTATACGCATCTGAAGGCGTATGAGAGGCAGCGGGGGAGCTGATTTCATTCTCCAATGTCGTCCGGATCGGCGCCTCGCCTGTCCGGGACAACAATGGAGTTTGCGGCAGCAGCTCAGCTGCTATTTCAGATGAGCGAGATAATGCGAGACGGCAGTGATCTCCTCGTCGCTCATGCGATAGGCCACATCGACCATCGCAGCGACGCCGTTGCCGATGCGCTGGCCGGCCTTGTAGTCGTGCAATGCCTTGACGAGATATTCCTGGCGCTGGCCGGCGAGCCGGGCGACGCCCTTGGTGCCGGCATAGCTGTCCGTGTGGCATGAGGCGCAGCGGCGACCGGCAGCCACCTGCGCGCCCTTTTTCGACAGGTCCGGATCCTTGTCCTCCGGACCTTTCGGCGGCGTGAGCTGCGAGAAGTAAGCGCCGAAATTGCGGATATCCTCGTTGGTCATCTGCTCGACGATCGGCTGCATCTGCTCGTTCTTGCGCGCACCGGCGCGGAAGAACACCAGCTGCCACTGCAGGAATTGATCGGGCTGGCCGGCGAGCGAGGGAATGTTCTCCGTCTGCGAGATGCCGTTCGCGCCGTGGCAGCCGGCGCAGGCGGAGGCTTTCTCCTTGATCGCGGCATTGTCGGCGCCGCTCGCAGAGAATGCGCCGAGCGCCAGGAGCGCAACCGCGCCCATTGCGTGCGAGAGGACTTGTCGGCGCATGAGGGAAGATTCCGATCTAGCGATGTCGTCATTCCGGGGGCGCGCCCTTGGCGCTGGCCGGGACTCCATAACCGCGGATCGCGGCTATGGGTTCCGGACTTGCGCGCAAGTGGCGCAATCCGGAACGACAATGAATCAGACGGAAGGGGCTGCAGCGCCTTGCGGCCACCGCAGCCCCATGTCGTACGCGCTACTTCTTGGTGTAGCTGATGCGATAGATCGCGCCGGCCCAATCGTCGGCGACCAGGATCGAGCCGTCCTTGGCGATGATGATGTCGTTGGGCCGGCCGAGATAGCCCTGGTCACCCTCGAGCCAACCGGAGGCGAAGATCTCCCGCTTGGGATTCTTGCCGTCGGGCCCGACGATCACGCGCACGATGCGCGCGCCCTGGTACTTGTGACGATTCCAGGAGCCGTGCTCGGCGATGAGGATATTGTTCTTGTACTCGGCGGGGAATTGATCGCCGGTGTAGAACTTCATGCCGAGCGGAGCGACGTGCGCGCCGAGATTCAGCACGGGGGGCGTGAACTCCGAGCACTTGTGGCCCATCGCAAACTTGTCGTCGGGCAAATTGCCCTGGTGGCAATAGGGATAGCCGAAATGCTCGCCGATCCGGTTGATCATGTTCAGCTTGTCCGAGGGCAGATCGTCGCTGATCCAGTCGCGGGCATTCTCGGTGAACCAGAGCTTGCCGGTGCGCGGATCGACGTCGCCGCCGACCGAGTTGCGGACGCCAAGCGCCCAGATTTCGGCGTTGCCGGTCTTGGGATCGACGCGGCGGATCTGCGACACGCTGGTCGGCGGAATGCCGATGTTGAACGGCGGTCCGAACGGCAGGAAGAACCAGCCTTCCTTGTCGACCGCAATGTATTTCCAGCCATGCGCGGCATAGGAGGGCATGTCGTCATAGACGACCTTGCCTTGCCCGAGATTGTCGAGATTGGCTTCGGCGTTGTCGTAGCGGATCAGCTTGTCGACGGCGATGACGTAGAGCGCGCCGTCCCTGAAGGCGAGACCGGTGGGCATGTTGAGGCCCTTGAGGACGGTCTTGACCTCCTTCTTTCCGTTGTTGTCCTTGATGGCATAGACGTTGCCGAGGCCGAACGAGCCGACGAACAGCGTGCCCTTGTCACCCCAAGCCATCTGTCGCGCCGCCAGCACGCCCGAGGCGTAGACCTCGATCTTGAAGCCGGACGGCAGCTTGATCTTCTTGACGATGTTGGCGAGCTCGGCGTCGGAGGCGCCGGTCGGCGGGCCCGAGGGCGGAGCGAGGCCCTTCTGCGCCTCGGTCTCGTCGCCGAGAAACCAATCGTCCGGCGGATGGGTCCAGAATTC
This sequence comes from Bradyrhizobium sp. Leaf396, assembly GCF_001424605.1. Classification (NCBI taxonomy): domain Bacteria; kingdom Pseudomonadati; phylum Pseudomonadota; class Alphaproteobacteria; order Hyphomicrobiales; family Nitrobacteraceae; genus Bradyrhizobium; species Bradyrhizobium sp. Leaf396. The sequence continues at coordinate 190,908 of NZ_LMQJ01000056.1, forward strand.
CTTGGTGCCGGATTCGTATTTCTTCAGCGCCCGGTTCTTGTCCTGCTGTTGCGCATTGCCGGCGCTGGTCCCGGCGAGAATGGCCACGGCCGCAAGCGCCAACACGGATCGATGGAACATCGATGTCATCGCGTCACTCCCCTAAGGCAGCCGGCAAGGCTGCGATTTATCTTGTTTTGCTAGTCGAGAGGCGAGGTTCGGAGTCTGCTGGAGGCAGACGCAAAAAGGCTAGCACATCTGCGAGCGCTGAGAAGAGCATCGCGTGTGCTGCAGTTGCGCTCGTTCAAAATTGAGACGGAGTGTCGATGAGGCACGAGCACCGCGTCGGCAGCGCTCTCGCTGCAACGCGGAATCCGACGGACAGGAGCTCGCCTTCGGACAGCGCAAGAGAGGGGCCAACACCCAAACTGCGAAAACAACCCCATGCACAGTAGAACGGCGCAGGCCGCTCCGCGCGCGGCGACGCCGGACAGACACTTGATGCACCGAGAGAAATGACGAGCGCGGGCTCACGGGGCGACGGGGTAGGGCCCGCCGTCAAACAGCCTGTCGTGATAGCCTTTCGATCCGACCTCGCGCGCCAGTGCGCTGCGGAAATCGCGGTCATCCCGCAGGCTGCGCAGCACATGCGCGAAGTCGAATTCAGGCCGCCAGCCGAGCTCGCGCCGCGCGCGGTCGTTGACATAGACGCGGTCGATCGCGGGGAAGAGGCGCCAGCCACGCGCCGCGTAGAGCCGCGCGCACTCCGGATGGAGCTCGCGCACGACGCTCGCCGCATCGCGCGCCAGCGCCGCCAGATGACGTTGCTCGAACGGGCTCGTCGCCGAGACGATGTAGCGGCCAAAGCCGATCTTCGGTGCGCGCTCGACGGCGAGCAGATGCGCGCTCACCGCATCCGCGATATCGAGCCGGCGATAGAGCAGCTCGTTGGCCTGCGCGTTATCGAGCGCGTAGGCCGACCGCATCAAAGGATCGTCGTCCTCCTCGGGGAAGAAGCGCGAGGTCCGCAACACGACGACGGGCAAGCGGCGTTCGCGAAAGAACAGCTCGCAGAGAGTCTCGGCCATCAGCTTGGTCGTGCCGTAGATGTTCTTCGGCACCGGCGCCAGGTCCTCGGTAACCCACACGGCCGCCTCTCCCGCCTCGGGACGAAGCTGCGAACCGAACGCGCTGGTGGTGCTGGTGAAGACGAAGCTCCTCACGCCCGCCGCCGCGGCCGCCTCAAGCAGGTTGAGCGTGCCCGTGACGTTGGTGTCGACAAAGTCCTGCTTGGAGTGCGTCGCCACATGCGGCTTGTGCAGCGTCGCGGTGTGGATGACGGCGGTGACGCCGTCCATCTGGCGCCGCATGAAGGCGGGATCGACGATGGAGCCGACAGCATCAGTGAAGGGGGAGGGCTTTAGATCGATCCCGCGGGCAGGCGACCCGCGCTCACGGAGCGTCCGCAGGATGGCCTCCCCGAGGTGGCCGGCGCTGCCGGTGATCAAAATGGTCATGTCGAACCCAACAATTCAGCCGTCAGCGGCGTGGAAACCACGGCCCGACCCTGGCTTAGCTGGACGCTTGGGAAAAACTGGAGCGGGCGAAGGGGCTCGAACCCTCGACCCCGACCTTGGCAAGGTCGTAGGGGACGGGAAATGTGGGCTTATGTGGCACTCATAATAGGCTCCTTTAACATTGTTTTCGCTTAGGAATTGCTATTGCCGGCCGCGCGTGGTCCACGTACGCCCACACTTCGAAAACGGGGAATTCTTTACCCCGCTTTACCCCGAGGCCGAAATGCCCGCCAAAAAGCTGACCCGCGATCGGGTCGAAAGTGAGAAGCCCGGCACCGCTCGACGCGAGGTCCCGGACGCGGCCTGCCCGGGCCTTTATTTAATCGTGCAGCCCTCCGGGGCGAAGTCGTGGGCTTTCCGCTATGTTATTGCGGGGGCCACCCGGAAGCTCACGCTGGGGCAGTATCCGGCCCTTACGCTCGAAGCTGCCCGCGCCGAGGCCGCGACGGCTAGGGGCGAGGTTGCCAACGGACGCGACCCTGCCGGGGTCAAGGCGGAAACCCGCAAAGCCGCACCTGCGAACACCGTCTTGGCTGCCTTCAAGGACTATGACCGCGGACACCTGTCATGGGGCCGCCCATATACCGATCACGAAACTAAGGAAGTTGCCCCCGCCGAGACCGACGCCAAGGGCAACCCGGTTGATCCTAAAATCGGCGTCGAGACGGCTGCTGCAACGCGGTCGTTCTTTGTGCGCCGCGTCCTACCCGCGTGGGGCCGCAGGGCGGTCGGGTCCATCACTCGCCAAGACTGCGTTAGCCTGCTCGACGGGCTCGCCAAGTTCAAGGACGCTCGGCGCAAAGGCAAAACCCGCCTGTCGCACTTCTTCGGCTGGGTGATGGACCGCAATGCAACGGTGAAGGCCAATCCGGCCGCGGGGATTCAAACGGAGACAGCCGATTCGCGCGAGCGCATTCTGACCGACGACGAAATTCGAATTGTGTGGAACGCCTGCGCAGACCCCAGCCTTGGCAACTTCGGCGCCCTTGTTCGAACGCTGATGCTCACAATGGCGCGACGCAACGAAGCCGCCTTGATGGACCGCGCCGAGTTATCGCCGTCGCTATGGTCCTGCGAGGGACACAGAACGAAGAACGGGCTGCCTATGGATTGGCACCGGACGCCGCAGTTAAACGCTATCATCGAACCGCTGCTGAAGAAATCGAACTCGCCGTTCGTATTCGAAGGCCGTCACCACGATCGACCCATGGGCGGCTTCTCCGATTGGAAGGCAAAGCTCGATGAGCTCACGGGCGACGCCGTCGCGCACTGGGTTTTGCACGACCTTCGGAGAACATCGCGGAGCTTGATGCAGCGAATCAAAATCCCTCTAGAAGTGCGCCGGGCTTGCAGCAACCATGCAAGTGGCGGCGTAGACGGTACCTATGACCGACACGCATACGCCGCCGAGAAGGTGATGGCATTTGAAGCGCTCGCCCGGGAGATTGACCGCATTGTCAGCGGACAGTCATCGAACGTAGTTCCGTTGACTAGGCCGGCAAACAAGAATGACGTCGTGGCGTTAACTGAAGCAACGCTCAGCGGTTGAACGTTCGCACAGATGGGCATATGTGAAAGACTAGCTATTCGGCCCGTTATGGCCTGTCCTCATGCATCCGGCAGCCGAGTGACAACATAAACGGCACCAACGCGCAAAGCGCGGAGGTTGCCCCATGTTGTCTAACCTACCTCCCTTGAAAAGATATCTTCGTGTTGCGCAGGTTCGCGAGCGCTATGGTAACGCGTCCGACGAATGGATTCGCCGCAAGACGCGAGAGGCAGGGTTTCCCAAGCCATATTACTTCGACGGCGCTGACCGCTTCTGGGCTGCCGACGAACTCGATGCTTGGGACCTCGCCACACTAACGCGCGAGCCGACGCGCCCCCGAAAGGTGGTGCGGCCATGAACCCACCCCGTACATTGGAAGACGCTCGCGCCGCCTTCGTTGACGAAGTTCTGCGGCGAGAGGCGGAGCAAACTGCGTTACGCAGACAGGTGGAAGCGGAACGTCGCCGCGCATCCTTCCGTGTGGTGCGGCCATGACCGTCAACATGCAGGAGATTGATGATGCTTTGCGCCGGTTCGTCGCATTCAACGATACGGACGGACTCGCCGCAGCCGCCGACGCTTTGCCTTTCTTGTTCAGCGTAAAGGCATCGGCTCCAACGAGACGATCCCAAGCCTTCGCAACGGCTACGATGTTTCGCGAAAGCCTGAGCGTTTCAGACAGAGATGTTCGTCTTGCGTGCGTCCAGCACATCCACGGCTTTGGCAGCGCTTCCGAGAAAGGCTTTACCGGCGCTCTTGATACCGGCGAACGCGACCACGGCAAGGAAATCGTCAATTGGATTCGCGCCGACGAAGCACGTCACGCAGCCCACCTTAGGGACTTGCTGGTGAGATGCAGACACATCCTCGACGCAGTGACTACCCAACAACAGGGTAAGACTCGAAGACCTTTGGGCGTGTACGGCTGACTTCATCGACATTCAAACCCCGGAGCAAGTCCGATGCCCACCGAACAGATCACCCACTTTTCGAGCAACCCCGGTTCGGCTGTCAAAGCGCCGATCGACAATCTTCCGCCTACAGCGCAGCAGATCGCCAAGCACGAAGACGACCTCGTTGAGTTGGAATACGCACAGTATGAGCGGAAACAACAGCGGGCCGCGGAAATCCGATTAGAAATTGCGCGGGCACAGAATGAAAAGCGGAACAACGAACGCGCTCAAATCCCGTCAGAGGAGATTGACAGGGCCGCCGACGAAACGGTCGCGGCAAAGAAGCTGGAATTGAGCGCCCTTGACGAGGACTTCGAGGCCAAACGCCGCTTACAGCCGGGCAACCAATCTCAGGCTTGCAAGGACTTCGCCCAAGCCAACGTCCTTAGGCCGCTGAAGTCGTACAACTTCAAATGCGAGCTTGGCGACAATCTGGTCGCAGAGCATGAGGCCTGTCGGGCCGCTCGCGCCGCCAAGCTCGATGAAGCGGAAGCCGTCAGACGTGCACACGTACCCGCCTCTGTCATCGCGTCCGCGATTGATCGCGTCCTTCCCGGCGCGTCGGCAAGCATTGAGCACGCTCTTCGGAAGCTGCACACTCCCAACGAATTTTCATCGGGCCGCTTTTCCGCACCGTCTCTCGAATTGCCGATGCTGACGATTCCGAATGGTGCTGGCGGCCTCTCTCGGCTGAACGACACCGCTACATTGATCTTTGCTGTCTTTGGCACTGAGATTCGTGAGCGGCTGAAAGCAATGGCTCTCGCCGGCCACGACGCTGAGAACGCCATTCCCATCGCCGATCGGCCCGCCATGCTGAAGAAGATCGAAGCTGAGATTTTGGAAATCGAGCGGAAGGCTGAGTTCATCTACCGAACCGGCCGGGCTCGCGGCATCAACACCGGTCCGCGCTTGGCGGCGAGTCCGCTCGCAATCTTGGATATCGAATTCGCGTGATCAACCAATTCCCGGCGCAAGGTTTCTTCGATCCTTTGCTTCTGCGTCGGGGAAGACCGTCGGATGGGTTTTGGCTGAACTTACCATCCGGCGGCGGGCCACGCGGCTCCTTGTCCCCGCGCGGTCGAGTCAGTCGGTCCGTTGTCACGCCAAAGCGCCTTTCGGCGGGGATGAAATGCGACGGGATAGCGGGGCGGCTTGAAACTGTTGTGCAACATCTAAGAGGACTATGAACATGTCAGACGAAATCCAAATGGCGCCGCTGAAGCGGGCGTACCTTGCGGCGCTTGCTGCCCGCGGCCGTGAACCGGCCGACAAGGCAATTCAGAAATACACGAATGGTGCGCGAGGCCAGCATAGTTGGCGACAGGTCAAAGAGGCCGACGTTGCGAAAGCAATCGCGGACCTTGAGCAGCTGACCTTCAAGGGCGACGACGGGCAGGCCAAGACTGAGTCGCGCCTGCAACGGATGGCGAATGCCGCCTATGGTCGCGGCGAACGGCCGAAGCCGGCTTGCGAGCTTGATCCCGTCGCAATCTTCGAGCGCTGGAACAATCCGGCGCCCGCTGATCGCACTAAGTAACCGGAAAGCGCAGCGCTCCCCGCTTCCGCCCCTCCAACGAGTCACGATCATGTCCGAAGCATCAGAATGGCCCGCCCTCCTGGGGTCCCAACGTAAGCGATATCTCGCGCGTTGCTTTGGCAGCGTTGATGGCTCTGTCGCAGGTGTCGCGAACAAATTCGACCGGCGCCGGCTAAAGGCCCGCTACCGCTATGAAGAACAGTATGCAGCCCTGTGGCAGGCGGATGCTCTACGCTTTTGCGAGACGGCCGCAGATAAGGAAGCCGCTATTTTGGCTGCGCATCACAGCCAAGCCGAAACAGAGGCATGGCATCGCAAGGCATTGAAACGCCCGGCATTGCTGCACAGCGGCTTAATGAAGAGCTTCACCCAGCCGTTCAATCCAGAATACGACACGATGTATCTCGACGATTATTGCGAGTCGGGCTCGCGTCATGAAGGGCCGGTGAGCGCCATGCGCGCACGTGTTCCCGAGTCGCGCGTCAAGTACCTGTGTTTCCGAGCTTGGTCTCCCGATGAAACCCCGGAGAATGTGCCGGCGGAGTGGAAGCCCTGGTTCGACGATCAGATGGCTTATCAGCGCGAAGCCCATGACGAATCGCTCGAAGTTATCTGCCGGCGCTATGGCAGCAAGACCGGCAAGCCGGCTGACATCCCGGAAGCGAACCACGCCGCGGCGGCCACCTATTGGCGGCGCTGGCAGGCTCGCCATGAAATGCGTGCCGCCTTTGAGTTGGAACTATACCGCATCGGCTACGACGAACTGAAGGCGGAAGAGGCTGCTCAGAAGCTCGCTGATGAGCGTGAGGCCGCCCACGACATCGCCAACACGTTTGGCTTTGGCTGATGCGCTATGACTCGGGAATTCATTCTAGCTGTCTTGAAACGTGCGCAGCGCCTTCGCGCGGAAGCCGGCCACACGCCACTACAGAAGCTGGCAGGGGTCTTCTGTCCCCCGACCATGTACTTCGCCGAAAAGGCATGTGAGTGGCCGTGGAACGTATCGAAGCAAGAGCTAGGCCTAATTGGGGCGCTCCTGCACGCCCGGCTGAACAACAGCTTCGACGACGCGCTATTCGAGAAGCTTTTGAGGGACATCGCATCAGATCATAGACGAAACGCTCCCCGGCGACTCAAAAGGAAACCCCAGCCGCGGATGCAACGCGGTCGGGGCAGTGAAGGCAGTGTGGAGTTGAGCAGATGAGTATGCCGGGAAACGGTCAAAGAGACAAAGGAACACTCACGGCGGGATTGGAGCTAATCGAGACTCTTCGTGGCGACGCCGGCGCCATCATGGACTTCCGAGCCATCCCCGAGACAGACGCCGCGAAGAAAGCGCTCACCAGCCGCCCCATTCGCTTGCGTCACCGCGGCACGCTGCCGGATCTGTGGGACAAGCTGAAGCGCCTCAACAATAAGGGCTTCGCCATCTATTACACCCTGAATCTTTCAGATGGCAAAGGCACCAAACGCGCAAACTTCCGGAAGGTCTTGGCGCTGCCACTTGATCTTGACACAGCACCGCTGCCGAAAAAGTGGCTCCGCGGCCTAGAGCCTCACGTGATTATCGAGACCTCGCCGGGCAAGCACCAATGCATTTTCATCATTGAACCCACGAACGACTTCGTCGCAGCGAAGCAGATGGTTCAGCGCCTTGCGAAAGCATACGGCGGCGATCCTAGCGTTTGCGATGTGCCGCGTGTGCTGCGCATGCCCGGCTTCAAGCATCAGAAGGGCAAGCCGTTCGTCAGCCGAATCATTGAGGCGCGGCAATACGAGCAGCCGCATACGATGGCAGCGTTAGACGAGGCGCTGCCGCGGCTACGCCGAAACGAGACGGCGCCCAGCGATGAGCCCCCCGAAGGGTTCGACACTATCGGGCTTGAAGACGTTGAATTGATGCTCAAGGATGCAGACCCCGCGCACATCGTCCCCGGCAACCCCGAATGGGAAGAAGTCGCGATGGCGCTGCACACGCTCAGCAACAACGACCACGACGTCAAAGAATTCTTTCTTGATTGGTGTCAGGAAGACCCGAACTATGCGGGCCAGGAACACCGCGACGCGAACGAACTTAGATGGGACTCGTTTACCGCCGACAAGCCGGGCGGCCGTGGCGCTGGCACCTTGCGGCGCCGACTATTGGACAACGGTATCAGCCCGGAGAACCTGAATGTCATCTTCGGTCGCGCGACGCCTGATGAAGACTTTGAGGAGGACCCCGCGCTGAAATGGGATTTTGAATCGGTTGAAGACTGCCCGAAGAATGCAACAGTCTATAGGACCGATAGCGGGGTTCGGTATCAACTCGCAAGTGAGGTCGAACCGGAGCCGATCAACTGGCTATGGCCGAACCGGGTTGCGCGCGGAAAGCTGAACTTCCTCGCCGGGCCACCCGATCAGGGCAAGTCTCAAATTACTATTGATTTGATCGCTCGCGTCACAACAGGGGTCGCATGGCCCGATAAGTCCGGCGAGCCGGCGCCGGGCTCGGTCATCGTACTGGCCGCAGAGGATGACGCCGGGGACACCATCGTTCCGCGCCTAAAGGCTGCAGGTGCCGATGTTTCGAGGGTAATGATTGTGCAGATGATGGTCAAACCCTTGAAGGGTCGGCCTGAGCGCATGTTCAACCTTGCCAACGATCTGCCCGGTTTGGCGGAGCTTATTCGGACCTGCAACGACGTTGCGCTTGTTGTAATCGATCCAATCAATTCCTACATGGGCGCCGGCGGGCGCAATGGGACCGACACATTTAAGGCGTCCGAAGTCCGTTCCGTCTTGAGTCCACTCGGCCACCTCGCCGAACGCCATGACGTGGCGGTGCTATTCTTGTCCCATCTTACCAAGAATAGCGGCGGCAATGCCCCGCTCACGCGCATGCTCGACTCGCAGGCGTTCACCGCGATTGCGCGCTGTGGGTGGTTCGTTGCGCCGGAGATGCGGGATAGGAAGGAAACCGCCCGCAAGTTCTTTGTCAAGGGTAAGAGCAACATCGGCGCCCCTGTGCCGGGACTCACATATGAGATTGAAGAGACGACCGTCACGACCGCCGCCGGGCTTGTGCTGAAGGTGCCGCGTATCAAATGGACCGGCGAAACGGAGATGTCCGCCGGGCAGGTCTTCCGCCAGATGGACAACGGTGGCGAACAGGAGAAGGGTTCGGCCCTCGAAGCGGCGATCACGTTCCTAGAGGACGAATTGGCAAGCGGGCCTAAGCCGTCTGACAAATTAAAGGACCGGGCGGAAGAGCGGGGCCATAGTTGGCGCACCGTCCGCCGCGCTGCCTTCGAAGGTATTGGCGTTAGGAGCGAGCGCAGCGGCTTTGGCAAGGGTTCCGCTTACGTGTGGTCCCTTCCCGGCCCCGAGATCGACTTCGGCTAGGCGCCGAAGCGGACATTGCCGCGCTACGCGCGATGGCGGCTTGTGACCCGCAACGGGCATCAATGGCCTTGACCCGGTGCGGCCCACCTCTGGTTTGATAGGGTTCTCTCAGGGGCGCGTCATTTGCGTCCAACAACGACCTCGGGCGGTAAATCCGGCGTGAGGCTGAAGATGGTGACCGTCCTATTGGACTCCCCCCGTGATAGGCAAGACATCAGGCAACAAAAGAAAGGACCGACCGTATGATCAGCCTAATAAATGTCTTCACGGTAGATCCCGCCAACCAGGACCGGCTCCTCGTTTTGCTCACGCGCGCAACCGATGAATTCGTCAGCCGGGCACCTGGCTTTGTTTCCTCGACCCTTCATCGGAGCCTCGACGGCACGAAAGTGACCATGTATGCGCAGTGGCGCAGCGCGGAAGACTATGAGTCCATGCGCCAGGATCCTGGACCGCTACCCTTTCTCGAAGAGGCGCTCACGATCGCGAAATTTGAGCCGGGCATATATGAGGTCGTGCGCTCATTCTCGCCCATTGATAGGTAGGCCTCGCCCCCGCGCGCGAATCCGGACTTCCGCTGATGGCCCTTTGCAGAAGCCGCGAAAAAGAGCCGGACGTCCGCTGTTGGGGCTTGCTGACCTTTATATACACGGGGAGTTTTGGTCAGCATGAACGAAACCCTATAAAAATAGGGGTGGGAGTGCTGACCAAGCCTTGGTCAGCATGGAGCATGCTGACCATCTCCATGCTGACCAAACTCTCCATGCTGACCAAAGAATGGTCAGCACGATTATTGTTAGATATCAGCTACTTAATACATGCTGACCAAACGCCACCGTGTATATCGGAATGGTGATGGCGGCCCGCGGCCAATTCCGTCTTTTGTTTTTCTTATCAATCACATGACCCCACAAACGATTCCTCCAACTCGCGTGCTGAAAGCGTCGAGTGCTGCATCTGCATTGCTCAATAGCGCCGCGTTGGGCGTGACGTGTGTATCGATCGATGAGAATTTTTTTGCGCGGTCAAGAAGAGAAATATTTGCCGCGTGCATGCTTATGAAATTTTTCTTCGGGTCCTCCGCGGTCCGCAGTCGCTATGAGGGCAAGAACGGAGCGCAGGAAATCATCGACTGTTCAACCATAAACAAACCCGTAGGAGATGGATTAAAGGCTTCGAGGCGATTTTGGTACACTGACACGTATTGGCAATTCGCATCGATTCGGATTGCTTCGAGACAGGGAATAGAACGGTGCGATTTTCGGCCAAAGGACCCGACTTTCCCGGCGAACTCCTCGTGGCTCGCGACGAAGGACGGGTTGTCTTTTTCTGTGGAGCTGGTGTTTCGCGAGCTAAGGCAGGACTGCGTGACTTTATAGGCCTGGCTCGCGACGTTGCAGACCGGTTGCTTGTCTCAGCAGATAATCCTGCACGCAAGGTGATTGACGCCATTGCAAATAGTCCAGCTATCGAAGGGGTAGGTGGACTAATATCGGCCGATCGCGTGTTTGGCTTAATGGAGCGGGACTTCCGGGCTAAGGATATACACCGCGCGATCGCGGAATCTTTGAAACCGGAAGGGACTCCGGATTTGACGGCGCACCGCGTGCTCATCGACCTCGCACGTGGGCCGGATGGAACGGTTCGACTGATAACTACCAACTTCGACCTATTGTTTGAGGATTGCGAGAAATCGATTCCAGTTTCGAGATATCCGCGACTACCAGACCCCAGACGCGGTGATGAGTTCCGCGGGATCATTCACCTCCATGGGCATGTCACTCCGGACTATACCGACGCCGCTGGTGATGGCCTTATTATTTCGAGTGCGGAGTTTGGCCGTGCCTATCTATCCGAACGGTGGGCGTCGGACTTTATAAAGGAAGTACTGGAGCGGTATTTCGTCGTGTTCGTTGGATATTCAGCCGACGATCCGCCAATGCAATATTTGCTTGAGGCGCTCAACCGCTCTCCCGGTCAATTCAGCGGGGCTTACGCGCTGCAATCCGGCTCGTATGAGGATGCTCAAGCTCGGTGGATGCAGAAGGGCGTGAAGCCGATTGTGTACGAGGCTGGCAATCATGATGTTCTGTGGAGTTCGCTGGAATTGTGGGCTCAGAGAGCACGAAATCCAAGCGATTGGCATGCGCGTCTTCTGGCCACAGCGATGGGGGGTCCTGAAGCTTGTGAACCTCACGTTCGGGGTCAAATTGCTCATGTTGCGTCCACGCTAGATGGAGCAAGGCGCATTGCCACGAATGTTGATGCGCTGCCAGCAGAGTGGTTATGCACCTTTGATCCATTCTTTCGCTTCGCTAGACCGGGTCGCACCGGATCGCTCGCGAATCCCGGCCGTCACTTCGCTCCTTTTGACGCGTACGGGCTTGACAGCGATCCGGTGCCGCCCCTCGCTGATCCCGAGAGTAGTGCGTTTGATCGTTTCGAAATACCCGCGAATGCGTGGAGCGCTTTCTCACTCACGCGTGAGGATCGCCAGAACTTGCAAGAAGATCAAGTTTCTGCGCTGCGAGGTCATTGGGCAATCAACGCTCCTCGCTTGGCACCTAGGATTGCCCATCTTGGACGTTGGTTTCAAAGGGTCGCAGATCAACCGGCTGCAATCTGGTGGGCTGCGTTCCAACACGGTCTCCATCCCGACATACAGCGCCAAATTGTGTATAGCAGTGAGCGGGCGGAACCGACTTCGGCACCCTTAGTCAGAAAGGCTTGGCGCTATTTGATAAATTCTTGGAGGACCCGCAATCGGGACGCCTCTGATGAGTATTACCAATGGGTAGCCCAAGTAAAAGCTGAGGGATGGACTCCGGAAGCGGTCCGTGCTCTCGGAGTAATCCTTCGTCCCGTTGTGAAAGTCGATAGGCCTTTCAATAGTTCGCCGCGGCCCCCGAACGCTGTAGAGCGGCTAGGGGACCTGATGCACCTGGACGTGACATATCCTGTGCACGACGAGGGGCTCACGATACCTGATTCCTTTCTTCCAGCTGTGATCAAGACGTTTCGCGACAATCTCGAATTAGGTGCGGCTCTAGAGGAGGAGCTGGGCGGATATGGATTGCACAGCTTGCTCTCGATCGAGAAAGAGGAAGGCGAGGAAACTTCGGAACGCGAGTATAAGCACGGCATCAATAGTCCTCTTTTCCGATATTTCGATCTTTTGCAGGCCCTGCTAAAAGTCGACGCTCTCGCCGCAAAATCCGAGATCGGCTCATGGAGAGGGTCAACTGGCCCGATTGCAGCGCACCTGATAATCTGGTCTTTGAACGACAAACGGCTCGTTCCTAGAAACGAAATCGCGGATGTACTTAGAATCGTTTCGCGTGAAGAGTTTTGGAACAGCGCCCACCAGCGAGACCTATTATTGGCGTTGTCGGCGCGCTGGAGCGAGATGCCCACCCGCACAAAGCAGAGTATCGAACGACGAATTTTGCAGGGAAGGAAAAGGTGGCCGCGAGAATCAGGTAATGACTTCAAAGAGAGCAGAGCCCATGCAATTCTCAATCGGATACACTATCTCCACTCTAAACAATGTGTCTTCACCTTTGACATAGATGCCGTTTCGCGAACGCTCCAAGCCGATGCGCCTCAGTGGAAGCCCGAGTGGGCGAAGGGGGCCGCATTCTCTATGGGTATGCGCACAGGTTGGGTAAAGACAGACACCCGAAGCGACGAGCTGCAAGACAAGCCGCTATCTGAGATTCTGGACGTTGCCGCGTCTCTATCAGGACGAGCGCAAGATCGATTTTTCGTCGAGCGCGACCCATTCGCTGGACTCTGTGACACAAAGCCCGTTCGTGCTTTCGGAGCACTGAATGCTGCATTGAGAGATGGGAAATTCAGGGACGAGTTCTGGAGAGAGTTTCTCAATCACACAAGTAGCCGACAGGAAAAAGTACGCTTTTCAGTATTGATAGCCTGCCGTCTAGCTCGCCTGCCAGATGAATCGCTGAGCAAGATACTGAACGCCGCATCCGATTGGATGCTGCGCGTTCACAAGAACTTGCTGCCCGACCACCGCGAAATTTTGAATGATCTCTGGGGCCGGCTAGTGCCCCTCTTAGCACGACCAGATGCCGAGCGCGATCGAGGGGGCGCTCGCGCCCAAAGTGTTGATTGGGCCACGGAGGCCCTGAATTCCCCTGTGGGATATCTCGCACAGCTACTTTTGACAGATTCCGTCATAGGCAAACTGGATCGAAACGACCGAATGCCAGATTGGTGGAAGATTCGTGCTGACGAGCTTCTTTCGTTGCCAAAAGATCATCGTCGTCATGCCCTCGCGATTCTCTGTCACAATCTCGTTTGGCTGTTTGCGCGGGACGAAGCCTGGGTAATCAGCTCCTTGCTTCCATGTATTCAGCGCCAGGATGCTGACAGCGATGCTTTCTGGGCAGGTTTCTTTTGGGGAGCCAGGATTCCGCAGCCGCCCTTATTTAAGCTGATCAAGCCAGCTCTGCTCCGCCTTGCGCACAGGCAGTCCGAGACCCGGCGCAAACATGCGGAAATTCTAGCCGGAATGATATTGGCAGGTTGGGGCGCCAGAGTAGATGATGGAGATGCGCGAGCTGTTAGCGATGCCGAGCTAACACACACCTTGCAGGAGGCCGATGACGAATTCCGTGAGCAGTTGCTTTGGCATTTGCAAAATTGGACAAAACGAGCAGATGAGAAGTGGCGAGAAGACGCTTTTAATTTGCTCAAGCGCGTGTGGCCGAAACAGATCTCACTTAAGACCCCAAGGATTTCTGCGAAGCTGGCGGAACTAGCTTTTGCGCAAGGCAGCCGATTTCCACTCTTCGTTGACTGCATTCTTCCGTTGCTGGTTCCTACGGATCAGGACTACATCAACCTTCCCATAGAACGGCACGATAACGAGCGACTGGTGGAAAAGTACCCCGAAAGTGTGCTGTCCTTGCTCGATGCCATTCTCGGTGAGAACGCTAGACATTGGCCTTACGGCGTTTCCGATATTCTTGATCGAGTCGAAAAGTCGAAGCCTGAGCTGTTGGCCGATGTCCGAATGATCAAACTAAAACGGGTCCGATCAACTACATAAACGCACAACGCGTTCGAAGGACCGGCGTCCCTTTAGTCCGCAGCCTGAACTCGGCCCTCGGCGTAATAGAGGTAGAGCTCGTTCGCGCGCCGAAAGATCGAAAGAACTACTTTGCTGAATACAAGCGTGTTGGAGTCGCAAACCGCATACAACTCATCGACCTTGTCTATACCCATCTTGATTGCCAAGTCGCTTGAATTCTTTCTGATGATGTTGCGAACAGCAACACTAGAAAAAGACTTGGTCGGTCGAGCGGATAGAAGTTTTTCCTTTCGAAGGACGCCGTAGATATTCAGATAGGCACCTCGAAGCATTTCCCAATGCTCGTCGAAGGTCTGAATTGTGTTGGCAATGTCCGTGAGCGCCTTCTTGTTCCCGCGAAGAGAAATCTCTCCCGGAGACGCATAAGCAATCCTCGCGACTTCCAAGGGAGCAAAGTTAGTATGCTTGCTGCGCTCAGTAAGGCTACCATAAAACCCGCCGTAGCTTCCTCCACCTTGCCAGAAGCGGTCTTTGATCGCCTGCCTGATAAAGTGATTTTCTTCAGCGCTGTTGGTGTATGATGGATCAAGCCGCTCAATCACACCGAAGAGGCTGTACAGATCGTCCATCTTGCCGTGGAAATGCGAGAAATCGTCCGCACCCCAACGTCCGTCGATCTTGAATGTCTTTGTTGAACCCGCTCGCTTGGAGCGATGTAAAGGGCTGGTATGCGAGCGGGCAAAGAAACCCACCTGTGGCCAGTACTCTGGCTTTTGCGAGTCATCGACGGATGCTTTTTGGAGCGCCACCTCCCCATTGTCAGCGCTAGACAAGTCGAAAAAGTAATAATTCTTTCCATAGGCGCGCTGGAAGACAAAATTCAAATCAGCAATCTCATCAAAATAAGTTTCGAACACTTTCTCGGTCACTTCGCAGCCAAAAAAAGCGGACTCAAATCCTTCTCGCTGAATCGCAACCGCCAGCATGTGAAATTTTCGGTTGGTTTTTAGCAGCAACAACTGAGGCCCCTCGTAGTCAACGAGGTCCTCCACCACCTTTGCTGTTTTTGCTTGAGCCGTCATGACAGCGGTTCGATTTTGATTACTGCTTTCTCGGGCTCGTAGCTGGCGTACATCCAAAAGCTAATGTGTTCCGGGTCGCGCGCGTGAGGTTTGACCATGCCCGCGGATTTGTCGACACTTAGGTGCGCAACAAACTTCATGTGGTTCAAGTTGGGCAACTTGGTCAGATCAGCCAGCTTGTGGCGCGGCGTCGTATCCACGAACACCGAACAGGCTTTCCAAGTGCACTCATCGACGTGGGATGGCTTCTTTCGACCAAGCGCGTCGCCCGACTTAAAGTCGTCGGCCGTCACCTTAGACGCTGGGACCAACCTGAGATAGGTGCTGTTCGAGGTAATTGAAGCACCTTGTGGAGGGCAGCTTGCCGGAAGAGGATGGCCTTTATACTTAACCTGTGCCGAAGCCTTCACCCAGTTCCCCCTCGCTTTTAAGCAATGCATATCGCAAATTGCGGGAATGGGAAGCGCAACTAAGGCTTAAGAGGAGAAAGCTGGGAAATTCCTTAATATGTGTTGCGGAGGAGATTCAGCCTCAACCTGGGGTCTCGCACGGCCTCTCAAGCGGAAAGCCGGGCCGGAAGCATGCCGCGACCCCTGCACTTTACCCTGGCTTTACCCCGCTTCCAATCGGCGCGTCGGCTCGCCCCGGGTGGGGACTGCTAATTCATTGCTGATGCTCGGAAAAATTGGAGCGGGCGAAGGGGCTCGAACCCTCGACCCCGACCTTGGCAAGGTCGTGCTCTACCACTGAGCTACACCCGCATCCTGTGTCGGTCGCGTGACGCGCCGGCAACGGCTGTCGTATGCCAAAAGCGGACAGGGAATGCAACAGCTACCGGCGGCATCAATGCGCAATCGGAGGCCCTATATGGACCCCGGATGCGGCCAAACCGCGCGAAAGTGCCCCGGAACCGGCGAATCGGGTCGCCTGGATTGAAATTCGGCCCATTCGGCCCAATTTAGGAGCCAACAGCAAGCATATGATATGGCGGCGTGCTAAGAGCCGCCATTCCAGACATGACGAGGGGATCCCGTGACGATCATCGACCAGGGTAACGGAGCGGCGGGCCCGGTTGCGGCCGACCTGATCAAGGACACCACCACCCAAGCCTTCGTGAAGGACGTGATCGAGGAATCGAAGCGCCAGCCGGTGCTGATCGATTTCTGGGCGGAGTGGTGCGGCCCCTGCAAGCAGCTCACCCCCGTGCTGGAAAAGGCGGTGAAGGCGGCCAAGGGCAAGGTCAAGCTGGTCAAGATGAACATCGACCACCATCCGGCGATCCCGGGCCAGATGGGCATCCAGTCGATCCCCGCCGTGATCGCCTTCGTCAACGGCCAGCCGGCCGACGGCTTCATGGGTGCGGTGCCGGAGAGCCAGGTCAATGCCTTCATCGAGCGGCTGACCAAGGGCGTCACCGCGCCGGGCGAGGTCAACGTCGCCGAGATCGTGCAGGAGGCCGAAGCGGTGCTCGCCGAGGGCGACGCGGCGGCAGCGGCGCAGATCTATGCCGAGGCGCTGCAGCACGAGTCGACCAATATCGCGGCACTTGCGGGCCTCGCGAAGTGCTACGCCGTCTCCGGGGCGATGGAGCAGGCCAAGCAGACGCTGGCCATGGTGCCGGAATCCAAGCGCAATGACCCTGCCGTGAAGGCGGTGCAGACCGCGATCGATCTCGCCGAGCAGGCAAAATCGCTCGGACCGGTCGCCGAGCTGGAACAGAAAGTCGCCGCAAACCCGCTCGATCATCAGGCCCGATTCGACCTCGCCACCGCGCTCAACGCGCAAGGCAATCGCGCGGCGGCGACCGAGCAGCTGCTCGAGATCATCAAGCGCGACCGCAAATGGAACGATGATGGCGCCCGCAAGCAGCTGGTGCAATTCTTCGAGGCCTGGGGCGGCACGGATGATGCAACCGTCGAGGGACGCAAGCGTTTGTCGACGATCCTATTTTCATAAGGGACTTGCTGGCGACGCCAAGGGGACCGGGCAGATGCCAATCAACATCGAATATCGCGGGCCCGCCGACCTCCCGGAGATCATTCCGGTCTTTCCGTTGCCGGGCGCGCTGCTGCTGCCCCGCGGCCAGATGCCGCTCAACATCTTCGAGCCGCGCTATCTCGCGATGGTCGACGATTCCTTCCGCGACGGACATCGCCTGATCGGCATGATCCAGCCCGACGTGGCGCACACGCCGAAGAATTCCGACAAGCCGGCGCTGTTTCGGGTCGGCTGCGTCGGCCGCATCACCCAGCTCGCCGAGTCCGGCGACGGCCGCTACATCCTCGAGCTCACCGGCGTGTCGCGCTTCAAGGTGGTCGAGGAGCTCGAGGTGCTCACCCCCTATCGGCAGTGCAAGGTGGATTTCTTCGCCTTCGTCGACGACTTCACCGCGCGGATGGGCGAGGACGACGTCGACCGCGAGGCGCTGCTGGCGGTGCTGGCTGACTTCCTCAAAGCCAACAATCTCAAGGTCGACTGGGAAGGCGTCGAAAGCGCGCCCAACGAGGCACTCGTCAACGCGCTGGCGATGATGTCACCCTATGGCCCGGCGGAGAAGCAGGCCATGCTGGAGGCGCCTGACCTGAAGACCCGGGCCGAGATCCTTATCGCCGTCACCGAGATGGATCTCGCCAAGAAGCGCACCAGCGGCGATCCGCCGCTGCAGTGAGGGAGCAGGCTTCCGCGAGGACCCTGCGTCCCTCTTCCCCCGCATCCGCCCCGCGATGGCAGCCGGGAATTTCTGTGCTACAGGCAAGGCATTGCCGGAGACTTCAATGAACGCCGCCACCGAACGTCCCGAAGCCAGCGTCGATCCCAAATTGCTGGAGATTCTGGTCTGCCCGCTGACCAAGGGTCCGCTGGAGTTCGATTCCGCCAAGCAGGAGCTGATCTCGCGCAGCGCCAAGCTGGCCTATCCCATCCGCGACGGCATCCCGATCATGCTGCCGGAAGAAGCGCGCAAGATCGATTGAGGATGGCGAGTAGGGAGCGGCGAATGGCGAATGGAAAATCACTCGCTGTTCGCTACTCACCATTCGTCCCTCACAGAGCCTCGCCCTTCAACAGCCGCGGCACCTCGCCCGTGAGCCCCGCTGCCTGGCGGATGAAGAGATTCTTCAGCGGCGGGGCACGGTCGACGAGGCCGAGACCGATGTCGCGCACCGTGCGCAGCAGCGTCGATTCGTTGGAGAACAGGAAGTTCAGCGAGTTGGTGGCAACCCCCATCGCCATCGTGTCGAAGCGACGCCAGCGCTGATAGCGTTCGAGCACGTCCGCCCCGCCGATGTCCATGCCAAGCCGTGCAGCATCGACCACCACTTCGGCCAGCGCTGCGACGTCCTTCAGCCCCATGTTCAGGCCCTGGCCCGCGATCGGATGGATGACGTGGGCGGCATCGCCGACCAGCGCGAGGCGCTCTGCGATAAAGGAGCGCGCAACGAAATAGGACAGCGGAAACGCGCGCGGCTTGTCGAGCGCCTTGACCTCGCCGAGATGCAGGCCGAAACGCCGCTCGAGCTCGGCGTGAAACTCCTCGTCACTGAGCGCGACGATGCGCGCGGCTTCGGCCCGGCGCTCGGTCCACACCAGCGAGGAACGCCTGCCCGAAAGCGGCAGGATCGCGAACGGGCCGGCCGGCAGGAAGTGCTCCTCGGCGCGGCCCTCGTGATCGCGCTCATGGCCGACGGTGACGACGATGCCGGACTGGTCGTACTCCCAGCCATGGGTAGCGATGCCCGCGCGCTCGCGCAGCTTCGAGCGCGCGCCGTCGGCGGCGACCAAGAGGCTCGCGGCGATCACGCTGCCGTCGCCGAGCGTCACGTCGATGCCTTCGGAACGCGCGTCGTAGGACGCAACGGTGGTGGCGCGGAGATCGATGCCCTCGGCTTCCGCGCGTGCCACCAGTGCATCGATCAGGCGGCGGTTCTCGACCATGTGTGCAAAGGGCTCGCCCGGCGCGACGTCGCCGGCGAAGTTCAGGAACACCGGACGGGTGGCGTCCTCCAGCCTGGAATCAGTCACGACCATGTCGAGGATCGGCTGTGCTTCGCCCCTGACGGCGTCCCAGGCGCCGATCACCTCGAACAGGCGGCGGCAGGCAGCCACGATCGCGGTGGCGCGAGGATCGCGGCTCGGCCGTGCGCCAAGCGCGGGGTCGGCGACGATGACGGGGATCTCGGGCCCGAGCCCCTGGCGCAATGCCAGGGCCAAGGCCAGGCCCGCAAATGCGCCGCCGCCGATGACAATGCTACCCTGTACCGACATACCAAGTTTCCCGGCCAATTCTCGGTCTTGCTAGCAGACTTGAGCTGGGCGAAACAGTGCGGTGAAACAAGGGCGGCTAGCCCCTCGTTCCGTCATTCCGGGGTCGCGACGCGCGAACCCGGAATCCAGAGGTTGTCAGCTCGGGATTCCGGGTTCATCGCTATCGCGATGCCCCGGAATGACGAGATCTCGAAAGCACCATCATGTCCAAAAGCCTGATCGACCTCATTGCGATCCTCGAGCTCGAGCAGCTCGAGGTGAACCTGTTCCGCGGCAACAGCCCGAAGACGAGCTGGCAGCGCGTGTTTGGCGGTCAGGTGATCGGGCAGGCGATGGTTGCGGCCTGCCGCACCGTCGAGGGACGGCTGCCGCATTCGCTGCATTGCTATTTCATCCTGCCGGGCGATCCGCAGATCCCGATCATCTACCAGGTCGAGCGCCTGCGCGACGGCAAGAGCTATTCGACACGGCGCGTCACCGCGATCCAGCACGGCAACGCGATCTTCTCGATCATGGTGTCCTTCCACACCGAGGAAGAGAGCGCGTTTGATCATCAGGATACGATGCCCGACGTGCCGCCGCCGGAGAAGCTGACGGCGGAGGAGGTGGCGAAGCAGCCGATGTTCAAGGAAATGCCGGAGTTCATCCGCCGGTATTATGAATCCGATCGTCCGATCGAATTGCGTCCGGTCGAGCTGGGACGCTACTTCGGCCAGAAGATCGACGATGGCCGCATTCACGTCTGGATCAAGACGGCAGCGACGCTGCCGGACGATCCGGCCCTGCACATGTGCGCGCTCGCCTACGCCTCGGACTTTTCGCTGCTCGATGCGATCATGGCGCGCTACGGCCGCACGCTGTTCGACAAGCGCATGATGCCGGCGAGCCTCGACCACGCGATGTGGTTTCACCGCCCGTTCCGCGCCGACGAATGGCTGCTCTACGCGCAGGACTCGCCGAGCGCGCGCGGCGGCCGCGGCCTGACGCGCGGCTCGATCTTCAAGCCCGACGGCACGCTGGTCGCCTCCGTCGCGCAGGAGGGTTCTGTGCGCGAGCGGAAGTCCTGATCGCTCCAGGCCACCGGGCAAACAACGGCCGAAGGCGCGATGACCATCATCCTGATCTCATCGCGCAACAGGAGCCTTCAGGTCACGCTGTAACGGAGCCTCGCGCAACGAGCTCGGTTTGCGAGGCGAACCAGTTCATGATCCAGCGATACACCCACGGGATCGGGATGATCAGGCTGCACAGGATCACGGCCACGATACCCCGCCAGAGAATGTCGAGACCGCTGCCCTTGAACACGATCTCGCGCCGGGTCCCTTCGATGCTGCGGCAGAACCAGCGCATCTGCGCCGCGGCCACCCAGGCCCAGCCGATGATGGTGATGATGGAGATCGCAAACAGCAGATTCCAGCCGATATAGGCCCAGATCGAGCCGGTGAAGCTCAGGCCCAGCGGCTGCCCGTTGGAGGCGAGGTTCGCAATCATCCATTTGATCAGGAGCCAGTAGAGAACGATCTGCACGATGAACAGCAGATTGCTCAGGATTTCGCTGCCGATATAGCCGATCGCGATCGCCAGAACGATGAAGCCGAAAAACCAGGGCACCAGCGTCATTGCATTGCCGGTGAAGCTGAGATTCGGCCGGCCCGGGACCTTCACGCAGGACACGATCCATTGCGTGTACCAGACGAACAGCCACGGCACCGGGATGATGAAGAACGAACCGATCACCAGCGCGAGCGTACGCCAGGTGAACTCGAGGATGCCGAAATCGACCGCGAGCGATGCTCCACCCGGGCCGCCATAGCCGCCCGCGCCGGCATAACCGCCCGAGCCCATCATCGGCGGGCCGCCAGGCATCATCGGCGGGGCGCCGCCGCCTCCGATCAGGCCGGGGATTTCGGCGGCCTTTTGCCAGCCGGCCATGCCTTCGGTCCAGACCAGGGTGTCCGGGCGCACGACCCCTTGGGCGATCAGGTCGCGGAATTGCCCTTCCGGAAAGGGCCCCTGCTGCTTGCCCTCGGATGCGTAGAACCAACTCGCCATGTAGAGTCCCCCTCAAACATACTTTTGTACCAGCCGGAACGCCTGGGTTCACCGCATCCATGCCAAAAATGCATTGTGAAGGATGAACGGTTGCCCTGTACAGAGGCGCCCGTTGACGTGGTCAGGTGTTTTTCCGCTTCAATCTGCAACTTTTTTATGCCATCTGCCCGGAAAGATGCCAGATTGACGCTGCGCCGGGGACATACGCCGCAGCGCATCCCGGGGAATAGGGCTGACCATGAAACTCGTCGTCGCGATCATCAAACCCTTCAAGCTCGATGAGGTCCGCCAGGCCCTGACCGCAATCGGCATCCACGGCATGACCGTGACCGAGGTGAAGGGCTACGGCCGCCAGAAGGGCCACACCGAGATCTATCGCGGCGCCGAATATGTCGTGAATTTCCTGCCGAAGCTCCGCATCGAGATCGCGGTCGCCTCCGACCTCGCCGACAAGGCCGTCAGCGTGATCACCGCGACCGCGCGCACCGGGCAGATCGGCGACGGCAAGATCTTCGTCACGCCGATCGATCATGCGCTGCGCATCCGCACCGGCGAAACCGACAGCGACGCGCTCTAGGCTTGGTTTGACGCGCTTTCTTGCCGCGAGCCGGTATCCACTCCGCTCGAAAGCGCTCCGATAACGTCTTCGTCGATCGCACCGGGCAATACGCCACAGCGTGCGACGTAATTTCTACGCTGGGGGAAACGAGATGGCGGGATATTTGCGCCGCGCAGCTGCCATGGCTGCGGGAATCGGATTTGCGTCGGCTGCAACATCGTCGGCGTACGCCGCAGGCTCCGAGATCAACACCGCGGACACCGCCTGGATGATCGTTGCCACGGCGCTGGTCCTGATGATGACGATCCCGGGACTTGCGCTGTTCTACTCCGGCATGGTGCGCAAGAAGAACGTGCTTGCGACCATGGCGCAGAGCCTCGCCGCGGTGGCGCTGATCTCCATTCTCTGGGTGGCGTTCGGCTATTCGCTATGCTTCGTCGGCGATGGCCCATGGATCGGCACGCTCGATCGCTGGTTTCTCGCCGGCATGACCATGGACAGCGTCAATCCGGCTGCGAAGACCATCCCGGAATCGCTGTTCATGCTGTACCAGATGACCTTTGCCATCATCACGGTGGCGCTGGTCGCGGGCTCGGTGGCCGATCGGATGCGGTTCTCCGCCTATCTCCTGTTCTCGGTCGCCTGGTTCATCTTCGTCTACATTCCGCTGGCGCATTGGGTGTGGGGCGGCGGCTTCCTCGCCAGCATGGGCGTCCTGGATTTCGCCGGCGGCCTCGTGGTGCATCTGTCGGCCGGCACCGGCGGCCTGGTTGCGGCCAAGGTGCTGGGACGCCGTCACGGCTACGGCACCGAGAATCTCTCGCCGTTCGACCTCTCGCTCGCGGTGATGGGCACCGGCCTGTTGTGGGTCGGCTGGTTCGGCTTCAACGGCGGCTCGGCGCTGGCGGCGAACTCACGCGCAGTGATGGCGATCACCGCGACCCATCTTGCGGCCTGCGCCGGCGCGCTGACCTGGGCCGTGATCGAATGGTCGACGCGGCGCAAGCCCTCGGTGCTCGGCATGATCTCCGGCGCGGTCGCGGGCCTCGGCACCATCACGCCAGCCTCGGGCTTCGTCGCGCCCTGGCATGGCATCGTCATCGGCATCGTCGCCGGGGCGGTCTGCTATTGGGCCTGCACCTGGCTGAAGCACCGCTTCAACTATGACGATTCGCTCGACGTGTTCGGCGTCCACGGCATCGGCGGCCTGACCGGCACCCTGCTTGGCGGCGTGTTCGCGACCAGCGCCATCGGCGGCACCGCCGGCCTGCTGGAGGGCAATCCTCAACAGCTCCTGATCCAGCTCTACGGTGTTGCGGTCACCCTCGTCTGGTCGGCGGGCGTCAGTTTCATCCTGCTCAAGCTCGTCGGCCTGTTCGTGCCGCTGCGCGTATCCCGTGAGCAGGAGCTCGAGGGGCTGGATATTTCGCAGCACGGAGAAGCGCTGCAATAGGCGCACACACTACTGAATTACCACTATCCTGCCCGACACGTGAGCAACATTGTGTCGGCAGCCTGTCATGCCCGTATTTTGGGCAGACATGGTCACGATTTGGGCGCGACGGAATAGCGCACCGCACCGCAGTACCCGCCCGACGTGAAAACCCGCGGTTTCATAGTCCATTAGGCAATATGCCGATCTGGCACGGCATTTGATTCTAAGGGTCCTGGCTGTGCCCGCGTAGTGAACTCTCCCTCGTGGCGAACCAGTCGAGAACGCCCGGCCACGTCCGGACCGGGCCCAAGCGGGGATAGGACCCATGAAAATTGTTATGGCGATCATCAAGCCATTCAAGCTGGAAGAAGTCCGTGACGCCCTGACCGCCATCGGCGTTCACGGTCTCACGGTGACGGAAGTCAAGGGATATGGCCGCCAGAAGGGCCATACGGAAATCTATCGCGGCGCCGAATACGCCGTGAGCTTTCTGCCCAAGATCAAGATCGAGGTCGCTGTCGCATCCGACCAGGTCGACAAGACCATCGACGCCATCACGTCCGCGGCGAAAACCGGACAGATCGGCGACGGCAAGATCTTCGTCATCAACCTCGACCATGCGGTGCGCATCCGCACCGGCGAGGCCGATGCCGCGGCCCTTTGATTTCGCGCTCAACCTTATCCAATCAGGAGTGAATGATATGACGTTCAAGCGTCCCCATGGCGCGGGATTGGCGGCTCTCGCAGTCGGCCTGTTCGCTGCGACCGCGGCCTATGCCGAGCCAACGGTCAACAAGGGAGACAACGCCTGGATGATGACATCGACAGTGCTGGTGCTGTTGATGACGATCCCCGGCCTCGCGCTGTTCTACGGCGGTCTCGTCCGTTCCAAGAACATGCTCTCCGTCCTGATGCAGGTGTTCTACACCGTCTGCGTCGTCACCGTGATCTGGGCCGTGTACGGCTACAGCCTGACCTTCACCGGCGGCTCCGACTTCATTGGCGGCTTCTCCAAGGCGTTCATGATGGGCGTCACCCCCGAGACGAAGGCTGCGACCTTCTCGGTCGACACCAACATCACGGAGCTCATCTATGTGTGCTTCCAGATGACCTTCGCGGCGATCACGCCCGCCCTCATCGTCGGCGCCTTCGCCGAGCGCATGAAGTTCGCCGCGATCGCGCTGTTCGTCCCCCTCTGGGTCACGCTGGTGTATTTCCCGATCGCGCACATGGTCTGGTACTGGCAGGGTCCGGACCTGATCCAGGATGCGGCCAAGGCGCTCGCTGCCGCCACTGACGCGGCGGCAAAGACCGCGGCGCAGGCCAAGCTCGACGAGCTCAATGCCGACGCCGGCTGGATCTTCAAGATGGGCGCGATCGACTTCGCGGGCGGCACCGTGGTGCACATCAACGCCGGCATCGCGGGCCTCGTCGGCGCTCTCCTGATCGGCAAGCGCGTCGGTTACGGCAAGGAGCTGATGGCCCCGCACTCGCTGACCATGTCGATGATCGGCGCCTCGCTGCTCTGGGTCGGCTGGTTCGGCTTCAACGCCGGCTCCAACCTCGAAGCCAGCGGCGGCGCTGCACTCGCCATGACCAACTCCTTCGTCGCCACCGCAGCCGCCGCGCTGTCGTGGATGTTCGCGGAGTGGATCGTCAAGGGTCATCCTTCCGTGCTCGGCGTCATTTCCGGCGCGGTCGCGGGCCTCGTTGCCGTCACCCCTGCAGCGGGCTTCTCCGGGATCATGGGAGCAATCGTGCTCGGCCTCGTGGCCGGCGTGGTCTGCCTGTTCTTCTGCACCGTCGTGAAGAACGCGCTCGGCTACGATGACTCGCTCGACGTGTTCGGCGTGCACTGCGTCGGCGGCATCGTCGGCGCCATCGGCACCGGCATTCTCGTCAACCCCGCGCTCGGCGGCGCCGGCATCATCGACTACTCGGCCATCCCGCCGAAGGTCGCCGATTACGACTTCGCCACGCAGATGCTCGCCCAGATCAAGGCCGTCGTCACCACGCTGGTGTGGTCGGGCATCGGTTCGGCGATCCTCTACAAGGTGGTCGATGTGATCGTCGGTCTGCGCACCAACATCGAGAGTGAGCGCGAAGGCCTCGACATCACCGAGCACACCGAGCGCGCCTACAACATGTAAGCCCTCCTCCCGGGCGCGGTCTCCCCGGAAACCGCGTCCACAACTACGGTTCGGGCACATACCCGGCAATGCCCTGACCGTTGAGGGGCTCCAGCGCAAGCTGGAGCCCCTTTCTTTTGGTCGGTTCCCTTGCGGGGGAGAGGTTGAACGGCCGTGCACCCGCTGTTATCCGGCTTCATTATTCCTGCTCTGGACGCAGGCGCCGGCCGATGGTTAATCGCGTCTTAACCTCGCCCTATCTATGGTGAACTGAACCGCTTCCCGCCGGTGCCTTCGCGCGACCGGCTGTTCCAAGAGTGCTGGCGCCCAGAATGGTCATGACCGCTTCATCCCGTGCGCCGCAGGCCAGTGGAAGCTCCGACAGCGAACGCTCGCCCTTCGTCCGGCTGAACGAGCTGCTGGCGCCGCATCAGCCCGGCAAGCCTTTGATTTCGCTCGCGGTCGGCGAACCCCAGCATCCCGTGCCCGACTTCGTCGGCCCGGTCCTGGCCAAGCACATCGCAGATTTCGGCCGTTACCCCGCGAACAAGGGCACCGACCCGTTCCGCAAGGCTGCAGGCGCCTGGCTGTCGTCGCGCTTCAAGCTGCCGCGACCGCTCGACCCAGAGGACGAGATTCTCGTCCTCAATGGCAGCCGCGAAGGCCTGTTCCTCGCTGCGATCGCGGCTGCGCGATATGTCGGCCCGCGTCCCGGCAAGCCCGCCATCCTGATGCCGAACCCGTTCTATCCGGTCTATGGCGCAGGCGCCCTCGCAGCGGCTTGCGAGCCGGTTCATCTGCCGACCACGGTCGAGAACGGCTTCCTGCCCGACCTCGACGCCATCGACGAGACGACGCTGGCGCGCACGGTCGCGATCTACCTGGCCTCGCCCGCAAATCCGCAAGGCTCGGTCGCCAAGCCTGACTATTTCAGGCGCTTGAAGCAGCTCGCCGACCGCTACGGCTTCGTGATTCTCAGCGACGAGTGCTATTCCGAGATCTACACGCGCGAGGCCCCGGGCAGCGCGCTGGAATGCGCCGGCCCCGACTACACCCGCGTGGTCGCGTTCCAGTCGCTGTCGAAGCGCTCCAACCTGCCGGGCCTGCGCGTCGGCTTCGCCGCCGGCGACAAGAGGTTCATCGGCATGTTCCTCGAGCTGCGTAACATCGCAGCGCCCCAGGTGCCGGTGCCGCTCCAGCACGTGGCGACCGTCGCCTATGGCGACGAGGCGCATGTGGAGGAGAACCGCAGGCTCTATCGGATCAAGTTCGATCTCGCCGACCAGATCATCGGCAATCGTTACGGCTACCGCCGGCCCGACGCCGGCTTCTGCGTCTGGCTCAACACATCCGCAGTCGGCGACGACGTGTCGGTGACGCTGAGACTCTTCAAGGAAGCAGGCGTGCGCGTGGTGCCCGGCAGCTATCTGGCCCGCGTTCAGCCCGACGGCTTCAATCCAGGTGCGGGCTACATCCGGCTCGCGCTGGTGCAGGACGGCGAGACCACGGCGCAGGCGCTGCACCGCCTGGTCGAGACTCTGGGTTAGGCGGGCCCATGAGCATGTCGGCAATCGAACGTGTCATTCCACTGGTCGGGCATCTGCCGCCCTCGATCCGAGAGGGGCTGGCGCGTCGCATGCGCGAGCTCACCGGGCTCGGCCTGATCGCGCTGGCAGGCGTCGCCTCGGCCGCGCTGATGACATGGTCGGTGCAGGATCCCAGCCTCAGCCATGCCACCTCGCGGCCAATCCGGAACATCCTCGGCTATGCCGGCGCGATCGGCGCCGATCTTGCCATGCAGATCCTCGGGCTCGGCGCGATCATGCTGGTCCTGACCGTCGCGGTCTGGGGCTGGCGGATGATGACGCATCGCCCGTTCGACCGCGAGGCGTTGCGGCTCGGTTCCTGGATTCTCTGCACGGTGATCGCAGCGGGCTTCGCCAGCTGCTGGCGGCATGGCGGCGCCTGGCCGCTGCCGACCGGACTCGGCGGCGTGGTCGGCGACGCGCTGGTGCGCGCACCGGCGGTGATCTTCGGGCCGGCCGGCACCATCTACCGCATCGTGCTGGGCACGATCCTGTTCGTCGCGATGACGGCGACCTTCCTGATCGCCTGCGGTCTCGGCGCGCGCGAGCGTGACGAAGAGCTCTCGGCGATCGAGGACGAGGACAAGCCGCTCGACGAAGACGAGGAGAGCGATCGTGGCTCGGTGTCGCTGGGCTGGCTGTTCCATGCCCTGATGAGCACCAAGGCTCGGCTGGGCTGGCTGCTTGGCGCCGCTTACCGCTCACTGGTATCGAGTGGACCGAAGACCAAGGCCACGCAGTTCAGCCGCCAGGAGCCCAATCTGGGCGGTGGCCGCGCCGCGCCTTCCATCTCGCCGCAGTCCGAAGACGAGGACACCGAGGACGAGCACGAAGAGGAGGAAGGCGAGGAGGAGGAAGAGGAGCAGCCCGCCGCGCGCGCCCCGCGCAAGAAGGCGGCGCCGAAGACTGCGGCCAAGAAGTCCTCCGACAAGTTCGACCTTCCGTCCGTCTCCATGCTGGCCGCTCCGAAGGCCGGCGATCGCCAGCCGCTCAGCAAGGCCGAGCTTGAGGCCAATTCCCGTTCGCTCGAAGGCGTGCTGCAGGATTTCGGCGTGCGCGGCGAGATCGTGAAGGCCAATCCGGGCCCCGTGGTCACGCTGTACGAACTGGAGCCGGCGCCCGGCATCAAGTCCTCGCGCGTGATCGGGCTTGCCGACGACATCGCCCGCTCGATGAGCGCGCTGTCCGCGCGCGTCGCCGTCGTGCCCGGCCGCAACGCGATCGGCATCGAGCTGCCGAACGCGCATCGCGAGAAGGTCTATCTGCGCGAATTGCTCGTCGCAAAGGAGGCGACCGACACGGTGGCAAAGCTGCCGCTGTGCCTCGGCAAGACCATCGGCGGCGACCCCGTCATCATCGACCTCGCGCGCACGCCGCACATGCTGATCGCCGGCACCACCGGCTCGGGCAAGTCGGTTGCCATCAACACCATGATCCTCAGCCTGGTCTACCGGCTGCGTCCGGACCAGTGCCGGCTGATCATGGTCGATCCGAAGATGCTCGAGCTCTCCGTCTATGACGGCATTCCCCATCTGCTCACGCCCGTCGTGACCGATCCGAAGAAGGCGGTTGTCGCGCTGAAATGGGCCGTGCGCGAGATGGAAGAGCGTTACAAGAACATGGCCAAGCTCGGCGTCCGCAACATCGACGGCTACAACACGCGCCTGCTCGAATTGAAGGCCAAGGGCGAGGAGCCGACACGCACGGTGCATACCGGCTTCGACAAGGAAACCGGCAAGGCGATCTACGAGGAAGAGAAGCTCTCGCTCGACCCGCTGCCCTATATCGTCATCATCGTCGACGAGATGGCCGACCTGATGATGGTCGCCGGCAAGGACATCGAAGGCGCGGTGCAGCGTCTGGCGCAGATGGCGCGCGCCGCCGGCCTGCACGTCATCCTCGCCACGCAGCGCCCGTCGGTCGACGTCATCACCGGCACCATCAAGGCGAACTTCCCGACCCGCATCGCCTTCCAGGTCACCTCCAAGATCGACAGCCGCACCATCCTCGGCGAGATGGGCGCCGAGCAGCTGCTCGGTCAGGGCGACATGCTCTACATGGCGGGCGGTGGCCGCATCAGCCGCGTGCACGGACCGTTTGCCTCTGACGAGGAAGTCGAGAAGGTGGTGCGTCATCTCAAGACGCAGGGACAGCCGGAATATCTCGAGGCGGTTACGGCCGAAGAGCCCACCGAGGACGAGGATGGCGCCGTGTTCGACGCCACCGGCATGGGCGGCGATGGCGGCGGCGATCTGTTCCAGCAGGCGGTTGCCATCGTCAAGCGCGATCGCAAGGCTTCGACCAGCTACATCCAGCGCCGCCTGCAGATCGGCTACAACCGCGCCGCATCGCTGATGGAGCGCATGGAACTGGAGGGCATCGTCGGTCCCGCCAACCACGCCGGCAAGCGCGAGATCCTGGTCGAGGAAGAAGACAGCCATATGTGAGGCGAGGCGCCTCTGAACATCATTTCACGCAGAATCGATATCTGCTTTTGCCCGAAATCACGCTAAAAGGGCGCCCAGCAATACAGGACGAGGCGTTGATCAGACATCCGGACATTCGATACGCTGCCTTCATCGCTGCGCGAAGCGCGCGCGTGGCCGGCGTGCTTCTCGTCACCGCCGCGATGGTGACCGGTGCATCGTTCGCGCAAACCGTGCCGGTGCCGAAGCCCGCACCGAAAGGCCGCGAAGGTGCTCCAGCCGGCGGTGGGCCAACCGTCACCGGCGCGATGCAAACGCCGCCGAACCCGGTCATCCCCGATCCGCGTCGCAACGTGCCGAGCAGCATCTTCCAGACCTTCGACGCCAATCAGAAGGCGCAGGCCGCCAAGGTCAGCGCCTATCTGTCGTCGCTTCAGACGCTGGTCGGGAATTTCGTCCAGGTCGGCCCCGACGGCAGCAAGACGCAGGGAGAATTCTACATCCAGAAGCCCGGCAAGGTGCGCTTCGAATATGACGCGCCGAGCCCGATCGACATCGTCGCGGACGGATCCTCGCTCGTGGTGCGCGACCGCAAGCTCGCGACCCAGGACGTCTATCCGCTGTCGCAGACGCCGCTGCGCTTCCTGCTGTCCGACCGTATCGACCTGATGAAGGACACCAACGTCGTCAACGTCTCGGCCGACGACGTCTATGTCAGCGTCACCATCGAGGAGAAGCAGGCGCTGGTCGGCACCAGCCGGCTGCTCCTGATGTTCGGCGCCAAGGACGGCCAGCTCAAGCAGTGGACCGTCACCGACCCGCAGGGCTACGACACCACGATCGCGGTCTACAATCTGGACTCGAGCAAGAAGCTCGACCCCGGCATGTTCAAGATCGATTTCACCAATTACGGACCATCGCCGGGTTGATGGCTGATGGCGTCTGCGACGGTCGTCATGCCCGGGCTTGCCCGGGCATCCACGTCTTGGGCCTTATAAAAAGGCGTGGATGGCCGGGTGAAGCCCGGCCATGACTGATGGAGTTTGTTAGACCGTCGCCATGCGACTTTCCCTGACCACCTGGAACATCAATTCGGTGCGGCTGCGCATCGACCTGGTCGCGAAGTTCTTGAAGAGCGCGCGGCCGGAGGTGCTGTGCCTGCAGGAGACCAAGTGCATCGATGACGCCTTTCCGCTGAAGCGATTCAAGCGGCTCGGCTATGAGCACGTGGCGCTGAACGGGCAGAAGGGCTATCACGGCGTTGCCATCGTCTCGAAGATCCCGTTCGAGACGAAGGACATCCGCACCTTCTGCGACAAGGTTGATTCGCGTCACATCTCGGTGTCGTTCGGCGAGAAGGCCGGCATCGCAAAGCCGCTGGTGCTGCATAATTTCTACGTGCCCGCCGGCGGCGACATTCCCGATCCCGCGCTGAACGAGAAGTTCGATCACAAGCTTCGTTTCCTCGACGAGATGAAGGCGTGCGAGCCGCTGCATCCGCGCGGCGAGGACCGTCACATCCTGGTCGGCGACCTCAACGTTGCCCCGCACGAGAACGACGTCTGGTCGCACAAGCAGCTTCTGAAGGTCGTCTCGCACACGCCTGTCGAAACCGAGAAGCTGAAGGCGGCACTCGAGGCGGGCGAATGGGTCGACGTCGCGCGGGAGCGCATCCCGATGTCGGAGAAGGTCTATACGTGGTGGAGCTACCGCTCCCCCGACTGGACCGTCGGCGACCGCGGCCGCCGGCTCGACCACATCTGGGTCTCGCGGGCGCTGAAGGACTCGGTGCAGGATTTTAGAATTCTGCGTGATGCGCGGAGCTGGGATCGGCCGTCGGACCATGTCCCGGTCACGGTGACGCTCGATCTATGACCGTCACCTGTCATTCCGGGGCGCGCGCAGCGCGAGCCCGGAATGACAACAGAGACACTCAGGACGTCAGCTTCGCACCGGCCATGAGGATATCACTCGCGATTTGACTCGAACGCACCGCGAACTCGTCGCGAAGGCGAACCGCAGCGGCAGGGTCGCTTTCGAGCACGCGCTGGAACAGGCTGCGTGCGATGCGGATGACGGAGGCGTGCTCCAGCGCGATTGCGCTCGATGGCCGCTTCATCGGCACCACCAGCGCGAGCTCGCCGATCAGTGCGCCGGGCCCGGCGATCATTTCGGCACCGGCACCGTCTTCGACCCTGAAGGCGCCGCGCTGGACCACGAAGCCGGCATCGGCGTCATCGCCGAGATTGAAGAGGACGTCACCGCGGACGAAGTCGCGCTGCTCGGAGCCGATCGCCAGCATGCGCAACGAGGCGTCCCCCAACAGGCGCAGTGTCGGGACACGCTCGAGAAGCGCTACGTCGTCGTCGATTGACATTCCGGTCCGTGGCTCGAGGAACGCGCCAATTTACGACGAATCGCGCGTTTCCGGAACGTATCACGGCACCAGCTTGTATCCACCGGCTTCGGTGACCAGGATTTCCGGGTTGGCCGCGTCCTTCTCGATCTTCTGGCGCAGACGGTAGATGTGGGTTTCCAGCGTGTGGGTGGTGACGCCGGAATTATAGCCCCAGACCTCCTGGAGCAGGGTCTCACGCGACACCGGCATCTGGCCGGCGCGGTAGAGGAAGCGGAGAATCGCGGTCTCCTTCTCGGTGAGCCGGACCTTGCGCGCATTGGCCGCGGTCAGCATCTTGGAGCCGGGACGGAAGGAGTAGGGGCCGACCGAGAACACCGCGTCCTCGCTGGCTTCGTGCTGGCGGAGCTGCGCGCGGATGCGGGCCAACAGAACCGCGAAGCGGAAGGGCTTGGCCACATAGTCGTTGGCGCCGGATTCCAGCCCCAAGATCGTATCGGAATCGGTGTCGTGCCCGGTCAGCATGATGATCGGGGCCTTGAAGCCGCCCTTGCGCAGGGAGCGGACCACTTCGCGGCCATCGGTGTCGGGCAGGCCGACGTCCATCAGGACGAGATCGGGAGAATTCGCCTTCGCGGCGCTCGCGCCCTTCGCGCCGGTATCCACGGCGGAGGCTTCGAATTCTTCGTGCAGCGATAATTGCTCCACCAGCGTGTCGCGCAGATCGGTATCGTCATCCACGATCAGGATCTTGCGGGCGTTGGGCATGGGAAGTCATCCTTTTGGAGTCCGGCTCGGCGCGCATCCATGCCGCGCCCAGCCGCGAGGGGAAGTTTAGGGGTCGCCGTTATTTTTGTTGTTCGTGTTGAAGTAGTGGGCTGTTACCGATTCACAAGCCAGAACTACTCTAACTCAGAATAGCAGGCCGTTTTGATGAATGTCCTGTAATGAATTCGACATTGCACGTTCACATGAAAAATAAAGCAGTTTCAGTCGGTTACAACGAGACTCGCAGCGCTGGGCCGCTCTCTGCGATCCGTGTTAGGCCTGCTGCAGGTAATCCGCGCCGGGGCTGGCTGACGGCCGGAGCGTTGACCATCCCGGTTGCGCTGGGGCGGGGCGGTATTCTCGCCAACAAGCGCGAGGGCGATGGCGGCACCCCGAGAGGCAGCTTCCGTCCCAGGCGGCTGTGGTGGCGGGGCGACCGGCACAGCCGCCCCCAGACATTCCTGCCGACCCGGATGATCACAGCGGCGGATGCCTGGTGCGAGGATCCAGGCGACCGTCACTACAACCAGAGCATCCGGCTCGGCGAGGGACAGGGCGGTGACCGGCTCAAGCGGGCCGACCATCTCTACGACTTTATCGTCGAGATCGACCACAACACCCGGCCGCGCGTCGCCGGCCGGGGCAGCGCGGTGTTCCTGCACCTGGCGCGCGATAATTTCGGCCCGACCGCGGGCTGCGTCTCCATGACGAAATCTGCGATGTTGCAATTGCTGCGGCGCTTGGGCCCGCGAACGAGAATCATCATCGGGTGAGGGTGCATGCTCGACAAGGATCAGATCGACGCCGCTTCAGAGCTCCTGGTCAGGCATTGGCGCGACGGCACCAAGCTCGACGCGCTGGAGACGCGGTTGCGGCCGCAGAGTCGCGCTGAAGGCTACGCCATCCAGGCCGCGCTCGAACGACGATCGAGCGGGACATTGTTCGGCTGGAAGATCGCAGCCACGAGCGAGGCCGGCCAGAAGCACATCAACGTCACGGGGCCGCTGGCTGGGCGCATCATGAGCGACACCGTGATCGCCGACGGCGGGACCGCATCGATGAAGGGCAACGAGATGCGCGTCGGTGAACCTGAATTCGCCTTCCGCATGGGGCGCGATCTGCCGCCGCGCGCGACGCCCTACAGCGCCGACGAGGTGCTCGCCGCCGTCGAGACCCTGCATCCCGCGATCGAGATTCCCGATTCGCGCTTTGCCGATTTCGTCAGCGCGGGCGAGGCGCAGCTCATCGCCGACAACGCCTGCGCGCATCTGTTCGTGCTGGGCGCGCCGACCATTGCGAACTGGCGGGCGATGGATCTCGTTGCGGAACGGCCGCAGATCGCACTGCGCGGCGAGCGCCATATCGGCCACGGCAGGAACGTGCTCGGCGATCCCCGCATTGCGCTTGCCTGGCTTGCCAACGAGCTGCGCGGGCTCGGCATCACCTTGCGGGCAGGGGAGGTGGTGACGACGGGCACATGCCACCCGCCGCTGCCGATCCAGGGCGGCGATCATTTCGCCGCGGATTTCGGCGTGCTGGGAAAGGTGTCGGTGGGGTTCGTGTAGGCGGCTCACTCCGCGTCATCGATGGCGGTTGCCAGCGCGTTCCTCGCTAACGGCTCTCACCGGTGCCCGAAGATCGCGCTTCCCACCCGCACATGGGTGGCACCCAACATGATGGCGGTGGCGAAGTCCGCGCTCATGCCCATCGAGAGATTCTTCAATCCATTGCGTGCGGCAATCTTGGCGGTGAGAGCAAAGTGCCCGGCCGGCGGCTCATCCACCGGGGGGATGCACATCAGGCCGGAGATTGTCAGCCCGTAGGTGTCCCGGCAACTCGCGAGGAATGCATCGGCTTCGTCGGGTGCGACGCCGGCCTTCTGCGGCTCCTCGCCGGTATTGATCTGGACGAAGAGTTGCGGGTGCTTGTTCTGGGATTCGATTTCCTTGGCTAACGCTTGGCAAATGCTCGGACGATCGACCGAATGGATCGCGTCGAACAGCGCGACCGCCTCTTTCGCCTTGTTGGATTGCAGCGGCCCGATCAGATGCAGCACGATATCGGGGTAAACAGACGTCAGCGCCGGCCACTTGCCTTTGGCCTCTTGCACCCGATTCTCGCCGAATACGCGCTGTCCGGCGGCGATGACCGGGGTAATCGCATCCGCGACGAACGTCTTGGAAACCGCAATCAGCGTCACGGATGCGCGGTCGCGCCCCGCGTCCTTGCAGGCGCGCGCGATTTCGGCTTCGACCGCGGCAAGCGCGTTTGGTGAATGGCCGGTTACCGGCGCGGTGTTGGCTTCCGTCATGACGTCTCTTGGCTGTGCTCCCAACCGAGTTAAGTCCAATTTTACCGAGTTCAAGAAACAGTTTTTGAACCCTTCGCTTTACCTTGGGCCACGGGGTGGGTAGCGAAGATGGCCAGCGTCAGTCTCAACCGCAAGCGAGCGAAACTCAAGCAGGTTCTCGGAATCCGGGCGCGGCTTGCGTTGCTCGCGGTGATTCTCGTGGCGCCTTTGATGTTCGACCGCATCCGTTCGCTCGAGGACACGCGTACGCGCCAGATCGCGCAGGCCGCGGCTGAGTTCACCACGGTGGCGAGGCATAGCGCCGATGCGCAACGCGAGGTGATCTCGTCCGTCGAGACCATCCTGAAATCGGAGGCTTTCATCCGCGCCTCCGTCGGCGGCATCAGCAAGAGCTGCGACGTGCTGCGCGCGAGCCTGCCGTCGAGCCTCCCGTGGATACGCACGCTTCTGATCGCCGGCCAGGACGGTCGCATCCAATGCGCCACCAACAACATGTATGTCGGCCTCGATCTGAGTGACCGGCCGTACTTCCAGCAGGCACAGCAAACCGGCCGCTTCATACTGAGCGACTTCATCATGTCGCGACCGGTGCTGTCGCCGACGGTGATGGCGGTTTATCCAGTCTCCGCCTTCAGCGGCGTCCCCGATGCCGTCGTGCTCGCCACCGTCAACCTCGACTGGATGTCGAAGGTCATGAGCAATCTGGGCGGCCGCCCCGGCATCACCGCCGTGCTGGTCGACAGCGCGGGCACCGTGCTGGCCGCCCCGGCCGATCAGCGCAGCGCGGTCGGCCGGCCCCTCGACAACATGCCGCTGATGTCCGCGATCGCCGACAAGGCGCTTCGGTCCGATCAAGACGAGGGCTCGCTGTCTTTCCTCGCTGCCGATGGCTCTCGCCGGGCAGTCAGCTACATCCGCATTGCGGGGACCAATGCTCGCCTGATCACCAGCATCGACGAGGACAAGGTGTCCGCTGCCGTCAGCCGCGACATCCGTACCGCCTATCTGCAGTTCGCTTTCGTCGTGGTGTTCGTCCTGCTCGGCGCGCTGATCGCGGCGGAGAAACTCGTCATCAAGCCGATCGAGATGCTCGTCGACATGGCCAAACGTCTCGGCGAGGGCGACCTGTCGGCGCGCGCGGCCCGCAACAGACTGCCGGCCGAATTCGTGCCGCTGGCGCGCGCGTTCAACGCGATGGCCGCGCAGCTGAGCCAGCGCGAACGCGAGCTGATCGCAAGCAACGATCGCCTGACCGTGATGGCCTCGATCGACATGCTCTCCGGCCTCGCCAATCGCCGCGGCTTCCAGAGCCGGCTCGACTTCGAATGGATGCGTGCGCAGCAATATGGCAGCGAGCTTGCGTTGCTGATGATCGACGTCGATCACTTCAAGCTGTTCAACGACACCTATGGCCATCTCGAAGGCGATTCCTGCCTGACCAGGCTCGGCGAATCACTGTCCGGCATTGCCGCTGACACGATGGGCTTCGCGGCACGCTATGGCGGCGAGGAATTCTGCCTGCTGCTGCCGAACACGGACGTCATGCGTGCCGTCGAAATCGGCGAACAGGTGCGCGCGGCCGTGCTGAAACTCTGCCTCCCGCACATCACCTCGAACCACATGATCGTCACGGTCTCGATCGGCGTCGCCGCGACGAAGCCCAATGAGAGCTTGCGGCCAGGCGATCTGATCGAAGCCGCCGACGCCGCGCTCTATGCCGCCAAGCACCGCGGTCGCAACAACGTCGTGGAGCACGGTGTGCAGGCGATCGAGACTGGCACGACCGAGGTGATATTTGCGGCCAGCGCCTAGCCGGCAGCTCCCGCGCGCTCGACCTCGATCTCCGTCACCACACGGTTGCGCCCGCTGCTCTTGGCGAGATAGAGCGCGCGATCGCAACGCTCGATCAGATCGCTGATCGCCTCGCCGACGCGGTATTGCGCCGCGCCGATGGACACGCTGATGCTGGGCAGGATCTCGCCGGTCGAGCGACGCGTGATCGTGGCTTCGGCGATCGCGCGCCTGATGCGTTCGGCGATCTCGGCACAAGCCGCGAGATCGGCGTCCGGCAGCACCGCGATCAGCTCCTCGCCGCCATAGCGGGCCGGCAGATCCTGCTCGCGAACCTTCTCGCGCAGCACCTTGGCCATCAGGCGCAGCACCTGGTCGCCGACGCCGTGGCCGAAATTGTCGTTGAAGGACTTGAAGTGGTCGATGTCCAGCATCAGGACGCAGAGCGGCTCGCCCCATTCAGCGGTCGCCTGCGCCTTGCGCAGGAATTCGTCGAGTGCCCTCCGGTTCGCCAGCCCGGTCAGCATGTCAGTCCGGGCGCGCTGCTCGGACCTCGACAGTGAGTCGCGGATCACGTCGAGCTCGCGCGTCTTCTCCGCAAAGCCCGCCTCGAGCCGGGTCGCGCGTGTGGCGGCCCGCGCCAGCTCGTTCATGAGCTGGGCCACCAGCAGTTTTGGATCGACGCCGGCCCTGCCCTGATCCGCCACCTCACTGATGGCCTGCATCTGCGAATGATTGTCGGCAATCGCAGTCGCCAGAAACTCCTTCGCGGCCCCCATGAGCGCCTGGAGCCGCTCCGAGGTGTCGACCACCGCGGCGCTCACCTGGTTCGCGACGTAGGTCTCGAACAGATCCTTGTTGGTTCGGGCGTCGAAGGGCCGATTGTGATCGATCAGGAGATCAATGGCGTTGCGCAAATCGTCATGACCGCCTGCGAAATACTGGAACCAGACGGCAAAATTGGCCGGCGTCGGCGCAATCCGCTGTTCAGCCATGCTCCGCATCGCACGTCCAGCGATGGACGCGGCATAGTCGTAATCGGGATCGTCGAAGCTGGAATACATTTGCGGTATCGCGGTCTTGTCGAGCCGCAAATTGGCATCGACCCCTTAATCACACGCCAACGCGGGCCCTCGTAGTTATGCGGAGACCCGGCCAAAGTTCCAGAATGCGGCAACCCATTGACCCCTTAAGGCCTTCTATGGCCTAGTCCGCCGTCTTAAGCCGGCCGAACCCACGAAAAGCCCAACGATTCCATGACCTCCGAACGCTATAACGCCCGCGACGCCGAACCGCGCTGGCAACGCCTCTGGGACGAGCAGAAGATCTTCGTCTCCAAGAACGATGATCCGCGGCCGAAATATTACGTGCTTGAGATGTTCCCCTATCCCTCCGGGCGCATCCATATCGGTCACGTCCGGAATTACACGCTGGGCGACGTGCTCGCCCGCTTCATGCGCGCCAAGGGCTTCAACGTGCTGCATCCGATGGGTTGGGATGCCTTCGGCCTGCCGGCGGAGAATGCCGCGATCGAGCGCAAGGTGGCGCCCAAGGCATGGACCTACGACAACATCGCCGCGATGAAGAAGCAGCTCCGCTCCATCGGGCTGTCGCTGGACTGGTCCAGGGAGATCGCGACCTGCGATCCCTCCTACTACAAGCACCAGCAGAAGATGTTTCTGGACTTCCTGCGCGCGGGGCTTGCCGAGCGCGAGAAGCGCAAGGTGAACTGGGACCCCGTCGACATGACCGTGCTCGCCAACGAGCAGGTGATCGACGGCCGGGGCTGGCGTTCGGGCGCCGTGGTCGAGCAGCGCGAGATGAACCAGTGGGTCTTCAAGATCACGAAGTACTCGCAGGAGCTCTTGAGCGCGCTGGACGGGCTGGACCGCTGGCCCGACAAGGTGCGGCTGATGCAGCGCAACTGGATCGGCCGCTCCGAGGGCCTGCTGATCCGTTTCGCGCTCGATGCAGCGACGACGCCGGCAGGCGAGAGCGAGCTGAAGATCTTCACCACGCGCCCCGACACGCTGTTCGGTGCGAAGTTCATGGCGATCTCGGCCGATCATCCGCTGGCGCAGGCCGCAGCCGCGAAGAACCCCGAGCTTGCCGAGTTCATCGCGGAGATCAAGAAGATCGGCACCGCGCAGGAGATCATCGATACCGCGGAGAAGCAGGGTTTCGACACCGGCATCCGCGCGGTGCACCCGTTCGATCCCAGCTGGAAGCTGCCGGTCTATGTCGCCAATTTCGTGCTGATGGAATACGGCACCGGCGCCATCTTCGGCTGCCCGGCGCACGACCAGCGCGACCTCGACTTCGTCAACAAGTACGACCTCGGCAACACGCCTGTCGTGTGCCCTGAAGGCCAGGATCCCAAGTCCTTCGTCATCACCGACACCGCCTATGACGGTGACGGCCGCATGATCAATTCGCGCTTCCTCGACGGCATGACCATCGAGCAGGCCAAGGAAGAGGTGGCGAGGCGTCTCGAGACGGAGCTGCGCGGCAATGCGCCGGTGGGCGAGCGGCAGGTCAATTTCCGCCTGCGCGACTGGGGCATTTCGCGCCAGCGCTATTGGGGCTGCCCGATTCCCGTCATCCACTGTCCGAAATGCGACGTGGTGCCGGTGCCTGATGCCGACCTGCCGGTGAAGCTGCCCGACGATGCGACCTTCGACAAGCCCGGCAACGCGCTCGACCACCATCCGACCTGGAAGCACGTCACCTGCCTCAAATGCGGCGGCAAGGCGCAGCGCGAGACCGACACCATGGACACCTTCGTGGATTCGTCCTGGTACTTCGCCCGCTTCACCGATCCCTGGAACGAGAATGCGCCGACGACGCCCGCGGTGGCCAACCGGATGCTGCCGGTCGACCAGTATATCGGCGGCGTCGAGCACGCGATCCTGCATCTGCTCTACAGCCGCTTCTTCACCCGCGCGATGAAGGCGACCGGGCACATCGCGCTCGACGAGCCGTTCGCCGGCATGTTCACGCAAGGCATGGTGGTGCACGAGACCTACCAGAAGGCCGACGGCTCCTATGTGCAGCCGGCCGAGGTCAAGGTCGAGGTTGGCGGCAACGGGCGCCGCGCGACGCTGCTGGCCACCGGCGAAGACATCCAGATCGGTCCGATCGAGAAGATGTCGAAGTCGAAGAAGAATACCGTCGACCCCGACGACATCATCGAGACCTACGGCGCCGACGTCGCCCGCTGGTTCATGCTGTCGGACTCACCGCCCGACCGCGACGTGATCTGGAGCGACGAGCGCGTCCAGGGCGCCTCGCGCTTCGTGCAGCGGCTGTGGCGCCTGGTGAACGATTGCGTCGCGCTCGCCAAGGCCGCGCCGGCGGCCCGGCCGGCCAGCTTCGGTCCGGACGCCACCGCCTTGCGCAAGGCCGCCCATGGTGCGCTCGACAAGGTCACCACCGGGATCGAGCGGCTGCACTTCAACGTCTGCCTCGCCCATATCCGCGAATTCACCAATGCATTCTCCGAGGTGCTGCAGCGCCCCGGCCAGCCCGCCCCGGACCTCGCCTGGGCGATCGGTGAAGCCAGCCAGATCCTGGTCCAGCTGTTCTCCCCGATGATGCCGCATCTGGCCGAGGAGTGCTGGCAGGTTCTCGGCCAGAAGGGGCTGGTTTCGGAGGCCAATTGGCCCAAAATCGAACGCGATCTGCTGGTTGAAGACAGCGTGACCCTGGTGGTCCAGGTCAACGGCAAGAAGCGGGGTGAGGTCACAGTTGCAACACTGGCCCAGAATCCGGAAATCGAGGCTGCCGTTTTGGCCCTCGATGCGGTAAAGCTGGCCCTGGACGGCAAGCCCGTCCGCAAGGTGATCATCGTCCCCAAGAGGATCGTGAATGTTGTCGGCTAGGATCCGCATCGCAGCCCGCTTGCTGGCGGTCGCCGCCCTGGCGGCGCTGACGGCCGGCTGCTTCCAGCCGATGTACGCCGAGCGGAACGACGGGACCCCCGGCCTGCGCGAGAAGCTGATGGGGGTCGAGCTGCCCCCCATCAACAAGCCCAACGCGTCCCGCGAAGCCCGCGTCGGCGTCGAGATCCGCAACGCGCTGGCCTTCAAGCTTTACGGCACGGCGACCGGCATGCCGCCGACCCACCGGCTGGACATCCGCTTCACCACCACCCGCTCCTCGCTGATCGTCAGCGCCACGACGGGACTGCCGACCAGCGAGAATCTCGGCATCGACGCCCAGTACAACCTGGTCGAAGTCGTGACCGGCAAGTCCGTCATGTCCGGCTCGACCTTCTCGCGCGTGTCCTACGACATGCCGGGATCTTATCAGCGCTTCTCGCGCACCCGCGCCGTGCGCGATGCCGAAGATCGCGCCGCCAACGAGATTGCCGAGAACATCACGACCCGCCTCGCCTCGTTCTTCACCGCGGGCACGTAGGTCATTCCCGCCATTCCCGGGCGCCCGCAGCGCGAACCCGGGATTTGATCCCAAACCTCTGGATTCCGGGCTCGCGCTGCGCGCGCCCCGGAATGACGATCTGGACCATGGTCGCATTGCGCGGAAAAGAGATCGACGCTTTCCTCGCCCGTCCCGATGCGGGCCGCCCCATCATCCTGCTGTACGGACCCGATGCCGGCCTCGTGCGCGAGCGCGCCGATGCGCTGATCGCCTCGGCCGTGGACGATCCCAACGATCCGTTTTCGCTGGTCAAGCTCGATGGCGACGAGCTCTCGGCCGAACCCTCTCGCCTCGTCGACGAGGCCATGACGGTGCCGCTGTTCGGCGGCCGCCGCGCCATCCGCGTTCGCGCCGGTTCGCGCAGCTTTGCCAGCGGAATCGAGACGCTGGCCGAGATGAGCGTGAGGGATTGCCGCATCGTGATCGAGGCCGGCGAGCTCCGTCCCGAATCGCCACTGCGCAAGACCTGCGAGAAGGCCAAGACCGCCGTGGCGATCGGCTGCTATCCCGACACCGAGCGCGATCTTGCGAGGCTGATGGAGGACGAACTCCGCATCGCCAATTTGCGCATCGCGCAGGATGCCCGCGCGGCGCTGATGTCGTTCCTCGGCGGCGACCGCCAGGCCTCGCGCAACGAGTTGCGCAAGCTGACGCTCTACGCCCACGGCAAGGGCGAGGTGACGCTGGAGGACGTGATGGCCGTGGTCGCCGACGCCTCCGAGCTGAAGCTCGACCCGATCGTCGACGGCGCCTTTGCCGGAAGGCCCGACATCGTCGAAAGCGAGTTCGCAAAGGCCATGATCGCCGGCACCTATCCCGGCGTGATCATCTCGGCCGCACAACGCCAGGCCGCGTGGCTGCACAAGTCTGCGCTCGCGATCGCCGACGGTACGCCTGCGTCCGCCGTGCTCGACGGCGGCTTCCCGCGCCTGCATTTTTCGCGAAAGCCCGCGGTCGAAACCGCGCTGCGCAATTTCACCCCAGCCCGGCTTGCCGCCATCATCGAGCAGCTCGCAACCGCTGCGCTCGATACCCGCAGGCAATCCACGCTCGCCGCCGCCATCGCCCAACGCGCGCTGATGGCGATCGCCGCGAATGCAAAGCGCCGGGGCTAGGCGCCGCTCTCGCGCCACGTCATTGCGGACGCAACTCTCTCCACGTCATTGCGAGCCAACGGGTCCGCGCGAAGCGCCGCCCGATGACAGGCTCCGCGAAGCAATCCAGACTCCCTCCGCGGAAGGATTCTGGATTGCTTCGTCGCTGACGCTCCTCGCAATGACGTGTTGAGAGAATGCCGCGTCACGGTGACTGCCGTGGCCCCTCTTCCCGAGCAGCGCGCTCTTGCGCGCGTCTCGAAGGATGCAGGCCCGTCTCTTTCCCTCGCCTCGAGACGCCGCTCCGCGGCTCCCCCAGGACGAGGGAAAGACGTGACTACGCCGTGCGATATTCCGGGACTCGCATCGCCGGCCCGGAACGACGACCCAGGCTACAGCGCGCCCTTGGCCAGCCGCTTCATCACCTCGTCGAGCTGATCGAGGTTGCGGTAGTTGATCTGCACGGAGCCGCCGGGATCGCGGTGGTTGACGGTGACCTTGAGCCCGAGCGCGTCGCTGACGCGCTTCTCCAGATCGATCGTGTCAGGATCCTTTTCCTTGCCACCGCTGGCGCGCGCCTTCTGCGGCTTGCGCTCGGGCACACCCTCTTCATGCGCCAGCGCCTCGGCCTGGCGAACGTTGAGGCCCTCTTCGACGATGCGCTTGGCGGCCGCGAGCGGATCCGGCACGCCGATCAGCGCACGGGCGTGACCCGCGGTCAGCTCGCCGGTTGCGATGAAGGCCTGCACCTCGGCCGGCAGCTTCGTCAGCCGCATCATGTTGGCGACGTGGCTGCGGCTCTTGCCGACGACCTTGGCGATGTCCTCCTGGCTGCGTTTGAACTCGTTGGCGAGTGCGTGATAGCCCTGCGCCTCCTCCATTGGGTTGAGATCCTCGCGCTGCACGTTCTCGATGATTGCGAACTCCAGCGCATCGCTGTCGCTGATATCGACGGGGACGATCGGCACCTCATGGAGACCGGCCATCTGCGAGGCGCGCCAGCGCCGCTCGCCGGCGATGATCTCGTAGCGGTCATGCACGCCCTTCACCGGGCGCACCACGATCGGCTGGATCACGCCGTGCTGCTTGATCGAATCGCTGAGCTCCTTCAGCTCGGTGTCCGAAAAGGTACGGCGCGGATTGCGCGGGTTGGGCTTGATGAATTCGATCGGCACCTTGCGCTGCGCGCGCGGACGATCGACATGCTGAGCCTCGCCGCCGACATCACCGATCAGACTCGCAAGACCTCGGCCCAGTCGCGAACGCGCTTCGTCGGCCATCGCCAGCTCCCTTGGATTCAACTCGAACGCTCCTGCTACTCTGGTCCCGTCGTTCCGGAGTGCGCGAAGTGCGAACCCGGACTCCCGGCGTTGCTCAATTCCAAATCTCGGGACTCCGGCTCAGTTCGCGTGCCGCAAATTGTCCGGAATGACACGTCTGGATTCAATGCGTCGTTCGCAGCTCGCGCTCGCGCTGGATCACCTCGGTCGCAAGCCGCAGGTAAGCTTCGCTGCCGACGCATTTGAGATCGTAGACCAGCACCGGCTTGCCGTAGGACGGCGCCTCCGAGATGCGCACGTTGCGCGGGATCATGGTCTTGTAGACCTTCTCGCCCATGAACTGGCGCACATCGGCGACGACCTGGTTCGAGAGGTTGTTGCGCGAGTCGAACATGGTCAGCACGATGCCGTGGATCGACAGGTTCGGGTTGAGCGTCGAGCGCACCTGCTCAACGGTCTGCAAGAGTTGCGACAGACCTTCGAGCGCGAAGAACTCGCATTGCAGCGGCACCAGGATCGCATCCGACGCAGCCATCGCGTTGACGGTGAGCAGGTTGAGCGAAGGCGGGCAGTCGATCAGAACATAGGTGTAGTCGGCGTCCGGCGAGA
Organism: Bradyrhizobium sp. Leaf396; assembly: GCF_001424605.1. Classification (NCBI taxonomy): domain Bacteria; kingdom Pseudomonadati; phylum Pseudomonadota; class Alphaproteobacteria; order Hyphomicrobiales; family Nitrobacteraceae; genus Bradyrhizobium; species Bradyrhizobium sp. Leaf396. Next base: position 235,127 of record NZ_LMQJ01000056.1, read on the forward strand.
CGTTGTTGTTCAGCGCGCCGATCGCATCGCGCAGCTTGAAGGCGCGGCCGGGTGTGGTGCCAAGCTCGAGCTCGAGGCCGGAGAGGTCCATGGTCGAAGGCGCGATGTGCAGCCGCGGCACCGCGGTCGAGACCACCGCTTCGCGCAAGGCGGCTTCGCCGACCAGCACGTCATAGGTCGAGAGGGAGCGGTTGCGGCGGTCGATGCCGAGCCCGGTCGAGGCGTTGCCCTGGGGATCGAGGTCGACGATCAGGACGCGCTCGCCGATTGCAGCGAGCGCCGTGCCAAGATTGATCGCTGTGGTTGTCTTTCCCACGCCGCCCTTTTGATTCGCCAGCGCAAGGATGCGCGGGTGGCCGTGCGGGACCTCCGCTGCCTTGTCCTGGGCCGACTGTTCTTGGCCTGGTTCGTCAATCACGCTCATCGCAATTCCCCACTCACCCCTGAACGCCTCAGCCTTGCCGTTCGGCGGACGTCAGCTCCACGATCCACCCGTCCCCAGTTCGGCTTGGATGCAGCTTGGGCTGGATACTCCAATATTTAGTGGCTTCGGTCAATTCAGCCTCTACATCTTGACCTTTCGGAAACAATGCCTTTGCGCCTTTGCGCATGAGGGGCTCCGCAAAGCCGATGAGTTGATGTAGCGGAGCCAGTGCACGCGCGGTGACGCAATCGACGGGGCCGGTGATTCTATCCACATTATCCCCGATCTCAGCGAGATGTACGACTCCCGGAGATGTGGTGACGCGGATCGCTTCGCGCAAAAAGGCAGCCTTCTTCGCGATTCGCTCGACGAGGTGGACGCTCGCGCCCGGCTTGCCCGCCATCACACAGGCTAGGACCACGCCTGGAAAACCGCCGCCGCTGCCGAGGTCGGCCCAGCGTCTTGCGGTCGGCGCGAGATCGACGAGCTGAAGGGAGTCGGCGATGTGCCGTGTCCAGAGGTTTGGCAGTGTCGAAGGCGCGATCAGATTGGTCTTGGATTGCCACTCGCGGAGCAGCGCGATGTAGCGATCGAGGCGGACCTCTGTTTCATGTGAAACAGGCGCGAGCTTGAGCGCGGCGACCTTGTCGGCCGCGATGATCGCGTCGAGCGATCGATCGTTGGCGCTGGCCTTCTCGATCTTCGGTCTGGGCGGTCCTGGCTCAGCGTGCCCACCGGCGCCCTCGCCTGCCGTTGGCCGCCGCGAGAGCGGTCGTTCCCCACCCGGTCCGCGCTGTTTCACGTGAAACGCCTATGCGATTGCCTTGGAATTCTTCCGAGCTTCACGGCGGAGATACGCCGCAAGGATACCGAGCGCCGCCGGCGTCATACCATCGATCCGGCCAGCTTGGCCGACCGTGAACGGGCGCGCCTTCTCCAGCTTCCCACGGACCTCGTTGGAGAGACCGGGGACCATCTGGTAATCGACCTCCGACAGAACCAACCCCTCGTCGCGCCGGAAGGCCTCAACGTCGGCACTCTGGCGCTCCAGATAGACGTCGTACTTGGCGTCGATCTCGAGATGCGTGGCGATAACCGGATCAACCGCGGCCAGCTCCGGCCAGATCGCGCGGACTTGGCTCCAGCCGATCTCGGGATACGCCATCAGCTCGAAGGCGGAGCGGCGTTGGCCGTCCCGATTGAGTGAAAGGCCGTGCTTGATCGCCTCGTTCGGGGTGATGGTCAGAGACTTCGACAGTGCTCGGGCCGCATTCAGGGCGTCCATCTTGGTGCGGTGGTGCCGGGTTCGAGCCCTGCCGACACATCCCAAGGCGATGCCCTTCTCTGTCAGACGCTGGTCCGCATTGTCGGCCCGTAGCGTCAAACGATACTCGGCCCTGGAGGTGAACATCCGATAGGGCTCACTGATCCCGCGGGTGACGAGGTCATCGATCATCACGCCAAGATAGCCGTCAGCCCGGTCGAACACCGTCAGTGCGGCCCCACTGGCGGACAAGGCCGCATTCAGGCCGGCCACGATGCCCTGCCCGGCGGCCTCCTCGTACCCGGTGGTGCCATTGATCTGCCCGGCCAGGAACAGGCCGCGCAGCCGCTTGGTCTGCAGGGTCGGATCGAGCTCGCGGGGATCGATGTGGTCGTACTCGATGGCATAGCCCGGGCGGACCATCTTCACCCGCTCCAGACCGGGAATGCTGGCGAGGATCGCGAGCTGAACTTCCTCGGGAAGCGATGTCGAGATGCCGTTGGGATAGACCGTGCTGTCGTCGAGCCCTTCCGGCTCCAGGAAGATCTGATGGCCATCCCGATCGCCAAAGCGGACGATCTTGTCCTCGATCGAAGGACAATAGCGCGGACCGGAGCTCTTGATCTGCCCGGAATACATCGGGGATCGATGCACATTGGCCCGGATCACCTCGTGGGTGACGGCTGTGGTCCGGGTGATGCCACACTGGATTTGCGGAGTCGTGATCCGTTCGGTCATCACCGAGAACGGCTCTGGCGGATCGTCTCCGGGCTGCATCTCGACTGCAGACCAGTCGATCGTGGTGCCGTCGAGGCGCGGCGGCGTCCCGGTCTTGAGGCGTCCGAGTGTAAAGCCGGCGCGCTCAAAGGAGCCGGAAAGACCCATCGCCGGCGCCTCGCCAACCCGACCTGCGGGCCAGTTCTTTTCTCCCAGATGGATCAGACCGCGGAGGAAGGTCCCTGTGGTGACTACGACGGCCCCTGCCCGGAGCTCGCGGCCATCAGCCAGGCGCAGTCCGGTCACCCGGCCGTCGGCCGTAATCAGCTCGTCGGCTTCCCCCTCAATGACGGAAAGACCCTCGGTCTCCAAGATGGCGGCTTGCATGGCAGCCGCATAAAGCTTTCTGTCCGCCTGGGCCCGGGGACCGCGGACGGCCGGACCCTTCCGGCGGTTGAGCACCCTGAACTGGATGCCGCCGGCGTCACCGACACGGCCCATCAGACCATCGAGCGCATCAACTTCGCGGACCAGATGCCCCTTGCCCAAGCCGCCGATGGCCGGATTGCAGGACATTGCGCCAACGGTGGAGAAACGATGCGTTACCAGAGCGGTCAAGGCGCCCATCCGGGCCGAAGCGGCCGCAGCTTCACAGCCGGCGTGGCCGCCGCCAATCACGATGACGTCGAAACTTGCTCGCTCTGTTCGCATAGGGGACTTCTAGCTCAGGGGCGGAAAAGCGGGAAGCGGAAACTGGAAGCGGCTGTTTCACGTGAAACACGAGCCACGCGGGTGGCGGATGTTTTCGCGAAAACAACCCCATGCACAGTAGAGGGAGCCTCGGGAAACCCGGTGTTTCACGTGAAACGAAAGAGGGCGTCATTGCGAGCGCAGCGAAGCAATCCGGATCCTCCGATCCTCCGCACCGAGAAGCTGGACTGCTTTCTCGCAAAGGCTGCGCGCAATGACGAGCATCGAGGAGTGAATGGAGCGCTGCCGATGCCACCTAGGCCAGTCGATCTCCTCAAGTCGATTGCAGACCACATCCTCGTGTTTCACGTGAAACAGAGCCGCCCCGGTTGGCAAGATGACGGCGTTCCACCTAGCACGTGAAACGAAACCCCCACGTTTCACGTGAAACACAAGAAATGGAACAAGGGCTAATCTAGAGTGAAGACCTAGCGCTACTTTCCGATACAGAACTTCTGGAAGATGGCGCCAAGGACGTCTTCGACATCCACCCGGCCCAAGAGCCGGCCCAAGGCAAAGGCGGCGGCCCGCAGCTCTTCGGCCGCGAGCTCCTCGCCGTGTTCTACAAGGTCCAGACTGCGGTGCAAGCTGTCTAGCGCCTGCTGCAGAAGATCGCGCTGACGCGCCCGGGTGACCAATGCGCCCTCGCTCATTCCGAAGAATCTGGCGGCGAATTTCACGAGGGCTTCGACCAGCTCGGCGATGCCGTCGCCTCGACTGGCGGAGATAGCGAACTCACCCGGTGCGATGGCGCCTTGGTTCCTGCCGAGATCGATCTTGTTGCGGACGATCCAGACCGCGCCGCCGGACGACGGATCATCGGCGCCGGATCTCCGAAGCGGGCGCATCGCGTCCGGATCGCCCGCTCGCCCCCCCTCCACCAGCCACAGCACGAGATCGGCGTCCGCGGCCCGCGCCCGCGCCCGGCGCACACCTTCCTGCTCGACGGGATCATCGGTCTCGCGGATGCCGGCGGTATCGATCACCGTGACGGGATAGCCGTCGAGGTCGAGCTGCACCTCGATGACGTCGCGCGTCGTGCCGGCATACGGCGAGACGATCGCAACCTCACGACGCGCGAGCTGGTTGATCAGCGTCGACTTGCCGACATTCGGCTCGCCGGCGATGGCAACCACAAGGCCTTCGCGCAAGCGTTCAGAATGTCCCTGCGCCGCAAGCACTTCTGCGATTTCGTCATGCAGCGCCTTGATCGCCTTGACCGCCGGGGCCCTCAACTCGGCGGGCACATCGCCCTCATCGGAAAAATCGATGCCCGCCTCGATCAGCGCCGAGGCCTCGATGATGCGCTCGCGCCAGTCACGCGCGCGATTGCCGAGGAGGCCCTGCAGCTGGCGCAGCGCCTGGCGGCGCTGGCGATCGGTGTCGGCATGGATGAGGTCATCGAGGCCCTCGGCCTCGGTCAGATCGAGCTTTCCGTTCTCGAAGGCGCGCCGCGTGAACTCTCCAGGCTCAGCCGCCCTCGTATTCGGAATTTTGCAAATCTCGCCGAGGAGCGCCGCGAGCACCGCGCGTCCGCCATGAACATGAAATTCGGCGACATCCTCGCCGGTCGCACTTGCCGGTCCCGGAAACCAGAGCACGACGGCATCGTCGATCGGCTGGCCCGAACCGCCCCGAAGCAACCTCCGGCTCGCCTGTCGCGGCGGCGGCGGGTTGCCAGCAAGCGTCGTCAACACCGAGCCAGCTTGTGCGCCCGAGACGCGTACCACCGCGATCGCGCTGGGCGCCCGCCCGGATGAGAGCGCAAAGATCGTCTGGTCACGCGGATGCATGGCCTATTTGTCCGCCTCTCGATGAAAAGGCAAATCTCCGACCTGAGATCATCCAGAGCAGTTGCCGCAGCATGCATTTATTGCAGTGCAACATAACCAGACCTACTTACCCCGTCCTTCGTGCTGCATGATTGCTGCAGCAGAGCGCGCAGCAAAAAGGGCGTTCGGAGGCGCCCTCGGATATGCTGCACTGCACTCAGGTGTTCATGGAATCGAAGAACTCCGAATTGCTCTTGGTCGAGCGCAGCTTGTCGAGCAGGAAGTCGATCGCATCCATCGTGCCCATCGGATTGAGGATGCGGCGGAGAACGTACATCTTCTTGAGCACCTGCGGATCGGTGATGAGTTCCTCCTTGCGGGTGCCGGAGCGCGAGATATCGATCGCCGGGAAGGTGCGCTTGTCCGAGACCTTGCGGTCCAGGATCAGTTCCGAGTTGCCGGTGCCCTTGAACTCTTCGAAGATGACTTCGTCCATGCGGCTGCCGGTATCAACCAGCGCGGTCGCGATGATGGTCAGCGAGCCGCCCTCCTCGATGTTACGGGCGGCACCGAAGAAGCGCTTCGGGCGCTGCAGCGCGTTGGCATCGACACCGCCGGTCAGCACCTTGCCCGACGACGGCACCACGGTGTTGTAGGCACGGCCGAGGCGCGTGATCGAATCGAGCAGGATCACGACGTCGCGGCCATGCTCGACCAGGCGTTTTGCTTTTTCGATCACCATCTCGGCGACCTGGACGTGACGCACCGCCGGCTCATCGAAGGTCGAGGACACGACCTCGCCCTTCACCGAGCGCTGCATGTCCGTGACTTCTTCCGGACGCTCGTCGATCAGCAGCACGATCAGATAGCACTCGGGATGGTTATGCGTGATCGAATGCGCGATGTTCTGCATCAGCACGGTCTTGCCGGTGCGCGGCGGCGCCACGATCAGAGCGCGCTGGCCCTTGCCGATCGGTGCGACGATGTCGATCACGCGGGCAGACAGGTCTTTCCTCGTGGGATCATCGATCTCCATGCGAAAACGCTGATTCGGAAACAGCGGCGTGAGGTTGTCGAAATTGACCTTGTGCTTGGCCTTTTCCGGGTCCTCGAAGTTGAGCGTGTTGACCTTCAGCAGCGCGAAATAGCGCTCGCCCTCTTTCGGGCTGCGGATATGGCCTTCGATGGTGTCGCCGGTGCGCAGGCCGAAGCGGCGGATCTGCGAGGGCGAAACGTAGATGTCGTCCGGGCCGGGCAGATAATTCGCGTCGGGCGAGCGGAGGAAGCCGAAACCGTCGGAGAGAACCTCGACGACGCCCTCGCCGACGATATCGGTCTCGGCCAGCGAAAGCTGCTTGAGGATGGCGAACAGCAGCTCCTGCTTGCGCATGGTGCTGGCGTTCTCGACCCCATTCTCTTCCGCGAACGAGACAAGCTCAGCCGGGGTCTTCGACTTGAGGTCCTGAAGTTTAATTTCCCGCATTGGGGTGGTCCTGTGGGGTAACCTGAAAAGAGGGGGGTGCGAGGAGGCTCTGAAATGCGGACGCGAGCAGGTGCAGGTAAGGTCCGCAGGTCTGGCAAGGTGAGCGCCGGTGAGGCTTCAAACCTGATGCGGTGTCCGGCCTCTGGAAAGCTCGGACACAACCACATCCGCCTGCGTTGGGTGGGATGTCGACAATATAGAAAATCGCTCCCCGCTCCGCAAGCCGAAGCGCTGAGCTAATCGTCGCGCGTGTCGCCTAGAACGGCTTCACGATCACCATGATGACGATGAAAATCATCAGAACAGTCGGCACCTCATTGATTATTCGATAGAATTTCTGGCTTCGCGGGCGACGGTCGGCGGCGAAATCCTTCAGCCAGCGCGAAAAAAAGCCGTGAACCGCGGACAGCGCGAGGACCAGTGCCAGTTTTACGTGCAGCCAGCCGAACGAGAACCAATGGCCGGACCAGGCGAGATAGAGCCCGGCAAGCCAGGTGACGATCATCGCGGGGTTGATGATCGCCTTCAGCAGCCGACGCTCCATGATCTTGAACGTCTCCGACTGCTTCGAGCCGATCTCGGCCTCGCAATGGTAGACGAACAGCCGCGGCAGATAGAGCATGCCGGCCATCCAGGCGATGACCGCGATCACGTGCAGCGCCTTGATCCAGAGATAGACGTCTTCGAACATTTTCTGTGCCCGGATTGATGCCAGCTCGGAGAACGCTGGGGATAGTAAGAACTCGTTAAGGTCTCACCCCGCACACATATCCATCCCAAGGGCCTTCCTCAAATCTAGAATCTTAGATTCTTAAGGTTTGAGTCTATGTGACCGTGGATTGGACTCATGCAATTCCATCCGCGAGTTCACGCGTGCTTTTTCACATCCATCCACATATCCCGGATCGCGCCGGCGATTTCCGATAAGCCGGTCGGACTCAAGACCTTGCTCCCGCCTGTCGGCAGCTTATCAAGAGAGTTGTCCGCGCAATCCCGCTTCCATCTCGGCAGGGCGCCGAACTTGTTCCGATGGGCAGCGGTGTGAAGAAAATTGGCCGTTGTCCCGCCCCTGGTGTCGCACACCCCTTTACGAGGGGTTAAGCTCCACAGAAATCCACAAACCACCCCAACGAAATTCAAAGGGTTTTTGTGCCGACCTCGAACAATTATTTCCATCTGCATCTGGTCTCGGACTCCACGGGAGAGACGCTCATCACCGTGGCGCGGGCGGTTGCGGCCCAGTACGCCAACGTGACGCCGGTCGAGCATGTTTATCCGCTGGTGCGCAGCCAGAAGCAGCTCGACCGCGTGCTCGATGAGATCGAGGAGGCGCCGGGGATCGTCCTGTTCACGCTGCTCGAGAAGGATCTGGTCTCCAGGCTCGAGGACAAGTGCAAGGAGATCAATGTTCCCAGCCTGTCGATCATCGGCCCGGTCATGCAGCTGTTCGAAGCCTATCTCGGGGCCGCGACCACCGGTCGTGTGGGCGCCCAGCACGTCCTCAATGCGGAATATTTCAAGCGGATCGACGCTTTGAATTACACGATGATCCATGACGATGGTCAGCATGTCGAAGGTCTCGACGAGGCCGACGTGGTGTTGGTCGGTGTGTCCCGCACCTCGAAGACGCCGACATCGATCTATCTTGCCAATCGCGGCATTCGCACTGCCAACGTGCCCCTGGTTCCAGGCATTCCGGTACCCTCGCAACTGGAAACATTGACGCGACCGCTGGTGGTCAGCCTGCATGCGACGCCGGAACGCCTGATCCAGATCAGGCAGAATCGCCTGCTTTCCATGGGCGCCGATTCCGGCAGCGACACTTATACCGACAAGCAGTCGGTTACCGAGGAGGTCGCGTTCGCGCGCAAGCTGAGTGCCAAGCACGACTGGCCGTTGCTGGATGTCACGCGCCGCTCGATCGAGGAGACTGCGGCGGCGATCATGAAGCTCTACAGTGATCGCCAGCGCAACCGGCCCTCCGAGTAAGGGTCGGCGATGGGTCTGTGGCGCGGCACATCTCCGTTGATCCTGGCCTCGCAGAGCAGCGCTCGCAAGATGCTGCTGGGCAATGCTGGCCTCGAATTCAAGGCGATCACGGCTGATATCGACGAGCGCGGCATTCAAGCTGCGTCCAGGCTGTCGAACCCGCGCGAGATTGGCCTGCTGCTGGCGGGCGAGAAAGCCAAGGCGGTTTCGGCGGGTCATCCCGGGAGCTACGTGATCGGCGCCGATCAGACGCTGGCTCTTGGAACGCGTCTCTTCAACAAGCCTTCGGGCCGCGCACAAGCGCTGGCGCAATTGCGCGATCTTGCCGGAAAGACCCACGAGCTGAATGCCGCTGTGGCCGTCGCGCGTGACGGCACGATCGTTTTCGAGGATGTCTCGGTCGCCCGCATGAGCATGCGAGAGATGACCGATGCCGAGCTTTCGGCTTATCTCGACGCTGCCGGCGATGCCGTCACGACCAGTGTTGGGGCGTATCAGCTCGAAAGTCTCGGCATCCACCTGTTCGAACGGATCGAGGGCGATCATTTCACCATTCTCGGCCTGCCGCTGCTGTCGCTGCTTGCGTTCCTGCGCCGCGAACGGCTAGTTGCGGTGTGAATGATTGAGATGGCTGGAAGCTGATGCGGATTCTCGGACTGACCGGCTCGATCGGGATGGGGAAATCGACCACCGCGAAATTATTCGCAGAGGCCGGCGTCCCCGTCTACGATGCCGATGCCGCTGTCCATCAGCTCTATGAGGGCGAGGCGGCGCCCGCGATCGAGGCCGCTTTCCCCGGCACCACCGCGAACGGCAAGGTCGACCGACAAAAACTGTCGGCGCGCGTCGTCCATGATCCCGCCGCGATCAAGCAGCTCGAGCAGATCGTTCATCCGATGCTGGGTGCTTCCAGGCAGAAATTCTTCGCCGATGCCGAGACCGCCAACGCGCCGGTCGTGGTGCTGGACATCCCGCTGCTGTTCGAGACCGGCGGAGAGAAGCGGGTCGACGCCGTCGTCGTGGTCTCCACCTCGCCCGAACTCCAGCGTCAGCGGGTGCTCGCGCGCGGGACGATGGACGAGGCAAAGCTGGACGCCATCATCGCCAAGCAGATGCCGGACGCCGAGAAGCGAAAGCGCGCCGATTTCGTGGTGGATAGCTCACACGGACTTGAACCGGTGCGGGCGCAGATCGCGCACATCCTGGCGGAGGTCGTTAAGATGCCGCAGCGGCGAGCCTGATTCGCGCCGCGGCACACGGCTTCCTAAAGACATGCGCGAAATCGTCCTCGATACCGAAACCACCGGCCTCGATCCGCTCCGCGGCGATCGCCTGGTCGAAATCGGCTGCGTCGAGATCTTCAACCGCATGCCGACGGGACAGAGCTTCCACGTCTACATCAACCCTGAACGGGACATGCCGGCGGAAGCCTTCGCGGTGCACGGATTATCGTCCGAATTCCTGGCGACGAAGCCGCTATTCCACGAGATTGCCGACGAGTTTCTGGAGTTCATCGGCGACGCGCCGCTGGTGATCCACAACGCCTCGTTCGACATCGCCTTCATCAATGCCGAGCTTGACCGCATCAAGCGTGCCGCAATCCCGCGCGAGCGGCTGGTGGACACGCTGCTGTTGGCGCGGCGCAAGCATCCCGGCGTGTCCAACCGGCTCGACGATCTCTGCTCGCGCTATGCGATCGACAATTCGCACCGCACCAAGCACGGTGCGCTGCTGGACGCCGAGCTGCTGGCTGAAGTCTATGTCGATCTGGTCGGGGCGCGGCAGTCGCAGCTGCTGCTGGCTGCGGAAGGCGAGGAGATCCGGGTCGCCAGCGCGGGCGATGCGCCGCGGCGGCAGCGTCTGGTGCCGCTCGCGCCGCGCATTACGGAAGCCGAGCGCGAAGCCCATCGGGCCTTCATCGCAACCCTCGGCGACAAGGCGATCTGGAACGAGTACCTGCCCGCTCCAGCCGCGGCGGTCGCCGCTCAGGCCTGACCGGCTTGACCCTGAGCGGCCATTTGCCGCTCCATGTTCTGGCGATAGAGACCGACGAAGTCGACCGGGTCCAGCATCAGCGGCGGGAACCCGCCGTCCCGCACCGCGGTCGCGATGATCTCGCGTGCAAACGGGAACAAGAGGCGCGGGCACTCGATCATGACCAGCGGGTGCAGGTTCTCCTTCGGCACGTTGGCGATCCGGAACACGCCGGCATAGGCGAGCTCGAAGGAGAACATCACCTTGGCCGCGGCCTCGGCCTTGCCCTCGATCGACAACGTCACCTCGAACTCCTGTTCGCTGAGATTGTTGGCGCTGACGTTGATCTGGATATTGATCTGCGGCGGCTGGTTCTGCTGCTGGAGCGAGCTCGGCGCGTTGGGATTTTCGAATGAGAGGTCCTTAGTGTATTGCGCCAGCACATTGAGCTGGGGAGCCTGGGCCGCCTCGGGAGGGGTGCCGTTACCGTTGGTCATGAAAGTCTCTCCTTACCCGATTGGGGCTGAATTTCGCGGCGGTTGGCTAACATAGGGCCGCCTCGTTCCACAAGGACGAACGGTCCCGGATGTGAGGGTCGGGGCCGCGCCCGTAACTTGGACGCTCGTCGTGCCCTTTCCGCGAAATTGTGCCCTAAACGTTTGAAGATGCGCGATTTCCGCTCAGGATCGGGTTTCCCCTTAAGCATAAAACGCGCTAGACTTGGTGCTGTGCCAAAAGGCGCCATTGGCCGAGCAAGATTTCGTGCCTACATCCCACGGACCTGACGTGGATCCAAAATGGTGATGTGGACTTGCCGTTTCCGTAGGGAACGGTCTACTGGCCGGATTGATTTTCCCGGCAGCGAGCCCTGAAAAGACCAGAAAGCGAATACGACGTGGACATCTACACCATCATATTCCTGGCGCTGGCAGTCTTTATCTTTCTGAGACTGCGTAGCGTGCTGGGGCAGCGCACCGGCAACGAACGGCCACCGTTCGATCGTACCGCCGCCCGCAATGCGCTGGGGGGTGCCCAGGACAACAACGTCGTGACCATGCCGGGCAAGGTGATCGATCAGGCCCCGCTGGCGCCAACGGCCGAGCCGACCCCGCCCGCCGATCGGTGGAAGGGGCTGGCCGAGCCGGGTACTGCGCTGGCACAGGGCCTCGACGCCATCGTCGAGAGGGATTCCAGCTTCGATCCGCGCCATTTCATCTCGGGTGCCCGCGGCGCCTATGAGATGATCGTGCTGGCCTTCGCCAATGGCGACCGCCGCGCGCTCCGCGACCTGCTGTCGCCGGACGTCTATGAAAGCTTCGACGCCGCGATCAAGGAACGCGAGAAGAACGAGCAGAAGACGGAGACGCGCTTCGTCTCTATCGACAAGGCCGAGCTCGTCGGCGCCGAGATGCGCGACCGCACTGCCCAGCTCACCGTGCGCTTCGTTTCGCAGATGATCTCGGCCACCCGCGACAAGGCCGGCAACATCGTGGACGGCAGCGCCGACACGGTCGCCGACATCACCGACATCTGGACTTTCGCCCGCGACACCTCCTCTCGCGATCCGAACTGGAAGCTGGTTGGCACCGGAAGCGCGAATTAAGATCTTTCTGAAGACCAGCGCGACGGCGCTTTGCGCAGGTGCTGTCGCGCTGTCAGCGTTTTCGCTCGGCGCCGAGGCGGCGCGTCGCCACCATCGCAGCCATCACCATCACCATCACCATCATCTTCCGCGAATGCCCGCCGCTCCGCCGCGGGCCTTGCCCTATCCGCAGCTGCCCCTGCCGTTGGAGATTCCCGGCGCGCAATATCTGCCGCTGGCCTGGACGGACGTGAAGGGTTGGGACGACGATAATCATCTCGCCGCCTACAAGACCTTCCGCGCCAGCTGCCGCCCGATCAACGCGCAGAACGGCGCGGCCGAGCCCAAGGCCCTGGGCAACTCGCTCAGCGAGCCTTGCCGGGCTGCCAAAACGCTCGACCTCGCCGACGACGGCAAAGCGAAGACCTTCTTCGAGGAGAATTTCGCACCGGTACGGATCTCGCGCCTCGGCGAGCCGGATGGTTTCGTCACCGGCTATTACGAGCCGGTGCTGGAGGGATCGCGCACCCAGACCGACGTCTACAACGTGCCGGTCTATCGCCGTCCATCCAATCTGTTCGTGCGCGGCTACAAGCAGGATTCGCTCAGCCTGCCCAACAAGGGCCCGGTCTATCGCAAGATCGGCCGCCGCAAGCTGGTGCCGTACTACGACCGCGGCGAGATCGAGGACGGCAAGATCGCCGGCCGCGGGCTGGAGATTGCCTGGCTGAAGGACCCGACCGATCTCCTGTTCGCCCAGATCCAGGGCTCGGCGCGGATCAGGTTCGACGACGGCAGCTCGGTTCGGCTCAATTACGATGCCTATAACGGTTATCCCTACACGGCCGTCGGCCGCATCCTGATCGAGCGCGGCATCATCCCGAAAGAGGAGATGTCGATGCAGAAGATCAGGGAATGGATGGCGCAAAACCCTGACGGCGCCAAGGAGCTGCGCCGCGCCAACCGCGCCTACATCTTCTTCCGCGAGGTCAACCTGTCCGACAAGGACGAGGCGGTGGGCGCGCAGGGCATTCCGCTGACGGCGGGACGCTCGATCGCGGTCGACAAGGCGCTGCACGTTTACGGCACGCCGTTCTTCATCGAGGGCGAGCTGCCGATCGAGTCCGACCGCGCCAAGACCCCGTTCCGCCGGCTGATGATCGCGCAGGACACTGGCTCCGCCATCATCGGGCCCGCGCGCGCCGATCTGTTTTTCGGCGCCGGCGCGGAAGCCGGCCGCATTTCCGGCCGGCTGCGCCATCCCATGCAATTCGTGATGCTGGTGCCGAAGAGCCTCGATCCTGCCCCGCGCGCCGCGAAGCTGCCGGTCCCGGACCCCCGGCCCTCCGAGAAGATTGCGAAGCTGTTTCCGCAAACCCTCCCGGCCAAGGCGGCAACGCCTGCGGCCGCCGGGTCCCAGGACAAGAACGAAACGGTTGCCATCGCCGGTCCCGTCCCGCTACCGGTGCCGCGTCCCGCCATCGAGTCGGCTCCAGAGCCGCGCCGGCCCGTGAAGAATCGCCCGCATCGGCAGCAATGAAACGGTCGTCCCGTCCGCCCGCGCTGGAGCCTCGCCCCTCGCCGCGTCGCCGCGCGCTGAGCGAGGAGGATCGCGAGCTGTGGGACCTCGTGGCAAAGCAGGTCAAGCCGCTGAAGAAGCACCGCGCTGCAAAGGCGCATGCCGCGCCGCGCGCCGAATTGCCGCCCACCGCGCCTGCCAAGCGATCCGCGTCGTCGCCACGGTCGGTCGCCGCGGCCCCGGCGCCGCGCCTGCCAAAACCGTCTGTCCCGCCGCTTGCGCCGATCGGCAAGCGCGAGCGGACAAGGCTGTCGCGCGGCCGCAGCGAGATCGAGGCGCGGCTCGATCTGCACGGCATGACGCAGATGCGTGCCCATCGCGCCTTGTCCGGCTTTCTCCACCGCGCCCATCATGATGGCCTGACCTTCGTGCTCGTCATCACCGGCAAGGGCCGCAGCGGCGGCGAAAGCGGCGTGCTGCGCCGTCAGGTGCCGGAATGGCTCAGCCTGCCGGAATTCCGCGCCTTCGTCGTCGGCTTCGAGCAAGCCGCGATCGGCCATGGCGGCGAGGGCGCGCTGTATGTGCGGATCCGGCGGGCGAGGATCTAGGAATGAGCCTAGCTCCGGGCTCTCTCGCCTCTCCCGCTTGCGGGAGAGGCCGTCGCGCGAAGCGCGGCGGGTGAGGGTTCTCTCCCCTCGGGGTTCTGATCGCGGATAAAAGCCCTCTCCCCCGACCCTCTCCCGCACGCGGGGGAGGGAGCGCACCTTCCGAGGTTGCGACTGAGCCTCGCCTAGAACGGCCGGATGATTCCGACGCGCGGGATCAGCGTGATGATCACTCCGAAGATGCTCGTCTTCCGGTCCTCCGCCGGGATCAGCGCAGCTTCCTGCTTTGCCGGCAGCATCTTCACCGCATGCAGGATCAGGAACATGCAGACCGCCCAGTTCGAGATCCAGCGCGAATAGTCGAACACCATCGCGAACATCACGACATAGGCGAGGCCGATGCCGATCAGCGCCGCGACGACGAGGCGGCGGTGTGTCTCGCTCGCGAGCGCGCCGATCAGGCGCGCAAGATAGCGCCACAGCGGCGTGTGCAGCCAGATCAGCAGGGCGAACACCGGCACGCCGAGAATGTTGTGCGGCAGGCGGCCCCACGTGTCGGCGATCTCCTTCGCGAGTGGCTGGTACCAGATGTAGCTGAACTGCAGCAGGTCGGTTCGCGACGGATCGACCATCCGGGTTTTCAGATACCCGACGAAGTCCGCTTCGGGGACCGGCATTGTCCCCAGGAACTGCGCCGCAAAGAAGAGTGCTGACGCGACGGCGAGCGCGGTCGCGCCGAACGCGACGTTCCTGCGATTGCAGCCGCAGGCGAGATAATGCCTGATCACGACGATGGTGACGATCGCCGGCACATACATCAGGAGATGAATGTGGTGGATCAGGACGAGAACGATAGAGAACAGCGCGGCCGTCGCCACGAACAGCAGCGAGCCCGCCGGCATCAGCAGCAGGACGATCGCCAGCGCGCAGCCAAAGATGTCGAAATGGCCGAGGGTGTGCATGAAGTTCTTCAAAAAGAACGGCGAGCCCGCGGTGAAGACGAACAGCGGCAGCGTTCCTGCGGTGAAGCCGAAGGTCTTCTGGAACAGCTTGGCATATAGCCCGAGCGTCACCAGCCACGTCGCCCCGCCGAGCGCGAACACCAGCCAGACCGGCACCTTGTCGGTGAATAGCGCGACCACTGCGCCGATCAGCGCGCGCTTGATGAAGCCGAAATGATAGTCAACGAGGAGGTGGATATAGGGGACGTAAGGTGGCAGCTGTATCTTGTGGATGAAGACGCCAACGATGACCGCCGCGTTAATCGCGAGCAGAAGCCGCCACGGATTTTGCACGATGGGTACGGTCACGCCGCATCAATAGCGTGACCGCCCCAAATCACAAAATGAACCGGCTCAGGTCCGCGTTCTTGGCGAGGTCGCCGACGTGCCTCTGCACGAAATCGGCATCCACCTTGACCGTCTCGCCGCTGCGGTCCGGAGCGGTGAAGGAGATCTCGTCCAGCACCCGCTCCATCACGGTCTGCAGCCGCCGCGCCCCGATGTTCTCGACCGTGGAGTTGACGGCGACCGCGACGTCGGCGAGCGCGTCGATCGCGGCGTCGGTGATGTCGAGCGTCACGCCTTCCGTCTGCATCAAGGCGACATATTGCTTGATCAGCGAGGCCTCGGGCTCGGTCAGGATGCGGCGCATGTCGTCGCGGGTCAGCGCCTGCAGCTCGACCCGGATCGGCAGGCGCCCCTGCAATTCCGGCAACAGGTCGGACGGCTTTGCGACGTGGAAGGCGCCGGAGGCGATAAACAGGATGTGGTCGGTCTTGACCGCGCCGTGCTTGGTCGAGACCGTGGTGCCCTCGATCAGCGGCAGGAGGTCGCGTTGCACGCCCTCGCGCGAGACGTCGCCGCCGACGCGGCCGTCGCGAGCGCAGATCTTGTCGATCTCGTCGAGGAACACGATCCCGTTGTTCTCGACCGCGCTGATGGCCTCCAGCGTGAGCTGCTCGGTGTCCAGCAGCTTGTCGGATTCCTCGTTCACCAGGATCTCATGCGAGCTTTCCACCGTCAGCCGTCGTGTCTTGCTGCGGCCGCCGAGCTTGCCGAAGATGTCGCCGATCGAGATGGCGCCCATCTGCGCGCCCGGCATGCCCGGAATCTCGAACATCGGCATGCCGCCGCCGGACGATTGCGTCTCGATCTCGATCTCCTTGTCGTTGAGCTCGCCGGCGCGGAGCTTCTTGCGGAAGGACTCGCGCGTGGCGGAGCTCGCGTTGGCGCCGACCAGCGCGTCGAGCACGCGCTCCTCGGCGGCAAGCTGGGCGCGCGCCTGCACGTCCTTGCGCTTGCGCTCGCGCACCTGCGCGATCGCGACCTCGACGAGATCGCGGATGATCTGCTCGACATCGCGCCCGACATAGCCGACCTCGGTGAACTTGGTCGCTTCCACCTTCAGGAACGGTGCGTTCGCGAGCTTGGCCAGTCGCCGCGCGATCTCGGTCTTGCCGACGCCGGTCGGCCCGATCATCAGGATGTTCTTCGGCAGCACCTCCTCGCGAAGCGAGCCGGTGAGCTGCTGGCGCCGCCAGCGGTTGCGCAGCGCGATCGAGACGGCGCGCTTGGCGTCGCCCTGGCCGACGATGAAACGGTCGAGTTCGGAAACGATTTCGCGGGGGGAGAAGTCTGTCATGTCTGCTTAGCTAGGGCGGGAGGCGGCCTGGGACAAGCCGCATTTTGGGTCAGATGATCGGGGGCCCGGATTGCCATTGCTTCACAGCCTCGATCGGATGGACCAACATCAGGATGTTGAGCGTCAGATTGTCGCGAATGTGGAGCGCCAGCACCATCTCGAAGGCAAGTCCAAGCAGGACGGTCGCACTGGCAGGCAGCGCGCGGGCGGCAAGGAACCCCAGGATCATGGCCAGATTGTCCGAGACCGAATTGACGATGCTGTCGCCGTAATAATCCAGCGAGATCGTGCCGGCGCGATAGCGCTCGATGATGAAAGGTGAGTTCTCGACGATCTCCCAGGCTCCCTCGATCAGCATGGCGATGATCAGCCGGACGGGCCAGGACAAGGGCAGGAACGGCAGCCGCACGAACAGCAGCCAGGTCAGGCCGTAGAACAGGAAGCCATGCAGGACGTGCGAGAATGTGTACCAGTCCGCGACGTGCTGCGAATTCTCCGAGCTGTTCACCACGCCGTGCCACAGCTTGATGGTGCCGCAGGTGCAGATCGGCACGCGTCCCATCAAGAGCAGGATCGAGGCCTGCAGCGCCAGCAGCAGCAGCGCGATGCCGACCCAGGCGAGCGGCGGAAATGCGGTCCTGGCGGCGGGGCTTGCGGCGAGCGTCATGGGTCCCGGATCATCAGGAGCGCGGGACCATCCGGCGTGACGATCTCGTGCTTCGGCACGAATCCAGCTTTCTCATAGGCACGAATCGCGCGTGTATTGGACGGACTCGGGTCTATCACGATGCGCGGCACGTCGCGCGCGAAGAGATGGTCGATGAAGGCGCGGATGAAAGCGGAGCCGTGACCGCATCCGAGCATGTCAGCCTCGCCGATGAACTGGTCGAGGCCACGCGTGCCAGCCGGGTGCGGACCGAAGCTGACGTGCCATTCGCCGAGCTGGTAGCACTGCAGATAGGCCAAGGGCCGATCGTTGTGGCTGACGATGAACTGCGCGAGGTCGGGGTGATCGAGGTCGCCGCCGATGAATTCGAGCGTCTCCGGATCGTGCCACCATTCGGCGACATGCTGGGCGTCCAGCCAGCGCCGGATCAGCGGCATGTCGGCCAAGGTCATCGGGCGGAAGGTGTAGCTTTGAATCATCTAGCGACCACAGCCGTGCTGTGCCCCCTCTCCCGCTTGCAAGCGGGAGAGGTTGCAGGCAGTTCGGAGCTCCGCTGTCCGGCCACAGCCCCTACCCCGTTGCCAGGCTCTCGATGGTCAGATTCCGGTTGGTGTAGACGCAGATGTCGGCGGCGATGTCGAGGGAGCGGCGGACGATGGTCTCGGCGTCCTTGTCGGTGTCGAGCAGGGCCCGAGCCGCGGCCAGCGCGTAATTGCCGCCGGAGCCGATCGCCATCACGCCAGCCTCGGGCTCGAGCACGTCGCCGGTGCCCGTCAGCACCAGGGAGACGTCCTTGTCGGCGACGATCATCATCGCCTCCAGCCGCCGCAGGTAACGGTCGGTGCGCCAGTCCTTGGCGAGCTCCACGGCCGCCCGGGTCAGTTGCCCCGGATATTGCTCGAGCTTGGACTCCAGCCGCTCGAACAGGGTGAAGGCGTCGGCGGTGGCGCCGGCAAAGCCGCCAATGACGTCGCCCTTGCCGAGCTTGCGGACTTTCTTGGCGTTGGACTTGATGACGGTCTGGCCGATCGAGACCTGGCCGTCGCCTCCGACCACCACCCTGCCGCCCTTGCGGACCGTCAAGATCGTGGTGCCGTGCCAGACGGGCGAGCTGTTCTGGGAAGCCTGCATGAATGATCCTCGTTGTCCGGCCTGATTTAGGCGGTGGGGGCCACGGGCACAACGGGCCGTTCCGGCCCTAGATTTCGCTCACCATAGGCGCAAGTGCCGGCCTGCCGCAGCGTTCCCGCAGTAGCGAAGGCGTCATTTGGCTGTTAAAAGACCGCCGTTTTCGGCTCCCTAGCTAGGATGAAAGCCAGCTTTCAATGCGCACCGCGACGATCAAGCGCAAGACCAAGGAAACCGACATCGAGGTCACCGTGAACCTCGATGGCACCGGCGTGGCCAACATCGCGACCGGCATCGGCTTTTTCGACCACATGCTCGATCTCCTTGCCCGCCATTCCCGCATCGACCTCACGGTCAAGGCGGTGGGCGACCTGCACATTGATCATCACCATACCACCGAAGACACCGGCATCGCGCTCGGCCAGGCGGTCAAGCAGGCGCTCGGCAACATGGCGGGCATCACGCGCTATGCCGGCGTGCACATGCCCATGGACGAGACGCTCACGCGCGTGGTCATCGACATCTCGGGCCGCCCGTTCCTGGTGTTCAAGGCCGACTTCCCCCGCGACAAGATCGGTGAGTTCGACACCGAGCTGGTGCGCGAGTGGTTCCAGGCCTTCGCCATCAACGCCGGCGTGACTCTCCACGTCGAGACCCTATATGGCGATAACAGCCACCATATCGCCGAGTCCTGCTTCAAGGGCCTGGCGCGGGCGCTGCGCACCGCCGTTGCGATCGATCCGAAGGCGGCGGGCGAAATCCCGTCCACCAAGGGCTCGCTCGGCGGCTGAACCTCCGTCGGTTGACGAAACGCTGCCGGCGGATCACTGATTTTCTTCAGAACGGGGCATCACCATGCCTGTCTACACAGTTCATGCTCCCTCCCCTGGCGGAGCCGATCTGCGCGCGACCGACAAGTTCGTGTTCGTGCGCGACGGCTTCCATTTCTGGGCGATGATCTTCGGCCCGTTCTGGCTGCTGTGGAACCGGCTCTGGCTGGCGCTGATTGGCTGGGTGCTTTTCACCGCCGCGTTCAGCGCGGGTCTGTCCAGCCTCGGGATCGGCCGCAGCTCGATCGTCTTTGCCAATCTCGTGGTCGCGCTGCTGATGGGCTTCGAGGCATCGAGCCTGCGCCGCTGGACGTTGTCGCGCGGCAAGTGGCGGCAGCTCGATGTCGTGATTGCCGACAACGGCGACACCGCCGAACGCCGCTTCTTCGAGCGCTGGAGCCAGAAGCAGCACGGCATCGTCAACGACCAATGGGCCGTCGACCGCGGCGGCCCGCCGCCGACCCGCAGCACGCCGGGTCAGCAATTCTCGAACCCGCCGCCGATTCCGGCCGGCGGCATCATCGGATTGTTTCCGGAACCGGGAGGATCAAGATGAGCGTTGCCATCATCGATTACGGTTCCGGCAATCTGCATTCCGCCGCGAAGGCCTTCGAGCGCGCCGCGCGCAGCCTGGAGAACCCGCAAAAGGTCTTCGTCACCAGCGATCCCGATCAGGCTTACGAGGCCGACCGCCTGGTGCTGCCGGGCGTCGGCGCCTTCGCCGATTGCCGGCGGGGGCTGGATGCCGTCAACGGCATGGTCGAGGCGATCAACGAGGCGGTGCGCGTCAAGGCGCGGCCGTTCTTCGGCATCTGCGTCGGCATGCAGCTGATGGCAAGCCGCGGCAAGGAGCACGTCATCACCGAAGGCCTGAACTGGATCGGCGGCGACGTCGAGAAGATCAGGCCGCGGGACGAGAGCCTGAAGATCCCGCACATGGGCTGGAATACGCTGGAGGTGCTGCAGGAGCATCCGGTCCTGAACAAGCTGCCGCTCGGCCCGAAGGGCCAGCACGCTTATTTCGTGCATTCCTATCACCTCAATGCCGCCAGCGAGGCGGACGTGCTCGCGCGCGCCGATTATGGTGGGCCCGTGACCGCCATCGTCGGCAAGGACACGGCCATCGGTACGCAATTCCACCCCGAGAAGAGCCAGCGGTTCGGGCTGGCCCTGATCTCGAACTTCCTGCGATGGAAACCGTGACGACTACGACGCCTTCCACGGGGTACATGGGTGGCAGCGCCGTTCTCTCGAGGAGAACGGCAAAAGGTATGACATGATCCTCTTTCCCGCGATTGATCTCAAGAACGGCCAGTGCGTGCGTCTCGAGCAAGGCGACATGGCACGCGCGACCGTGTTCAATCTCAACCCGGCCGCGCAGGCGCAGAGCTTCGTCGAGCAGGGCTTCGAGTATCTCCACGTCGTCGATCTCGACGGCGCCTTCGCCGGCAAGCCGGTGAACGCGCAAGCCGTCGAGGCGATGCTGAAGACGATCAAGATTCCGGTTCAACTCGGCGGCGGCATCCGCGATCTGAAGACCGTCGAAGCCTGGCTCGACAAGGGCATCACCCGCGTCATCATCGGTACCGCCGCGGTGCGCGATCCGGAGTTGGTGAAGTCTGCGGCGAAGAAATTTCCCGGCCGCGTCGCGGTCGGGCTCGACGCGCGCGACGGGAAGGTCGCGGTCGAAGGCTGGGCCGAGACCTCTCAGGTGACGGTGCTCGAGATCGCGCAGCGGTTCGAGGACGCCGGCGTCGCCGCCATCATCTTCACCGACATCGCGCGCGATGGCCTGCTCAAGGGGCTGAACCTCGATGCGACAATTGCGCTGGCCGACGCCATCTCCATTCCCGTGATCGCCTCCGGCGGTCTCGCCTCGATCGAAGACGTGAAAGCCATGCTGATGCCGCGCGCGAAAAAGCTCGCCGGCGCGATCGCCGGGCGCGCGCTCTATGACGGCCGGCTCGATCCCGCCGCCGCCCTCGCTCTGATCCGCGACGCGCGCGCCGCCTAGGAGACATCCGATGTTCAAGGTGCGCGTGATCCCCTGCCTCGACGTCAAGGACGGCCGCGTCGTCAAGGGCGTCAACTTCGTCGATCTCAGGGATGCCGGCGATCCCGTCGAGGCCGCGATCGCCTATGACGCCGCCGGTGCCGACGAGCTCACCTTCCTCGACATCACAGCGACCCATGAGAACCGCGGCATCATGCTCGATGTGGTCCGGCGCACGGCGGAAGCCTGCTTCATGCCCGTCACGGTCGGCGGCGGTGTGCGCGAGGTCAACGACATCAAGACGCTGCTGCGCGCCGGCGCCGACAAGGTTTCGATCAACAGCGCGGCGGTGTCGCGACGCGAGTTCGTCAAGGAAGCCGCCGAGAAATTCGGCGAGCAGTGCGTGGTGGTCGCGATCGACGCCAAGCGCGTCAAGCGCCCCGGCGGCGACCGCTGGGAGATCTTCACCCATGGCGGCCGCAACTCGACCGGCATCGACGCGGTCGAATATGCCCAGGAAGTGGTCTCGCTCGGCGCCGGCGAGATCCTGCTCACGTCGATGGATCGCGACGGCACCAGGCAGGGATTCGACATCCCGCTGACCCGGGCGATCGCCGACAGCGTTCCCGTTCCCGTCATTGCCTCTGGCGGCGTCGGCAATCTCGATCATCTCGTCGACGGTATCCGCGACGGGCACGCCACCGCGGTGCTCGCCGCCTCGATCTTCCATTTCGGGGAATTCACCATCCGCGAAGCCAAGGAGCACATGGCGCGACGGGGACTGCCGATGCGCCTCGATGCCTGACGACTCCGGTTCATAAGAATGCTACGCTCGCAGCCGCGAACGGCCGCCGTGGTCCCGTGTGTTTTTTGAGTAAGTCCGATGCAGCGTTTCACGATTCATGATCTGGCCGAGACCATCGATGCCCGCGCGGCTTCCGGCGGCGAAGCGTCCTATACCCGCAAGCTCCTCGACAAGGGCGCCGAGCATTGCGCCAAGAAGTTCGGCGAGGAAGCAGTCGAAACTGTAATCGCTGCAGTCGAAAACGATCGCGCGCATCTGATAGCTGAAAGTGCCGATCTGCTCTATCATTTCCTTGTGCTGTTGAAGGCACGCGGCATAAAGCTGGAGGAGGTCGAGGCCGCGCTGGAGAAGCGGACCTCGATGTCGGGGTTGGAAGAGAAAGCGTCGCGCAAGGGCGGCTAGGCTAGGGCGAACAGTTCGCAACGGAAAGACCGCGTCATGGATATCCGCGCACCCGAGCAGCAGTATAATCCGTACCGCGTCTACACGCGCGAGCAGTGGGCGCGCTTGCGCGATGATACGCCGATGACGCTGGAGCCGGGCGAGTTCGACCGGCTGCGCTCGCTGCACGATCGCCTCGACCTCCAGGAGGTCGAGGACATCTATCTTCCGCTGTCGCGCTTGTTGTCGATCTATGTCGATGCGATGCAGCGCCTGTATTACGCAGAGCGCCAGTTCCTCAACATCCGCGACCGCAAGGTGCCCTACATCATCGGCGTCGCCGGCTCGGTCGCGGTCGGAAAGTCCACCACCGCCCGCGTGCTCCAGGCGCTGCTGGCGCGCTGGTCGCCGCGTCCGAAGGTCGAGCTGATCACCACTGACGGATTTCTCTATCCCAATGCGGTGCTGGAGCGGCACGGCATGATGCAGAAGAAGGGCTTTCCGGAGAGCTACGATCTGCCGCTGCTGCTCAGCTTCCTCTCCGACATCAAGGCCGGGCGCCGCCATGTGCGCGCGCCGGTCTATTCGCATCTGACCTATGACATCGTGCCCAACCAGTGGGCCGAGATCGACCAGCCCGACATCCTGATCGTCGAGGGCGTCAACGTGCTGCAAACCGGCAAGCTGCCGCGTGACGGCAAGGCGGTGCCTGTCGTCTCCGACTTCTTCGACTTCTCGGTCTATATCGACGCCGACGAAGTGGCGCTGCGGCAATGGTACATCAAGCGCTTCCTGGCCCTGCGCGACACCGCTTTCACCGATCCGAAATCCTATTTCAACCGCTACGCGCTGCTGTCGGACGAGGAAGCCACCGCCACAGCGATCGCGATCTGGGAGCGCACCAACCTCGCCAATCTCGAGGACAACATCCTGCCGACCCGCCCACGCGCGACGCTGATTCTCAAGAAGGGCGCCGACCACACGGTCGAGAGCGTGGCGCTCAGGCGGCTGTAATTCACGGCGATGAATGTGGGTCTTGGCAGTTCAGTCAGAGTATCTTTTGATGCAGACCGGCCAACGGTATTCCGCTAACTCTCGCAAAACGGCGGGGAGGACACCATGGTTGATCGTCTCAGGAGCGCTGCGGAGCAGCTGGAAGCCCCGACCTGCCCAGACTGCCATGTGGAGATGAAGTGGTTCCGCTCGGAACTGCTCGCAGACGAGCCAACCCCGGTCATCGCGCATCTCTTCGTGTGCCCGCACTGCAAGCGCGCGGCGCAGGCAGACACCATCTTCCGAGGAAGCCAGGCGCCGCCCGACAAGCTGTCCGCGCCCCGGTTTATCGCCAACGCCACATCATTCCGGATCGGGCGGATCCCAAACCCGGCTGGTGCCGAGCGTCCGTTCGCGCCGCGGAATGACGGTCACTTCCGGGCCTCCTGCGGCACTTTCGAGCCGACATAGATGTGCCACGCCGTCAGGAACATCGCGGCGACGAGCGGGCCGATGACGAAGCCGTTCGCGCCGAAACTCGCAAGGCCGCCCAAGGTGGCAAGCAGAACGACGTAGCTCGGCATCTGGATCGACTGGCCGACCAGGATCGGGCGGAGAAAATTATCCGCAAGGCCAATCACGAAGGTGCCGAAAGCGAGCAGGATGAGACCCTTCGTGACTGCGCCCGACACGAGCAGGTAGAGCGCGACCGGAACCCAGACCAGGGCGGACCCGAGCACGGGCAGCAGCGAGACCAGCGCCATGAGCGCGCCGGCCAGCAGCGGCGCAGTCAACCCGAGCAGCCAGAAGATGAGCCCGCCCAGCGCACCCTGAATGAGGGCGACGAGAACGATCCCCTTGATCGTTCCGCGAACCGCGAGGGTGAAGGCATCGAGAATCTCGTTGGTGTGGCCTGGGCGGAGCGGAAGTGCGTCGCGAATGCGTGCGTTGAGCTCTTCACCGTCACGCAGCAGGAAAAACAGCAGATACAACATCACGAGCAGGCTTGCGACGAACTCCACCGTCAACTGTCCGATGTTGAGCGCATGCCCGGCAAGCTGTTGCCCGGCTGGGACGACCAGACCCGACAGGCGTTCCCTAAGGGCCGAAAAATCAATGCCGACCAGACGATCCGACAGGGAAGCAGCCCAGCCCGGCAGCGCGGATTTCAGCTGCTGCAGGGGATGAGCGAAACTGATCTCCCCGCTTTGGATGCGCTGATACAGCTCCGCTCCCTGGTCGACGAGCGAAGCGACCACGATCGCCACAGGTATCAGGACCATCACGATGACGACGATGACCGTGAACAACGCCGCGAGATTGTCCCTTCCCGGGAGGGTTTCCAGCACGCGTCGATAAAGCGGAGCGAAAATGATGGCCAGCAGCGTGGCCCATAGCAATGCGCCGGAGAATGGCCAGAGCACCCACCCGAAAGCAACGGAGATCGCCGCCAGCAAGATGAGGAATGAACGGTCTTCTGATGTTCTCACGTGGTCGCCAGCCTTTCGGTCGCTCGTCATGACACGTCCGTATCACAGCATCGTGGCGGAGCGGCAAGTCACGCCGGCCCGATTGTTCCGCTGCGTCGCCGCGGCGTTTGGGCACCGGTTTGCCGAGATCTGGCCGGAACATTCGCTCGTGAACCCGCCCGGTGCTGGCCGCCAGCCCGCCAGCTCTGACAGTGCGTCAGAACGTCCTTGCGGCGATCGGCCGTGAGATGGTCCGGACTTTCCTTCGCGCCGGCCGTTCGGGCGGAGCTACGCCGCCCATCACTGGCCGGGCTTCGCGGTCCAATCCACGATCTTGATGCGTCCCGCAAAGCCGGCGGGCCCGGAATCGCTGGCCTTGTAGACGAAAGCTTCGCCTTCCTGCACGTTGCCGGCCTCCTTGCCGAAGGCGTCGGCAATGTTCGTCTTGTGGGTGACCAGGAATGTGTTGGTGCCTGGCTTCGGCGGTGCATCGACGAGCTGGCGCACGGCCTGCCCGGCCTTAGCATTGGTACCAGTCGGGTTTGCCATTCCGGATGCGCTGGCGTTGCTGCTGTCCGTGAGCGCATCCACCGGCTTGACCTCCCGGCCCGAGATCAGCTTGCCGGCCTCGACCGCGCGGTTCAGCCTGCTGGTGTAGACATCGCCGACCGGGATCGCGAGGTCCTTGATAGCTGTTCCGATCTGGCGCGCCATGTCCCTGCCCTTGTCGCTGAGCTGACGCTGGGCGCTCATGTCGTCGAACTTGAAGGGATAGACATCCTTCTGGGTGTCGTCGGTCGCCGTGTGCCGGAAGATCAGGACGTAGCCGCCTTGCTTGAGGGAAGAGATGAGTTCCGGCGTATCGGCTGCGGCGTGTTGGGAGATGCCGGCGAAGAGAGCAATGAGTGCGAGGCGGCAAAGCACGTTCATGCGCAATATCCTCTATTGCAAAATGCCCCGGAGGATGTTGACGCGCAACGTGGCCGATTTCAATTACGGATTGTCGGTCGAGATCAGGTTCCCGCCGGACTCGGGACCGCCACCGGCCGGGACGCCGCCAGCCCCGCCAGCGCCTCCTCGAGCTTTTCGCGATCGAGCGGCTTGATCAGGAATCCGTTCATGCCGGCCTCGAAGCAGGCATAGCGATCCTCCACGAGCGTGTTGGCGGTGAGCGCCAGGATCGGTGTTTGGTGGCCGCCGGTGGCGGCCTCCTGGGCCCGGATGCGTTTTGTGGCCTCGATGCCGTCGAGCTGCGGCATCTGAATGTCCATCAGCACGAGATCGTAGGGCGTGCCGGCGGACGAGGCAGCGAGCCAGGATTCCAGCGCGGTCTCGCCGTTGATCGCAATGACGACGCGGTGGCCGAGCTTGGTCAGCAGCGAGCGCATCAGCAATGCGTTGATCTCGTTGTCTTCGGCGACGAGGATCGCCAGGCCTTTCGCCGGTGCTATGCCGGCGGACGACGCCGGCGGTTCCGGCGCGAGATCGGGCGAGGCGACCTCAGCCGTCAGGGCGAGGCGTGCGGCAAGCGAGGCCGCGCGCAGCGGCTTCACCAGGAAGCCGGTGAACGCCGGCGACAGCTTGTCGTGGCGCGAGCTCGGCGTCAGCAGCACGAGGCGCTGCAGAGCATGCGCGCGGGCCGCCTCACCCAGACGGTCGGCAATGGCAGGACCGATCTCGCGATCGATCAGCACCGCATGCCATGAGCGTTCCGGCAGCAATGCCTCGGCGACCGCCGCATCTGCAACCATGCAGGTCTGGCCGCCCCAGCGCTCGAGCCGCCGCGCGATCAAGGATGCCTCGATGCCGGCGGCGACGAGGAGGATTGACTTGCCAGAGAGGTCGGGGCTGGGAAAAGCCGTCTGCGCGGCGTTGGCCTGCGAGGACGGCAGCGGCACCGCGACCTCGAAGGTCGAGCCCTTGCCCGGTTCGCTTTCGAGCGTGATCCGGCCGCCCATGCGCTTGACGATGCGCTCGCTGATGGAAAGCCCGAGCCCGGTGCCGCCATAGGTGCGGGCGACCCGCTCGTCGGCCTGCTCGAACTCGCGGAAGATGCGCTGCTGGGCCTCGGCTGCGATGCCGATGCCGGTGTCGCGGACCAGGAAGCTGATCTCGTTCGGCCAGATGCCTGGCTCGACGATCAGCGCAACGCCGCCGCTTGCGGTGAACTTGATGGCATTGCCTGCGAGGTTGAGCAGCACCTGGCGCAGCCGCGCGGCGTCGCCGACCACCTCCAGCGGGAGGCGCTCGTCGACATAGGCTGCGATCTCGAGGGACTTCGCCTGCGCGCGGGGCGCGAGCAGCTCGGTGATCTCCTCGACCAAACTCGAGAGGCCGAAGGGACGTTGGTCGAGGTCGAGCTTGCCGGCCTCGATCTTGGAATAGTCGAGCAGTTCCTCGATCAGCGCCATCAGGGCTTCGCCCGAGGTCTTCACCGCCCTGGCATAGGTCGCCTGCTCCGGTGTCAGATTGGTGTCGAGCAGGAGGCCGCCCATGCCGATGATGCCATTCAGGGGCGTGCGGATCTCGTGCGAGGCCATTGCGAGGAAGCGCGATTTGGCCCGGTTGGCTGCATCGGCCTGGTCGCGCGCGTCGGACAATGCGCGTTCGCTCTCGGTCCGGTCGGTGACGTCGCGCCCCACGCTCTGCAGTTCGGCGGGCTGTCCGGCATCGGCGCGGACATAGCCCTCGCGCCAGGCGATCCAGCGCGCGCCGAGCGGGGTCGCGATCTTCTGGTCGTGGATGCGCGTGCCGTTGCTCTCGCGCGCGCTGTCGCCCTGCTCCAGCACGTCGAAATCGAACCGCGTGCCGACCAACGCGCTGCGCGCCTGTCCTGCGAGTGCGCAATAGGCCTCGTTGGCAAAGGTGATGCGGCCGCTGGTATCGCGCAGCACGATGAGATCGCCCTGCTGCTCGAACAGGCTGCGCGCTCGTTCTTCCGCTTCCTTCAGCTCCCAATTGCGGTCGATCAACGCCTCATTGTGGGCGGCGAGCGTTCGCAGCCGTTTGTTGACGAAGCGCAGACGTATGCTCAGCGTCGCAAGGCCGAGGCAGGCGAGCGCGAACAGGAAGCTCGCACCGATCGCAAATGCGTGCGGATCGTAACCGGCGTTCTCGGACCGGCTGCCGGACACGAAGCCATAAGCGCCGCCGAACGTCGCCGAGAAAATCAGGAAGGAGCGGATCGCGAAGGCCAGCCTGGGATGCTGGCGCCTGAAGCGGCGCATGCGCACCTTGATCCGGAACGTCCGACCCATCGCCATCGACCCCGACTCTCGCCTGAAACCCCGCTGCCGCGGGCGACGATGGCGCGTCGACCTTGCGAACAACTTGAGGCCTTCGCACTGCCTCCAAACAGGGTTGACGAGATGTTAACGGCTTTACAGCGAGGCCGCCTGGAGATGGCGCTGGCCGCCGCGGGCGCCGACGATCAGTGCCGCCGCCTCGCGCTGCGAGAACGTTTTCGAGCGCACATAGATGCGGTAATCCGCCGGTCCTTCGCTGGAGAGATAGATCACCTGGCCGCCATCGACGGGCTGGGCAGCAATCGAGACGAGTCGCGTCGACGGATTGGCCTGGCAGGAGTCCGGCTCGGAACCAAGGCCGTCCACCACGGTGAAGTCCGCCGTGTCCGCGTCGTCGGTGATCCGGACCCGCACCGTGGCTCGCGCGGGATCGTCGGTGAAGGCGACATGCACGCCAGCAGTCCAGAACAGGGGCGTGAGCTCCACCGTTGTTTCGCCAAGCGCGATGCAGGGATGCGAAACCGACCCGATCTCTGCGCGGGCGAACACCGCAGCGGCCAACAGGGGAACGACCGAGGCCAGGAACTTGAAACGCAACATGACGCTGTACTCGCCGGGCCCTTGTGAACTTACGACCGAAACGCGTTGGGCCTTATGGTTTGCAGAGCGTAAAGGAAACTCGTTACCGCCGGGTTGATGCGCAAGGCGCTCAAGCCATCTGCCGCACATCCTCCGCGAGCGCGCGGTAGGACAAGGCTTCGGCGAGGTGCAGTCGGCCGATCTTGTCGGAATGATCGAGGTCCGCCAGGGTGCGCGCCACCCGCAGCACGCGGTGATAGCCGCGTGCCGACAGGCGCATGGTTTCGGCGGCGTCGCGCAGCAGCTTTTGGCCTTGCGCATCCGGCCTTGCGATCTCCTCCAGCACGGAGGCGGGCGCCTCGGCATTGGTGCGAATGTGGGGCAGGCCCGCGTCCGCATAGCGCGCGAGCTGGATGTCGCGCGCCGCCGCCACGCGCGCGGCGACCTCGGCTGATCCTTCGGCCGGCGGCGGCAGGATCAGGTCGGCCGCGGTCACGGCCGGCACCTCGATGCGCAGGTCGATGCGGTCCATCAGGGGACCGGAGATGCGCGCCTGGTAGTCGCCGGTGCAGCGGTCGATGCGGCCGCGCTTGCAGGCATAGCCGGGCTCGAACGCATTGCCGCAGCGGCAGGGATTCATCGCGGCGACCAGCATGAAGCGGGCGGGGTAGGTCACGCGGTGATTGGCGCGCGACACCGCGACCTCGCCGTTCTCCAGCGGCTGGCGCAGCGAATCCAGCACGCGCGGATCGAACTCCGGCAATTCGTCGAGGAACAGCACGCCCTGATGCGCCAGCGAGATCTCGCCGGGCTTGGCGCGCATGCCGCCGCCGGTGAGCGCGGCCATGCTGGCGGAATGATGCGGCGAGCGGAACGGCCGCCTGGCCGTCAGCGCGCCGCCCTCGATCTCGCCGGCCACGGAGGCGATCATGGAGACTTCGAGCAGCTCGCCCGGCGACAGCGGCGGCAGGATCGAGGGCAGCCGCGCCGCCAGCATCGACTTGCCGGCCCCTGGCGCGCCGATCATGAGCAAATGATGCCCGCCGGCGGCTGCGATCTCCAGCGCCCGCTTGGCACTCTCCTGGCCCTTGATGTCGCGCAGGTCGAGCGTGGAGGCGGCGGCCTCGTGCACCTTCGGCGAGGGCCGCGACAGCACCTGCGTGCCCTTGAAATGGTTGGCGATCTGGATCAGCGAACTCGCCGCGATGATCTGGATGTCCGGGCTCGCCCACGCCGCCTCGGAGCCGCAGGCCGCGGGGCAGATCAGCCCTTCCTCGCGCGAATTGGCGCCGATCGCCGCGGGAAGAACGCCGGCCACCGGCGCGATCGAGCCGTCGAGACCGAGCTCGCCGAGCACGGTGAAGCCGGCCAGCGCATCCGGCGGGATGGCGCCGATCGCCGCCATCAGCCCGAGCGCGATCGGCAGGTCGTAATGGCTGCCTTCCTTGGGCAGGTCGGCCGGGGCCAGATTGACGATGATCCGCCGCGCCGGCAGTGCCAGCCCCGAGGCGATCAGCGCCGCGCGCACCCGCTCGCGCGCCTCCGACACCGCCTTGTCCGGCAGGCCGACGATGGCAAAGGCCGGCAGGCCGGGGGCGACCTGAACCTGCACATCGACCGCGCGGGCCTCGATCCCCTCAAAGGCGACGGTGGAAACCCGCTGAACCATGCTCGAACCAGCCTGCCCGTTCTTTCACAATCGAGGGTAGCAGCAAGCGCCCCGCCTCGGTGGTGCCTCAGTTTGAATTTGTGAGCTAGTTCTTTCTGGAAAACATGCCACGCCGAGGCGAGCCGTTTTTTCTAACCGCGCTGCTGAACGCCTCGCGCGCTTGGCGACGCTCTTCAAGCGAAAGATCGCGGCCTAGTTCAGCACGGCATTGACCAAGCAGCTTCCCATCAAACTCCGGCGGGACGCCACGCTGCGTGGCCCAGTATTCATGAATGCCCTTAATTCCCTCGGCGTCTATCGACGCTACGATGGAGGCGGCCACACGCGAGATTCGATCGTCACCAGAAGAGGTTTGGACTTCAACGTGAGCGACTTCAGCCCAGGCCTCAGTTGCAGCTCCTAATGTCCCGCTTGATTGTACAGACGGACGCACGACAAGAAACTTGGCGACATCAGCTTTTTCCAGAACGGATGTTGTATCAGCCTCTTGCATCAGAGCTTTAGATTGTGACCCTCGCGCTGGCTCTATTCCAAGCAAGTGGACGCGAACGCCATAGTTCTGGGCAATTTGAACGCCAACACGAACATCTTCATCGCCTGACAACAGAACCGCATCTGTTATGGCCCCCAGACGAGCCAATTCGATTAGATCGGTGACGATCAGCGAATCGACCCCCTTTTGCTCTCCAGCACTGTTGAGTAAACCCAAGCGCACCTTGACGTTATCCAAGTGCGCCATCCTGTCTTGGTCTATCGTAGGTCCTTTAAAGCTGGCTCCGTCGTACCAGTAGATGCGAAGCAATTCGCAGTCCGTCGCACGCTCAGTAAAAACTCTGAGAAGCTCGCTAATGGCCGCTTCCGGCGTCAAATCCAAAATGGAGCGGGGTTTTTTACTGCCCGTGAGCGCCACACCGCCTTGGGCAAACAGATAGCCCGCATCGACGAAGACCGCCCCTCGTTTCATGTCGCGCCCCCCCAAAAAATAAATAAGGGCTCCCGCAGGAGCCCTCTGTATGCTCGCAGTTCCTGTTAAATCTAGTAGGTTCTGCGAGGTAGCCGCCTATATACGCTTAGAACGAGAAACCCGCAATAGGGTTCAAGCACCGCCAAAAGTTAAAATTTGTTAACCAATATCAATGGCTTAGAGAAAGCTCCATGCCCAAGGGTCCAAAAGGCGAGAAGCGCCACGCCGACACCGTACAGAACGCCATGCTGATCGGCAGGATCGCGACCGGCGAGGTGGAGGACACCCCTAGCAAGGCCCCGAACCGGGCTAAGGGCGGCGCCGTTGGCGGCAAAGCCCGGGCTGGCGCGCTTTCTCCCGAACGTCGGAGCGAGATTGGCAAGAAAGCTGCGCAAAAGCGTTGGGAATCGTAAACCCTACCCTTGTATCCGTTGTGTAGAACATCTACAAGGAACCCATCCGGTCGAATCGGGTGGACGTAGATGGACGACGATGTTCGCAGGACTGCCGCCAAGGCGGTCGTCGATAAGTACAACGATCTGATGACGCAGCGCGCGGACGCGCTTCGCCGTCGGTCTGACATCGACCGCGAAATTCGTGGGTTTGATCGCGCCTTGTTCGATTGCCGCGCTGCCGGCCGTCTATTCGGGGTCGATATTGCTTTGCCGGAGGACGTGAAGCCGGCGATGATCGTGAGACCGCCGAACTCGAATAGGCTGGCCAGCATGTGGCGCCCTTCAGAAAAGGCGCCGAGCTTATTTGAGGACGCTGCGCCGCGGATCGTGGGCACTGCAGCTATCCCCAACCCAGCCCCTCCGGCCCCACCCGTGCCTACCGTAGCGTCTACGACGCTCACAGCGGGCGCAGAGCCGTCAATCCGCGACTTAATCCTGCTCTACCTGAAGCAGGCCGGCGCCAAAGGCGAAAAAGCGTCGCTGATGCGGCGGAAGGTCGAGACCTTCCTTAATCGCCAAATCCACTACAAAACCATTGGGATGAGCCTCTATCGGCTCTCCAAGGAGACACCGCCGATGGTGCGGCGTGAGGGCCAAACTTGGTTCCTCGTCCCGTCGGCGGCAGAAGCGAAAGACCCCGGTGCTGCTACACCAGGGTCCTTAGAAGGGAGGTGAAGGCGATGGGTAAGCACCGCTACGACACCAGCTAGTTCTGATCGTGACCGGCTTGCGGTGGGGAAACCCGCCGCAAGTTCGTCTGCGTGCGCCCCGGTAGCTCAGTGGAGCCGTGAAAAGCCTAGAGAGCGCCGAGCTGCTAACTCGGAGGACGTTGGTTCGAGTCCAACCCGGGGCACGCGTGGATGACTATGGGGTAGTTTTACGCCCATCGCAACTAAAAAACCCTACGAATCCAAAAGGTTACAAGGATTTAGTAGTCAAGGGAATCCAAACTGAACTAAATGCTTGACATCTGTAGGGGTTCTGTTCATATGCAGTCCATGAACAGACTCCCTACAGAGAAGCGCGCCCAAATCCTCCAGATGCTCTGCGAGGGTTCTTCTATGCGCTCCATCTCTCGGGTCACGGACGTTTCCCTGAACACGGTCACGAAGCTCTTGGTCGATGCCGGCAGCGCTTGCGCCGCCTTCCATGACGCCACCGTTCGCAACGTGAAGTCCGAGCGCATCCAATGCGACGAAATCTGGAGCTTCGCCTATGCCAAGGCGAAGAACGTCGCGAGCGCCAAGGCCGCTCCGATCGGCTCCGGCGATGTGTGGACGTGGACGGCTATTGATGCCGACTCCAAGCTGATCCTGACTTGGCTTGTCGGTGATCGCGACGCGAGCGCCGCCAACGCCTTCATTGCCGACCTTAAGCCCCGCCTCGCGAACCGCGTGCAGCTCACTACGGACGGCCACAAGGCCTACCTCCACGCGGTCAGCCAGGAATTCGGCCCGGATGGCGTGGACTACGGAATGCTCGTGAAGCTGTACGGCAGCGATCCGCAGCCGCAGAAGCGCTACAGCCCGGCGAAGCTGATCGGCATCGATAAGGATTTGATCCTTGGTTCGCCCGACGTGGCGCACATTTCCACGTCTTACGTGGAGCGCCAGAACCTCACCATGCGCATGTCAATGCGCCGCTTCACTCGCCTCACGAACGCCTTTTCGAAAAAGGTGGAGAACCACTATCACGCGCTCTCGCTCTACTTCGTGTGGTATAATTTCGTGAAGGCGCACAAATCACTTAAGGGCGCTACGCCCGCGATGGCTGCCGGTCTCGTTTCAGACCGCATGACCATGACGGACATCGTTCAACTGATCGACTTGCGCGAAGGCCCGCCGAAGAAGCGCGGCCCCTACAAGAAGCGGGATCAAGCCGCAGAAATTTCAAACTGAGGCACGACCCCCGCCTCGCAAGAACAATACGGGAACAATTCGCCGTAGCCATGCAAGTCCTAACCAATCGTAAACGTGTTGCGGAGACTACGTTTCGAATGCGGGCTTCCGTCCTCAGCACATTCCAACGAATGTCCGCTACTGCTGAGGGTGCGGGATGGGCCGTGGTCTAACAAGTGAAGTAGCAACATGCTGGTAAATCGCCGGAGAAGCGAACGTCGGGTGTGCAGCCGGCTCGCCAAGATCCATTTTGGCGCGGGCTCGCTGCCGCGGGATTGCACGATCACGGATATTTCGGATGGCGGCGTGAAAGTGGTGGCGGAATTCCTGGAAGTGCCGCCGCAGTTCACCATCATCTTCGCGCCCGACTATTCCCGCCAATGCCGCCTGCGCTGGCGCATCGGCTGCGAGTTCGGCGCCGAGTTCGTCGATTAAGGTCTTGAGGACCGCCTCTTTAACGAGGCTTTAGCGTTAATCGGTCAGCATCTCTGATCAGTCGCCGAGTGATCAGAGTATGTCCAAGCGTCCGTCCCCCGCCCTTGCTTCGGCGAGATTCCTGCTTCCTGCGTTCTTGGTCCTTGTCCTCGGCGGCTGCCAGACCAATGGCATAGAGGATGTGACCGGCGCGCTCGGCGCCAAATCGGAAACGGCCGCCAGGTCCGACGCCAAGCCGGAGCTGGACGCGTTGCGCGAGCGCTATCGTGCCAAGCCGAGCGATCCCGGCGTCGCGCTCGCCTATGGCAAGGCGCTGCGCGACACCGGCCAGCGCGCGCAGGCCGTCGCGGTGCTGGAGCAGGCCGTGCTTGCCCATCCCAACAACAAGGCGCTGCTCGCCGGCTATGGCCGCGCGCTCGCCGACAGCGGCAACTTCCAGCGGGCCTTCGACGTGCTCGGCCGTGCGCATGCGCCTGAGGATCCGGACTGGCGAATCCTGTCGGCGCAGGGCGCAGCGCTCGATCAGCTCGGCCGCAACGAGGAGGCGCAGCAATATTACGCCGCGGCGTTGAAGATCGTGCCGGACGAGCCGACCGTGCTGTCCAATCTCGGCCTATCCTATATGCTGCAAAACAATCTGGCGAAGGCCGAACAGGTGCTCGGCCGCGCCTATCAGCGCAATCAGAGCGATGTGCGGGTCCGCGCCAATCTCGCGCTCGTGCTGGGATTGCAGGGCCGCGAGGCCGAGGCCGAAATCCTCGTGAAAGCCGATCTGCCGCCGGACCAGGCAGCGGCCAAGGTCACCGCGCTGCGGCAGCTGCTGGCCAAGAAGCAGCAGCGGGCGGACAGGTAATCCGCGTTTTTTGGTGTGCGCTTACGACGCCTTGCGATGTGGCGCTGATCCACGCCCCGGCCTGCCTTTCAGCTTTTTCAGCAGCGGCTCGAGCAGCGAGCGCTTCGGCTTCTTCACCTCGCCGCGGCCGGCGAGACGGTTCGCCATGTTCTGGAACAGAAGAGTGGTGCGATGGTTCTTGGCGACC
This sequence comes from Bradyrhizobium sp. Leaf396, assembly GCF_001424605.1. NCBI lineage: Bacteria > Pseudomonadati > Pseudomonadota > Alphaproteobacteria > Hyphomicrobiales > Nitrobacteraceae > Bradyrhizobium > Bradyrhizobium sp. Leaf396. The sequence goes on from NZ_LMQJ01000056.1 coordinate 270,400, forward strand.
TCCGCGATCATCTGGCCGTTGTTGGCTGCGGTCGAGAACAGTTTCGAGTCGAACGGGATCACCGCGATCGGCTGGCTCTCCATGGTCTTGGCGAACGCCTTGACCTCGATCTCCGCGCGCTTGGGCATGCCGACCTGGTTGAGGCAGTACAGCGGCGGCCGGTCGTTGGGGCGCGCTGCCTTCAGCACGCTCAGCATGTTCTTGGTGTTGCGCAGGTTCGCGAGGTCGGGCTCGGCCACGATCACGATGTCGTCGGCGTTGACCAGCGCGCGCCGTGTCCAGCCGGACCATTGATGGGGAACGTCGAGCACGATGCAGGGCGTGGTCATGCGCAGCGTGTCGAACACCGCGTCAAAAGCCTCGGCGCCGAAATCGTAGACCCGGTCGAGCGTGGCGGGCGCTGCCAGGAGGCTGAGACGATCGGTGCATTTGGCGAGCAGCCGCTCCATCAGCGCGGTATCCGGCCGGTCCTGCGACAGCACCGCGTTGGCGATGCCCTGCACCGGATCCTGGTTGTAGTCGAGGCCGGCGGTGCCGAAGGCGAGGTCGAGGTCGATCACGACTGAATCGAGCGAAAGGTCTCGGGCGATGGTCCAGGCCACATTATGCGCGACGGTGGACGCACCGACACCACCCTTGGCGCCGACCACCGCGATCACACGGCCGGTGATGATGGCCTCGGAGGCCGAGAACAGGCTGCAGATCGAGCGGACGACATCGAGGGTCTCGACCGGTCCGACCACGTAATCGTTGACGCCGCGGCGTACCAGCTCGCGATAGGGCGCGGTGTCGTTGGGGTTGCCGATCACCACCACGCGCGTGCCGGGATCGCAGACGCCGGCGAGGTCGTCGAGCCCCTCGAGGATGTCGCGCGTGCCGTCGGATTCGATGACGATCACGTTCGGGGTCGGCATCGATTCATAGACCTCGATCGCCGCGGCGAGGCCGCCCTCCTTCGCGGTGAGGTGGGCCTTGGCAAGCCGGCGATCCTGACCCGCCGCGGTCACCGCAGCGAGCGTCTGCTCGGTCTCGCAAAAGGCTTGCACCGAAATACGGGGAACCGGTGCGATATGTTCCTCGGGGTGCCGCGGATCGTCCGCGTCGTCGTGGATGCCTGTCATTTGCCGGTATCGCTGAGTTTGGCCTTGTCGGCGTCGGGTGAGGGCGTCGCGATCGGCGTGCCCTTGCGGTAGCGCTCGAAGGCGATGTTGCGCCGTGCGGTATAGGCGGGCGTCTCGCCGCGCGGCTGCTCGAGGTCGGCCGGATTGTCGATCATCGCTGCGAGATTGCGCTGGCTGGCGCAGCCCAGGTTGAAATAGGGCCGGTTCTCGTTATAGCCGGGGTCGAGGATGTTGGGGCCGATGTCTTCAGGCCAGAGCCCGCAGGGGCCCGCGACTGCCTTGATCTTCGAATAGCTCAAGCGGATGGTGGGCAGCAGCCCGGGGTCCTCGGGGCGATACGGATGCTGGACGACGGCACGCGATGGCACGCCCGCGGACGTGAGCACGGACCGGATCTCCTGAAAGGTCGCGGCCGCCGCGCGCGAATTGGCGGTGTCGACGGGAACGTCGACGACGATCGAGCCGGTGCCTTCGTGCAACCATTCCCGGGCAATGCCGGCGACGTCCGAATGCTGTGCGGCCGAGAGGCCGCCCCTCGCCTTGCCGACGAAGATCACGATCGACTTCTTGCCTTCCTGCACCGCGATCGGGTGGCGCTGGCGATAGTCGGTCGGAACCGTCTGGGTGACGATCTCCGTGGTGTTGCAGGCGCCGAGCATGACGGACAGGGCCGTCAATGCCAGCGCGATCCGTCGGTTGCGACGTCGATCGGCTGATGTTGTCATCATCGCCTGGTCCCCTCTTGCCCCGTTCCTACCGGTCCCCAAACCGTTCGTTTCAGTCGATGATGAAGCCGAAATCATCGGGCGCGCCGTTGATCGGATCGACGCGGCGCGCGACGCCATAGAGGCGGTTCATGCGGCCGAGCAGCGCCGTCTGCGCATCCGATGCCGGTGCGAAGCCGTCGTCGGGACGCGACAATTCCTTCTGGGCGACCGCGCGCACCACATAGGGCGTCACGATCACCATCAGCTCGGTCTCGTTGTTGACGAAGTCCCGGCTGCGGAACAGCGCGCCGATGATCGGCACCTGGTCGATGCCGGGCAGGCCGTTGATCGCCTGCTTGGTCTGCTGCTGGATCAGGCCGGCCATTGCCATCGAGCCGCCCGAGGGAATTTCCAGCGTCGTCTCGGCGCGGCGCGTCTGAATCGAAGGGATGGTGATCGAGTTGCTCGATGTCGCGGACACCGCCTGCGTCAACGTGATCGAGTTCGTATTCGACAGCTCCGAGACCTCGGTCATCACGCGCAGGCTGATGCGGCCCTCGCTGAGCACGACCGGGGTGAAGTTGAGCGAGATGCCGAACTTCTTGTAGCTGATCTGGGTGGTACAGACGTGGGTGACCGGGTCGCAGGAATAGCCTGCGGGAATCGGGAATTCGCCGCCGGCGATGAAGGTTGCGGATTCGCCCGAGATCGCGGTGAGGCTCGGTTCGGCCAGCGTGCGCATGACACCGGCGCTTTCCATCGCCCGCATCGTGGCACTGACCGTGGCGACGCCCTTGGAAACGCCGGCGAGGCCGAGGCCATTGCTGCCGACGATCGGCCCGCCAGCGACAGAGAACGGGTTGGAATTGTTGAAATTCACCACCGCCGTGCCGGCGTTGAGGCTGGCGCTGAGATCGACGCCCAGCTGCTTGACGATATCGCGGCGGACTTCGCCGACCACGACCTTGAGCATGACCTGGTCGCGGCCGCGCACGACGATGTTGTTGACGACCTTGTCCGAGCCGCCGACGAGCTTTGCAGCGACGTCGCCGGCCTGCTGGGCCTCGACCGGGCTCGACACCGAGCCGGTCAGCATCACGCTGTCGCCGACGCCTTCGATCTGCACGCCTGGCAGGGACTGGCGCAGCGCCGTGCGCATGCCGTTGAGATCGCGCTTCACAGCGATGTCGTAGGAGGCGACCTGCTGCCCGTCGGCAGTGAAGAACACCACGTTGGTCTGGCCGACCTGGCCGCCGATGATGTAGGCGCGCTGGGCCGAGCGAATCACCGCGTTGGCGATCTTGGGATCGGCCACCAGCACGTCCTTGACCTCGCGCGGCAGGTCGATGACGACGGATTTGCCGACGCCGAGCGACAGGAAGCGCGTCCTCGCCGGGGCGACGGTCGCGACCGGCGACAGGCCAAGGTCCGACGCCTGCATCGGCGCCTGGTCGCCGACCGGCGCATCCGCGGCTCTGACGACATCGGAAGCCGCGAGCAGCCCCAGCATCAACACCGTCCCCGCCAGGAACGAGCGCGCGCGCTTCCCCCGAATGCGCATGCCCGACCTTTCACCCCCGTAGTTCATGCTGTCCCCATCACTTCTGTGACGTCAGTTGCCGTGCCTGCACGCCGTAGCGGATCACGTTCACGCCGCCCGTTCGCCTGATCGCCTGATCCTCGGGCGTGCCGTCGACCGCGTTGGCATCGACGATGCTGCGCAGCGCGAGCGTCAGCGTCCCGCCCTGGCGTGCGGCCGAGAGCGTGGCGACCTGGTCGGGCCGGAGCTCGAGCGTGACGGTCTTGCCGACCACGGCGTTCTGGCCGTCCTTTTCCTTCGGCGCCTGGTCGATCGCGAGCACGCGGATATTGGTGAGGATGACCTCGGACAAAACGAGGTCGTTGCCGCCGGTCGGACCGTTATCGCCATCCGGATTCTTCAGGCGGCGGGTCAGCACGATGTCGACGCGGTCATTCGGAAGGATGAAGCCGCCTGCGCCGGTTTCGGCGGAAATCTCGGTGGAAACGGCGCGCATTCCGGACGGCAGAATTGCGGCCATGAAGCCGGAGCCCTCGGCCCTGACCAGCTTCTGCTCGCGGATCGGCTCGCCCTGCATCAGAGGCACGCGTGCGATCGAGCCGGCGATCTGGGTCTGCGCTTCGGGCCTGCTGTCGCGGCGGATGAAGGCGCTGCTCGCGGTCGCGGCCGGCCAGGCCTGCCATTGCAGGTCGTCGGGCTTGACGGCTTGGCCAAGCTGGATGTCGTTCTTCGCGACGAGGACCTCGACCGTCGGCAGCTTCTCGGCGACGGACAGGACAGGCGCGGGCGCGTTCTGGTAGCCGCTCGCCAGATACGCAGCGACGCCGCCGGCGCCCAGCGCAATGACGAGAACGACAATGCGTGCGGTATTCATACTCTTCTACTCTTACGCGGGGTACTCGAACCGCACCTGGCGTGTTCCCCCGTGTCGATGAGTAGGGAGTAAAAGTATAAGGGGTGTTGCGAGGCGGAACGCGCGCGTCAGTCGCGATGCCGGATTTCGGCAGATGGTGAACGCGGCGTTATTCGACCGGCGCGCGGCTCCGTAGTTTCACGCAGTTTGACACGCGCGTCCGCGCGAGGCGCGGGGGCACCATGGTGAACGGGTGGTTAGCGCGCACCGCGAGGTCGCCGCGCGCATCCGGGCCGCAAGAAGCTACTTCTTACGCTTGTGCTCGATCACGTCCCAGATCTTCGCTGCGACGTCGGGGCCGCCGAGCCGCGCGATGGCGCGGATGCCCGTCGGTGAGGTCACGTTGATCTCGGTGAGGTTGCCGTTGATGACGTCGATGCCGACGAACAACAGGCCGCGCTGGCGCAGCGCCGGGCCGAGCGTCGCACAGATCTCGCGTTCGCGCGGCGTAAGCTCGGTCTCCTGTGCCGCCCCACCGCGTACCATGTTGGAGCGCAGGTCGTCAGTGGCCGGCACGCGGTTCACCGCGCCGGCGAACTCGCCGTCGACCAGGATGATGCGCTTGTCCCCGTGCTTCACCTCCGGGATGAATTGCTGGATCACCCAGGGCTCCTTGAAAGTGACCGAGAACATGTCGAACAGCGAGCCGAAATTCATGTCCTGCGGCATCACGCGGAACACCGCCGCGCCGCCATGTCCGTGCAGCGGCTTCATCACGACGGCACCGTGCCTGTCGCGAAACGCATTGATCTCGTCGAGGTCGCGCGAGATCAGCGTCGGCGGCATCAGCTGCGGAAAATTCATCACGAACAGCTTCTCCGGCGCGTTGCGCACCGAGGCGGGATCGTTGACCACCAGCGTCTTCGGATGGATGCGCTCCAGGAAATGCGTCGAGGTGATGTAGGCGAGGTCGAACGGCGGGTCCTGGCGCAGCAGCACCACGTCGAAGCCGTTCAGCGCTTCGCGCCTGGGCTCTCCGAGAGTGAAGTGATTGCCGGGCTCGTCGCGCACGGTCAGGAGCTGAACCGGTGCGACCAGTTCATCGCCGACCATCGAGAGCTTGTCGGGCGTGTAATAGGACAGGCCATGGCCGCGCTTTTGCGCCTCCAGAAGCAGCGCAAAGGTGGAATCGCCCTTGATGTTGATGCGGGCAATGGGGTCCATCTGGACGGCGACGTTGAGCTTCATGGTCTGCCTTTCAGGTCGAGGCGTCGAATGCCGCCAACACATGGCGCGGAAGCGAGCGCGGCGCAATCAGCATGGCGTCGAATCGCAATTCGAATTCGGCATGCTCGGGATGCGCCACGAGCCAGCCTTGCGCGGCGTCGATGATGCGCTGCTGCTGGCGGGGCGTCACGGCGAACGCGGCGTCGTCCAGGCTCGCCCGCGCCTTGACCTCGACGAAGGCGATCAAATTGCGTCGGCGCGCCACGATGTCGATCTCGCCATGCGGGGTGCGGTAGCGCTTGGCGAGGATGCGGTAGCCCTTGGCCATCAGATAGGCCGCGGCGCGGCTCTCGGCGGAGATGCCGGTGCGAAACGCGGCGACGCGCTCGGGCGAGGCGACCTTTGGTTCCCGGGGGTTCTCAGTCTTCGCCATCGCCGCCTCGCAGATCCTTCGCGAGCTCGAGCGCGCGGGCATAGACCTCGCGGCGCGGCCGCCCCGAGAGCGCCACCGCGTGCGCCACGGCGTCCTTCACGGTGTGAGCGGCAAGCTGCTCGCGCAAGAGATCGTCGAGTGCGTCCGATGCCAGCACCTCGGCGTCGGCTGCAGGCGGGCCGATCACCAGGACGAATTCGCCGCGCGTCTCAGGCGCGTCGGCCTGCCGCGCGAATTCGGCCAGAGGCGCACGCCTGACCTCTTCGTGCAATTTCGTCAGCTCGCGGCAGACTGCGGCTTCCCGCTCGCCCATGATCTCGGCGAGGTCGGTCAGGGTGGCCTGCATCCGATTGCCCGATTCGAACATCACCAGCGTGGCGTCGATACGTGCAAGCTCGGCCAGGCGAGCGCGGCGCGCGGCGGATTTCGCCGGCAAGAAGCCCTCGAAGAAAAAGCGATCGGTCGGCAGCGCGGCGACCGACAGGGCTGCCAGCACCGAGGACGGGCCGGGCAGCGCATGCACCGCATGGCCGGCGGCGCAGACCTCGCGCACCAGCTTGAAACCGGGATCGGAAATTAGTGGCGTGCCCGCGTCGGAGACCAGCGCGACCGAGCCGCCAGCCGCGAGCGCTTCCAGAATCTTTGGTCGCGCGGCTTCGGCGTTGTGCTCGTGATATTGCTTGAGCTGGGCCGCAATGGCGTAGCGCTCCGTCAGGCGCCGCGTGATGCGGGTGTCCTCGCAGAAGATGACATCGACGCCGGCGAGCGTCTGCAGCGCGCGCAGCGTGATGTCGCCGAGATTGCCGATGGGGGTTGCGACCAGGTGGAGGCCCGGTGCGGCCTTCGACGCCGTGAGCCGATGGGCATCGATGGAGAAACCGCGCGGGGCGGCGTCCTGAGCTTCTGACGTATTTATCGGAGCCGGGTTTGCGCGCATAATGGGTCAACTTAGGCATGATGCGCAGGGCTGGGAACCGGCTGGCTGAAAAAGATGGTGCCGAGGTGGGGCGGATAACGGACGGGAATGTGATCGATCAAGATCACGCGGGGCGGGAATGGGGACCTTCGCGCCATATTCACGACGGAAACGCCGCCTTGATGCTGAACGAAGACGGCGAGCAGTTGCCGGGACGGGGAGGCTTCCGCGTTAAGCGGTTATTATCCTTTTGTTTCGGTTAACTATTCGCCGACTATATGCCTGAATCCGCGGCCTGTGTCGCGGAAGGAATGTCATGAGCGGCTGGCGACGGCCGGTCAGAAGAGAAGCTGCCATGGTGGGCCCGCGTCATCCAAAGTCTCCCGTTCCGGGGTTCCGCTCGTCGGGAGCGACCCGGCGGAGTGCGCTCGGCCTGTTGCTCGGCGCGCCCGTGCTGTCGGCCTGCGCCGGCGTGCAGCAAAGCCTCAGCCAATTCTCCAATCCGTTCTCGAGTTCCGCGCCGCCGGCCCAGCCGGCGGGTCCGCAGCAACAGGCCACGACCGCCGGCACCGGCGGCGTGAAGGTCGGCCTGATCCTGCCGCTCTCGGCGGCCGGCAATGCCGGCCTCGCCGCGCAATCCATGCGCAACGCCGCCGAGATGGCTCTGGCCGAGTTCCAGAATCCGAACATCCAGCTCCTGATCAAGGACGACAATGGCAGCCCCCAAGGCGCGCAAGCCGGTGCGCAGCAGGCGGTCGACGAAGGCGCCGAGATCATCCTGGGGCCGCTGTTTGCACAGTCCGTGCCGGCCGTGGCGCAGGTCGCGCGCACGCGCGGCATTTCCGTCATCGCCTTCTCGACCGATTCCAGCATCGCCGGACGCGGTGTCTATCTCCTGAGCTTCCTGCCGGAGTCCGACGTCAACCGCATCATCGAATATTCCGCCAGCATCGGAAAGCGATCCGTCGCCGTGCTGGTGCCCGACAATGCCTATGGCAATGTCGTCGAGGCCGCGGTGAAGGCGGCGGTGCCGCGGCGCGGCGGGCGCATCGTCGCGTTCGAGAGATATGGCGCCGACCGCGCCAACCCGGCGCGCACCGTGGCGCAGCAGCTTGGCAGCGCGGATGCGCTGTTCATCGCCGACGACGGCGATGCCGTCGTGACGGTGGCGGATGCCATGACGGCGGCAGGCGCAAACCTGCGCAACATCCAGCTGCTCGGTACCGGGCTGTGGGACAATCCGCGCGTCTATGCGAGCCCGGCGCTTCAGGGCGGCCTCTACGCCGCGCCCGACCCGGCCGGCTTCCGCGCCTTCTCGGGCCGCTACCGTACCAAATACGGCGCAGAGCCGATCCGCACCGCGACGCTCGCCTATGATGCGGTCGCTCTCGTCGCCGCGCTCGCGCGCACGCAAGGCACCACGCGCTTCTCGTCCGACGTGCTCACCAATCCTTCCGGCTTCGCCGGCATCGACGGCCTGTTCCGCTTCCGCGCCGACGGCACGAACGAGCGCGGGCTCGCGGTGATGAAGGTGACGCAAGGTGGCGGTGTTGCGGTCGCGGGCTCACCGAAGAGCTTTGGGGCGTGATGGTTTACCTCTCCCGCAAGCGGGCGAGGGAGCGCTGATTTAGGCGCTCAGGCTTACGCCGCCAGATCCGCGACCACCGCATCCAGCACCGGGAATCCGCTGCTGGTCACGCGCAGGCGGCCCGTCGGGTCCACCGTGATCGCGCCTTCCTCGCGCAGCAGCGCGATGCGCTTGGGGTCGAGCGGGCGACCCGAAAGGGCCTTGTAGCGCTCGGGGTCGATGCCTTCAGCGAGGCGCAACCCCATCAGCAGGAATTCGTCGGCGCGCTCCTCGCTGTTGAGCAGCTCGTCGGTGACGATGCCATGGCCACCGGTCTCGACCCGCATCAGCCAGGCTTCGGGGCGCTTCTCGGTGGCGATGGCGTGCCGCACGCCCTCGATGTCGAGGCGGCCGTGCGCGCCGGGGCCGATGCCGGCATATTCCTCGCCGCGCCAGTAGACCAGATTGTGCCGGCACTCGGCGCCTCGGCGGGCGTGGTTGGAGATCTCGTAGGCTGGCAGACCGAGCTTGTCGCAGGTCTCCTGCGTGACGTCGTAGAGCGCGCGCGCGACCGCCTCGTCCGGCGTCTTCAATTTACCGGCCTTGTGCAGGCCGAAGAACGGCGTGCCTTCCTCGATCGTCAATTGGTAGAGCGACAGGTGCTCGGCCGCTTCATCGATCGCAAGACGCAGCTCGTCGGCCCACATCGCCGGCGTCTGGTCGGGGCGGGCGTAGATCAGGTCGAACGAATAGCGGTCGAACGAGCGGCGCGCGATGGCGACGGCATCCAGCGCCTCTCGCGCGCTGTGCATGCGACCCAGCGCCTTCAGCGAGGCATCGTCGAGTGCCTGGACGCCGAGCGACACGCGATTGACGCCGGCGCTGCGATAGCCTGCGAAGCGCGTGGCCTCGACGCTGGTCGGGTTCGCCTCCAGCGTCACTTCGACGTCGCTGGCGACGGTCCAGTGCTTGCCGATCGCGTCGAGCACCGCGCCGACCGTTGCAGGCTGCATCAAGGACGGCGTGCCGCCGCCGAGGAAGATCGAGGTGACTTGGCGGCCGGGCGCACGCTCGGCGGTCGTTGCGATCTCGCGAGCAAAAGCGGAGGCGAACCTCGCCTCGTCGATCGCGGCGTGGCGGACATGGCTGTTGAAGTCGCAATAGGGGCACTTCGACAGGCAGAACGGCCAGTGCACGTAGACGCCGAAGGCCTCGGATCCTTGTTTCGACGCGTTTTCCTGGCGCGAACCGGTATCCACTTCGCTCGAAAACGCTCTAGCGCGGCTCAAGGCAGATCTCCGCCAGTTTGACGAAGGCGCGGGCGCGGTGCGAAAGGCCGAGACCGAGCGGCGGCAGGCCGTGCTTTTCGATTCTGGTCATCTCGCCAAAGGTGCGCGTGTGACCATCGGGCAGAAACATCGGGTCATAACCAAATCCGGCATTTCCGCGCGGCGGCCAGATCAGCGTTCCGTCGACGCGGGCCTCGACCTCTTCGAGATGGTCGTCGGGCCAGGCGACGCAGAGCGCGGAAACGAAGTGCGCCGTGCGCTTGTCCGGCGTGGTGGCGCCGCGCTCCTGCAACAGGCGCTCGATCTGCGCCATCGCCGCGTTGAAATCCTTGGAGGGGCCGGCCCAGCGCGCGCTGTAGATTCCGGGCGCGCCGTCGAGCGCGTCGACGACGATGCCGGAATCATCGGCGAAGGCGGGAAGCTTGGTTGCCTGCGCCGCCGCGATCGCCTTGATCGCGGCGTTGCTGCGGAAATCGTTGCCGGTCTCTTCGGGCTCGGTCAGGCCGAGCTCGCCGGCCGATACCGCCGCGATACCGTACGGCGCAAGCAGCTCCTTCATCTCGGCGAGCTTGCCGGGATTGTGGGTCGCGATGACGAGCTTGTCCGTGATTCGGCGGTGCATGGCCTATTGACTACGCCACAGCCAGTTTCTGCAAGTCCACCAGACGCGCGACGCCCTTGCGGGCCAGCGCCATGAGCGCCAGGAGCTCGGCTTCCGTGAACGGTTCGCGTTCCGCGGTACCCTGCACCTCGATGATGCGGCCATCGCCCGTCATCACGAAATTGGCGTCCGTCTCGGCTTCCGAATCCTCGGCATAGTCGAGATCGAGCACCGGCGTGCCGTTGTAGATGCCGCAGGAGATCGCGGCGACGTTGTCGCGCAGCACGTTGGCCTTGACCATGTTGCGCGCCTTCATCCAGTTGATGCAGTCGGCAAGCGCGACCCATGCGCCGGTGATCGAGGCCGTGCGGGTGCCGCCGTCGGCCTGAAGCACGTCGCAATCGACCGTGATCTGGCGCTCGCCGAGCGCTTCGAGATTGATGATGGTGCGAAGCGAGCGGCCGATCAGGCGCTGGATCTCGACCGTGCGGCCGCTTTGCTTGCCGGCGGAGGCCTCGCGGCGGGTGCGCTCCGAGGTCGCGCGCGGCAGCATGCCGTATTCGGCGGTGACCCAGCCGCGCCCCTGGCCTTTCAGCCACGGCGGCAGGCGGTCCTCCAGCGTGGCGGTGACCAGCACATGGGTGTCGCCGAACTTCACCAGGCAGGAACCTTCCGCATATTTGACCACGCCCCGCTCCAGCGTCACGGGGCGCAGTTCGTCGGGCGCACGGCGGCTTGGCCGCATGGGAATCCTCCAAAACTCGCGGGAAAGGCTGCTGGCGGTGCTTGTAGGTGCGGCAGGGATGGGCGGCAAGGCTTTTTCACCCCTGGAGGCCGCAAACGCCGCGCTTGTCAGAAGCGGTCCGGATGGACAAATTACGAGCACCTGAGAGGAGTTGCCGTCTGTGGCCCATCACGATCCGATCCATCTGATCGCGCCGCGCGCAGGCCTTGCCCAGCTCAACGAGCGTTCCCGCGACATCTTTCGTCAAATTGTCGAAAGCTATCTCGCGACCGGCGAGCCGGTGGGCTCGCGCAATATTTCCCGCCTGATCGCCATGCCGCTGTCGCCGGCCTCGGTCCGCAACGTCATGGCCGATCTGGAACAGCTCGGCCTGATCTATGCGCCCCACACCTCCGCCGGCCGGCTGCCGACGGAATTGGGGCTGCGCTTCTTCGTCGACGCCCTGATGCAGGTCGGCGACCTCAACGAGGCCGAGCGGCAGTCGATCCAGAGCCAGCTCTCCTCCGTCGGCGAGGCGCAGTCGGTCGAGGCGGCGCTGGACCAGGCCCTGATGCGGCTGTCGGGCCTGACCCGCGCCGCAGCCGTCGTGTTGACGCCAAAATCCAATGCGCGGCTGAAGCATATCGAGTTCGTCCGCCTGGAACCGGAGAAGGCGCTGGTGATCCTCGTCGGCGAGGACGGCCAGGTCGAAAACCGCGTGCTGACGCTGCCGCCCGGAGTTCCCTCCTCGGCACTCGCCGAGGCCGGCAATTTCCTCAATTCCCGCATCCGCGGCCGCACGCTGGCCGAGGCGCGGCTCGAGCTCGAGACTGCTCTCGGCGCTGCGCGCGCCGAGCTGGATCAGCTGACGCAAAAAGTGATCTCGGCCGGCATCGCCAGCTGGTCCGGCGGCGAGAACGAGGATCGCCAGCTCATCGTCCGCGGCCATGCCAATCTGCTCGAAGATCTGCACGCGCTGGAGGACCTGGAGCGGGTGCGCCTGCTGTTCGACGATCTCGAGACCAAGCGCGGCGTCATCGACCTGCTCGGCCGGGCCGAAACCGCTGAGGGTGTGCGCATCTTCATCGGCAGCGAGAACAAGCTGTTCTCGCTGTCGGGATCGTCCACCATCATCTCGCCCTATCGGGATGCCGCCGGCCACATCGTCGGCGTCCTCGGCGTGATTGGCCCGACGCGACTGAATTATGCCCGCGTGATCCCGACCGTGGACTACGCCGCACGGATCGTCAGCCGCCTTCTGGGGGGCTGACCGGCGTTTCCGCCGATCACGGGCGCTTGATTTTCGCGAGTTTAGGCACGATATCCGGGCCAACATCCCTGAAACAGTTCGAGATTAGAGCCGATGACCGAGCAAGACCGGCAACCTCAAGACACGACTGCAGCGACCGGCGAGCCCGTGGTGTCGAAACCCTACATCATGCCGGACGATCCCGAGCCCGGTTCGGTCGAGACGTTGCAGAAGGAAGCGGCTGAAGCGCGCGACCGCATGCTGCGGACGCTGGCCGAGATGGAAAATCTGCGCAAGCGCACCAGCAAGGAAGTCGCCGACGCCCGCCTCTACGGCATCACCGGCTTTGCCCGCGACGTGCTCGACATCGCCGACAATCTCCAGCGCGCGCTCGATGCCGTCCCGGCGGAGGCGCGCGCCAATGCCGATGCCGGCCTGAAGGGGCTGATCGAAGGCGTCGAGCTCACCGAGCGCTCGCTGCACAGCGCGCTCGAGAAGCACGGTGTCAAGAAACTCGATCCCCAGGGGCAGAAGTTCGATCCGAATTTCCATCAGGCGATGTTCGAAGTGCCTGATGCCTCGGTGCCGTCGGGCACCGTCGTGCAGATCATGCAGGCCGGCTACACGATCGGCGAGCGCGTGCTGCGCCCGGCGCTGGTCGGCGTTGCCAAGGGCGGCGCGAAGGCGGCGCCCGCGGCCAACAACAATGAGTCGAGCGGCGCGCCGAACTGAGTCTCGGATCCTCATGGTGAGGAGCCGCGGGGTTGCTCGGCGGCTCGCGCTATTTAGGCGACACCGAGGATTCGATGCCGCCTTGGCCTAGCCCTTCGGCTGAATCCCGTCGCGCACGGCGCGGAATCGGGTGAAGGCGGGCAGCCACTGCTCGCGCGGGGCGCTGGCGATGATGCGCAGCGAGGCGCCGCCGCTCGAGAAGCGGATCCACTGCACCACGGTCACGGGGATCTTGTCCTTGCCGCTGACGCCGTCGATCCGGGTCTCGAAGCCCTGCTGGCCGTTGATGCGGATCGGCTCGGACATGGTGATGCGCGATTCGCGCACGCCGGGAATCTGCAGTGCCGCCTCCTGCGCGAAGCGGGCGCGGTCGTCGGGCTGCTGCGGGGTCGCGCCGATCACGCCTAGAATCATGAACGGCTTCGACTCGTAACCGATGCTCTCATCGCCGTCGGCCAGGATGATGCTCGAGCCCGGCGCGAGCGTCCGGATATCCTTGAAGTCGGCCAGATCGGTGATCTTGAACGGCATCAGCGCGATCTGCTCTTCCGCCGAGACCTGCCTGCGGGTGACGGTGCTCGCGAACATCTGCCGCACCGCTTCATCCGTGTAGATCTTGGTCGCATTCTCCGGAATTTGCACCGCGACATAACCGGAGAACCCGGCGCCCGGCACGATCATCGAATAGCGCTTCACCGGAGTATCGCCGGCCTTACCACTCTCGGTGGTGAAATAGGCCAGGCCCGCGGGCGTTTCGATCTTGTCCTGCTTGACGCCATTGACGCCGGCGGGACCGGAGTTGAAGGCGCTCGCGACCTCGCCATAGGCCGCCGGCGGCAACTCGGTGATCAGCACTTTGACGCTGCCGTCCTCGCTCTCGAAGCCCGGAAAGCTCTTGGCCGTGCTGAGCCCGATCAACGGCACCATGCCGAGACGCAAGCCGGGCGGGAAGACGGCGTCGGCGGCGAAGGCCGGAAACGCTGTTGCGGCGAGGAGGGCGAGCGCGGCGAGGGGGCGGATCAGCTTCATGGGCACTCTGATTGGTTCACATTGAGGCCGTTCGATGGTCGGCTACCGGGCCGCTTTGTCGCGCGAAGCAGCTGCACCGGTTCTCCGGCCGGTCCGCCTTTTAGCGGGTTTGGCCTCGCCGCGACAGGGCGGGCCGGTTGCGGTAGCGGGGGCTTGCCGAAGGGCGAACCTGTTAATAATTCCTCACCCGCAAGGGCGGTGGAGCCCGGATATCATCTTCCAAAACCCGATGTTTTCGCGGCACAAACGTAGGTTCGGTCCTTGCGGGCCCCTACCCCCCTCCTATATGAGCCTCAATCATCGCAATATCGCGGATGTTTGATCTTAGGGGGTTTCGGTTCGGGTGCCTTCTGGGCCCAGCCAACCTGCCGCAAAAAGAAGGATATCAGGACCATGGGAAAGGTCATTGGGATCGACCTCGGCACCACGAATTCGTGCGTCGCCGTGATGGATGGCAAGAACGCCAAAGTCATCGAGAATTCCGAAGGCATGCGCACGACGCCGTCGATCGTCGCCGTCACCGATGACGGTGAGCGCCTCGTCGGCCAGCCGGCCAAGCGCCAGGCCGTCACCAATCCCGAGCGCACCTTCTTCGCCGTGAAGCGCCTCATCGGCCGCCGCTACGACGACCCGATGGTCGAGAAGGACAAGAAGCTCGTCCCGTACAAGATCGTGAAGGCTTCCAACGGCGATGCCTGGGTCGAGGCCGACGGCCAGACCTACTCGCCCTCGCAGGTCTCGGCGTTCATCCTGCAGAAGATGAAGGAGACCGCGGAGGCCCATCTCGGCCAGAAGGTCGACCAGGCCGTCATCACCGTTCCCGCCTACTTCAACGACGCCCAGCGCCAGGCGACGAAAGACGCCGGCAAGATCGCGGGCCTCGAAGTGCTGCGCATCATCAACGAGCCGACCGCGGCTGCGCTCGCCTATGGCCTGGACAAGACCAAGGCCGGCACGATCGCCGTCTATGACCTCGGCGGCGGCACCTTCGATATCTCCATCCTCGAGATCGGCGACGGCGTGTTCGAGGTGAAGTCGACCAACGGCGACACCTTCCTCGGCGGCGAAGATTTCGACATGCGCCTCGTGGGCTATCTCGCCGATGAATTCCAGAAGGAGCAGGGCATCAACCTGCGCAACGACAAGCTCGCCTTGCAGCGTCTGAAGGAAGCCGCTGAAAAGGCCAAGATCGAGCTGTCCTCGACGACGCAGACCGAGATCAACCTGCCCTTCATCACCGCGGACCAGACCGGCCCGAAGCATCTGACGATGAAGCTCACCCGCGCCAAGTTCGAGGCGCTGGTCGATGACCTCATCCAGAAGACCGTCGAGCCCTGCCGCAAAGCGCTGAAGGATGCCGGCGTCACCGCCGGTGAGATCGGCGAGGTCGTTCTGGTCGGCGGCATGTCGCGCATGCCGAAGGTCCAGGAGGTCGTGAAGCAGCTGTTCGGCAAGGAGCCGCACAAGGGTGTCAACCCGGACGAGGTCGTGGCGATCGGCGCTGCGATCCAGGCCGGCGTGCTCCAGGGCGACGTCAAGGACGTTCTGCTGCTCGACGTGACCCCGCTGTCGCTGGGCATCGAGACGCTGGGCGGCGTGTTCACCCGCATCATCGACCGCAACACCACGATCCCGACCAAGAAGAGCCAGGTGTTCTCGACGGCTGAAGACAATCAGAATGCCGTCACCATCCGCGTCTTCCAGGGCGAGCGTGAGATGGCGGCCGACAACAAGATGCTCGGCCAGTTCGATCTGATGGGCATTCCGCCGGCCCCGCGCGGCATGCCGCAGATCGAGGTGACCTTCGACATCGACGCCAACGGCATCGTCAACGTCTCGGCCAAGGACAAGGCCACGGGCAAGGAGCAGCAGATCCGCATCCAGGCCTCCGGTGGTCTGTCGGAAGCCGACATCGAGAAGATGGTCAAGGACGCCGAGGCCAATGCCGAGGCGGACAAGAAGCGCCGCGAGGCCGTGACCGCCAAGAACGAGGCCGATGGCCTGGTGCATTCGACCGAGAAGGCGCTTGCCGAGCACGGTTCGAAGGTCGCCGAGAGCGAGCGCCGCGCCATCGAGGACGCCGTCAGCGATCTCAAGGAAGCGCTGAAGGGCGACGACGCCGAGGCGATCAAGGCCAAGACCCAGACGCTGGCCCAGGCTTCGATGAAGCTCGGCGAGGCCATGTACAAGCAGCAGGCCGAAGCCGACGCCAAGAAGGATGCGGCCCAGGACGACGTCGTCGACGCGGAATTCACCGAAGTCGACGACGACAAGAACAACAAGAAGTCCGCTTAAGCCCCGAGAGGGTGATCATGCGGGCGGCTTGGACCCCACACGCGCTGTCGGCCTCCTCCCTCGCGGGGGAGGCCACCGTGTCGGGCTCGGGACGAGTGCCCGTTGCGACCGATCAATTCCCCATCGTAATGCTGGACGCCGCCATGCTGTCCTCTGCCGCAAGGCAGGAGGCTGCCCATATAGCCGCGTGGCGACGTCGTTTCGCTCCGACTTGAAATCGCGATTGGATAGACCGAGCTCAACATGTCCACGTCCACCAAGCGCTGCTATTACGAGACCCTGGAAGTCGAACGCGATGCCGATGAAGGCAAGCTGAAATCGTCGTTCCGCAAGCTGGCGATGAAATTCCATCCCGACCGCAATCCGGGGGATGAGACCAGCGAGGTCAAGTTCAAGGAAATCAACGAGGCCTACGAGGTCCTGAAGGACAAGGACAAGCGCGCCGCCTATGACCGCTACGGCCATGCCGCGTTCGAGCAGGGCGGCGGTTTTGGCGGCGCTGCAGGTTTCGGCGCGGGCTTCGCCTCCTCTTTCTCCGACATTTTCGAAGACCTGTTCGGCATGGCCGGACAGCGCGGCCGCGGCGGCCGCGAGCGCGGGGCCGACCTGCGCTACAACATGGAAATCACGCTCGAGGAAGCCTTTGGCGGCAAGACTGCGCAGATCGAGATTCCAGTCTCGGTCACCTGCGAGGCTTGTTCAGGCACCGGTGCCAAGGCCGGCACCAAGCCGAAGACTTGCTCGACCTGCGGCGGCGCGGGCCGCGTGCGGCAGTCGCAGGGCTTCTTCACGCTGGAGCGTACGTGTCCCGGTTGCCAGGGGCGCGGCCAGATGATCGAGGATGCCTGCCCGTCCTGCGCGGGCCAGGGGCGCGTCACGCGCGAGCGTACGCTGTCGGTCAACATTCCCCAGGGCGTCGAGGACGGCACGCGGATCAGGCTCGCCGGCGAGGGCGAGGCCGGCGTCCGCGGCGGACCGCCCGGCGATCTCTACATCTTCCTCTCGCTGGCCCAGCACCAGTTCTTCCAGCGCGACGGCGCCGATCTGCATTGTCGTGTGCCGATCTCGATGGTGACCGCCGCTCTCGGCGGCGAATTCGAGGTGCCGACGATCGAGAAGAGCAAGACCAAGGTCAAGGTGCCGCCAGGAACCCAATCGGGTCGCCGATTCCGCATCGCATCAAAGGGCATGCCGGTGCTGCGCTCGCGCCAGATGGGCGACATGTACGTTCAGGTCGTGGTCGAGACCCCGCAGAACCTCACCAAGAAGCAGCAGGAATTGCTGGCCGAATTCGAGAAACTCTCCTCCGGCAATACGCAGCCGGAATCCGAGGGCTTCTTCGCCAAGGTCAAGGATTTCTTCGGTAATCGGGCGAACTGACTCGTCTTGACCGTGCCGCCTTCGGCCTATACGTCTTTATGACCATTTTCTGACACGCCGCGGTCCCGCGGTCCCGTCCGGTCCCGACATGCCATTGCCATCGTCCGCGCGTGCGTTGAAGAAGCCTCGTCTTGATGACGAGGTGCGCTTTCTCAGGTCGTGGATCGAAAAGCCGCTGCACATGGGCGCAGTGATGCCGTCGGGCAAGCTGCTGGCGCGGACCATGGCTCACTACGTCGATGTCGACTCCGACGCACCGGTCGTCGAGCTCGGACCCGGTACCGGCGCCATCACCTCCGCGCTGATCGAGCGCGGCGTGGACCAGAAGCGTCTCGTCCTCGTCGAATACAATCCCGGCTTTTGCGCGCTGCTGCGCGACCGCTACCCGCAGGCCAAGGTTGTGCAGGGCGACGCCTACCGCCTGCGCGACACGCTCTGGAACGTCTTGAGTGCGCCGGCTGGCGCGGTCGTTTCGGGCCTGCCGCTGGTCACAAAGCCGATGCTGACGCGGTTGCGGCTCATCCGCGACGCCTTCGCGGCGCTTGCGCCCGGTGCGCCGTTCATCCAATTTACTTATGCGGTGGTGCCGCCCATCCCGAAATCGCTGCCCGGCGTGTCCACAGAGGCGTCGGAACGGATCTGGATGAACCTTCCGCCCGCCCGCGTCTGGGTGTATCGCAAGGACTAATTCCGCCGGCGGCCTTCCTTGCGCGGCGTGCTCGTTTCGCCGAACGCGTGGGATTGGATGTCGGCTCCCAAGATCCTGATCATTCCCGGCTCGCTGCGCACCGGCTCGCACAATGCGAAGCTTGCAGCGGTTGCCGCCTATGAATTCGCTCAGGCCGGCGTCGACGTCACCCGCATTTCGCTCGCCGATTTTCCGCTGCCGATCTATGACGGCGATCTTCAAGCCAAATCCGGCGTGCCCAAGCACGCCATCAATCTCAAGCGCATGATCGGCGCCCATCATGGGGTGCTGTTCGTCACGCCGGAATACAACGCCTCGGTGCCGCCGCTACTCAAGAATGCGATCGACTGGGTCAGCCGCGTGCACGAGCTGCACGAGGCGCGCGGCGAGGTGTTCCGCAACCGCGTCTTCGCGCTCGCCGGCGCGTCACAGAGCCGGCTTGGAGCAGCCCGCGCGCTCCAGGCCTTGCGGCTGATCCTCTCCTCCTGCCAAGCCAACGTGATTGCCAGCCAGCTCACGCTCGCCTTTGCCGACCAGGCCTATGACGATATGGACAGGCTGAAGAACGAGAACGATATCGCCGCGCTGAAGGAGCTTGTGCGACAATTGATCGACGTTTCCCAACGCATGATGTGAGGTGACATGAGGCCAGCCGAGATCGTCCCCAAGGACCGCCTGATCGTTGCGCTCGATCTGCCGAGCGTTGATGCCGCGGAGGCGATGATCGCGAAGCTCGGCGACAGCGTCTCGTTCTACAAGATCGGCTATCAGCTCGCTTATGCCGGCGGCCTGCCGCTGATCGGCAAGCTCGCCAACAGGGGCAAGAAGGTGTTTGCCGATCTCAAGATGCACGACATCGGCAATACGGTGACGCGCGGCGTGGAGAGCGTGGCCAAGCTGGGCGCCACCTTCGTCACCGTGCACGCCTATCCGCAGACCATGAAGGGCGCCGTCGAAGGCCGCGGCGGCGCCGCCCTGAAGATCCTCGCCGTCACGGTGCTGACGTCCTACAACGACGACGATTTGCATGCGGCCGGCTATCGGCTCAGCGTGTCGGAGCTGGTCGAGGCACGCGCGCAGCAGGCTCAGGTGCTCGGCGTCGACGGCCTGGTGTCCTCGCCAGAGGAGGTCGGGAGCCTGCGCAAGATCGTCGGTCACCAGATGAGCCTCGTCACCCCCGGCATTCGTCCGGCCGGCGCAGCCAGCGGCGACCAGAAGCGCATCATGACACCGGGCCGTGCGATCACTGCGGGGGCGGATTATCTCGTCGTCGGGCGCCCGGTGGTGGAAGCGGCGGACCCAAAGGCGGCCGCTGAAGCTATCCAAGAAGAGATCGCCGAGGCGCTCGGCTAACCGCCAACACAACAGGGAGAACAACGATGGCAAAGGGCTACTGGATCGGGCGTGTCGACGTGAGCAATGACGAAGGCTACAAGCCCTACGCGGTCGCCAACGGTCCGATCTTCAAGAAATGGGGCGGCCGTTTCGTTGTCCGCGCCGGCAAGTTCACCACCGTCGAAGGCGCCAGCCGCACCCGTAACGTCGTGATCGAATTCCCGGACTACGAGACCGCGCTGGCCTGCTACAACTCGCCGGAATACCAGGCCAACATCAAGGTGCGCCAGCCGCACTCGGTCGCCGACCTCATCATCATCGAGGGCTATGACGGCCCGCAGCCGCAGGACGGCTGAGGTATCCTGTCATTCCGGGATGGTCCGAAGGACCAGACTACAGGTGCGCATCGCGCACCGGGGACTCTCCAGATTTCGGGTTCGATGCTGCGCATCGCCCCGGAATGACCATTTGCGTTTGATCCCCCTCGGTTGCCGGAACTGCCTGCCCCCGCTACAACGGCTCCGAAGAGGATCACACCATGTCCGACATGCGCTTGATTGTTGCTGGGGCCGGCGGCCGGATGGGCCGGGCGCTGGTGCGGGCGATTGCCGAGAGCAAGGGCGCGGTGCTGGCCGGTGCGCTGGAAGCGCCGGGCTCGGAGCTGCTCGGCAAGGATGCCGGCGTGCTCGCAGGCCTGCCGGCCAACGGCATCAAGCTGTCCGCCGATCTCTGGGCCATGTCCAGGGAGGCCGACGGTATCCTCGACTTCACCATACCGGCGGCGACGATCGCCAATGTCGCGATCGCGGCCGAGCGCGGCATCGTGCATGTCATCGGCACGACCGGGCTGTCCGGCTCCGACAATGCGGTGATCAAGAGCGTCACGAACCGCGCGGTGGTGGTGCAATCCGGCAATATGAGCCTCGGTGTCAACCTGCTCGCTGCGGTGGTCAAGCGCGTCGCCAAGGCGCTCGATCAGAACTTCGACATCGAGATCGTCGAAACACATCACCGCATGAAGGTCGACGCGCCCTCGGGCACGGCGCTGATGCTCGGCCAGGCCGCAGCCAGCGGCCGCGGCGTCACGCTCGACGACCATTCCGAGCGTGGGCGTGACGGCATCACCGGTGCCCGCAGGCCGGGCAATATCGGTTTCGCCTCCTTGCGCGGCGGCACCGTGGCTGGCGATCACAGCGTCACTTTCCTCGGTCCGTTCGAGCGCCTGACGCTGTCGCATCAGGCCGAGGATCGCATGCTGTTCGCCCATGGCGCGCTGAAGGCGGCGCTGTGGGCGCACGGCAAGCAGCCGGGGCACTATTCCATGGCCGACGTGCTCGGCCTGTCCGACATCTGAACACCCAGCATGACCCGGAAAAGCGTGACGCGGTTTCCGACAAGGTCATGCTCAGAACATGAAACCAAACGGAAAGCAGTTGATGAGCGAACGTCTTCTCGTGCTCGTGCGCCACGGCCAGAGCGAATGGAATCTGAAGAACCTGTTCACGGGTTGGAAGGACCCCGACCTCACCGAGCTCGGCGTGAACGAAGCCAAGGAAGCCGGCCGCAAGCTGAAGGCGCAGGGTCTCGTGTTCGACGTCGCCTTCACCTCGGTCCTGACGCGCGCGCAGCACACGCTTGATCTCATCCTCGACGAGCTCGGGCAGAAGGGACTGCCGATCACCAAGAACCTCGCGCTCAACGAACGCGATTACGGCGATCTCTCCGGCCTGAACAAGGACGATGCGCGCAAAAAATGGGGCGAGGAGCAGGTGCTGATCTGGCGCCGCTCCTACGACGTGCCGCCGCCCGGCGGCGAAAGCCTGAAGGATACGCTCGCGCGCGCGCTGCCGTACTACGTGCAGGAGATCCTGCCCGGCGTGCTCAATGGCAAGCGCACGCTCGTCGCCGCCCACGGCAATTCCCTGCGCGCGCTGATCATGGTGCTGGAGAAGCTTTCGCCCGAAGGCATCCTGAAGCGCGAGCTCGCCACCGGCGTGCCGATCATCTATCGGCTCAATGCGGATTCGACGGTCGCCTCGAAGCTGGATCTGGCGGGGTAATCCTGGTTGCGTCATTCCGGGTTCAGTGTTGACGCACTGCCCCGGAATGACGGTGGTCCTTCACTGCATCCCCAGCTGGCCGGCTTCCCAGCCCAGCATCGCCTGCTTGCGGGTGATGCCCCAATGGTAGCCGGTGAGCGTGCCGCTCTTGCCAAGTGCGCGATGACAGGGGACGACGAACGAGACCGGGTTCTTGCCGACCGCGGCGCCGACCGCGCGTGAGGCCTTCGGGCTCTTGATGTTGCAGGCGATGTCGGAATAGGACACGGCGCGTCCCATCGGAATTTTCAGAAGCGTCTCCCACACCCGCACCTCGAAATCGGTGCCGATCAGGACAACGCGCAGCGGCTGATCCGGCCGCCACAGCTTTGGGTCGAAGATGCGCGTTGCGAGCTGCGCCGTGCCGTCGTGATCTTCCACATAGGTGGCGTTGGGCCACCGCCGCGTCATGTCGGCGAGCGCGATCTTCTCCTCGCCGTGATCGGCGAAGGCAAGTCCGGACAACCCGCGATCCGTGGCGATCACGATCGCGGTGCCGAACGGCGATGGATGGAAGCCGTAGCGTAGCGTCAAACCGGCACCGCCGTTCTTCCATTCGCCCGGCGACATCGCTTCGTGGGTGACGAAGAGATCGTGCAGCCGGCCCGGCCCGGACAGCCCGGAATCGAGCGCCGCGTCAAGAATGCTGGCGGAGTCCCTGAGCAGGTTCTTGGCATGATCGAGCGTGAGCGCTTGCATGAACGCCTTCGGCGTGATCGAAGCCCAGCGGCGGAACAGATGGTGCAGCTCGTCCGGCGTGACCCCGGCCGCATCCGCCATCGCCTCGATGGTCGGCTGGGCGCGCCAGTTCGCCGAGATGAAGGCGATCGCCCGCCGCACCGAATCGTAATCGCGCAACGCGGCGTTCTGTGTGCCCGGCCTGGCCAAGCGCTGGTCATGTATCGCAAGGGTCATCATGACCGGGAATGTAGGAGAGCGAAGGGTTTGGAGCCACCCGATTTCCGACCGGGATTCAGGTGATCGGATTATAGGTCGGTCCACGCCTCGCGGCATTCAGAGCCTCAACCAAGCCTTTGTAAAAGCTTGCTTTTTCCTCAGGACCAAGAAAACGGGCGATCTGGATCTGGTGACCGCGCGAAACCAGATAGAGATGCTCGATGCCGTATTCCTCGTCGACCTCCTGGTCGAGCCGGACCCAGAGCGGATTGAACGTCCATTCGGCGACTTGGCCGCGGTGGCTGACACGGCGAACCCGCAATTCGGAAGGGGTCACCACGATCTCCTCGCGGGCCCGCGCGGCGCGGAAATTGGCCTTGAAGGCCCACCAGATCACGAGAACATCAAGGCCGAAGAAGCCGAACACCGGCCACGCACCCATCATCAAAAAAGCGAGGCCGGTGACGAAACTGACGACGCTCAGGAACAGCATCACGGCGAGAAAGCCGGTGCGGTTCAGCGAGCGGTGCGGCGTCAGCAGCGCCGAGAATATTTGCACGTCACGCGGATCCCCAGAAGCGCTGCGCTCAATTTCGTTGCCTGTGCTCATCATCCATCAGTATATCCCGATCATGGCGAAAATCACCCGCAAGCCGGTCACGCGCAAAGCGGCCGTGCCGAAGAAAAAGGCAAAAGCGGTGGTCGCGAAGCCCAACGCCCCCGCCAGGAAGACGCTGAAGGCGATAAGGCGTTGGACCCCGGCTGAGGTCCATGAGGCCTTCAGCCGTTTCCGCAAGGCCAATCCGGAGCCGAAGGGCGAGCTCGAACACGTTAATCCGTTCACGCTCCTGGTCGCCGTGGTGCTGTCGGCTCAAGCGACCGATGCCGGCGTCAACAAGGCCACGCGCGCCTTGTTCGAAGTCGCCGACACCCCGCAGAAGATGGTCGATCTCGGCGAGGAGCGGCTGCGCGAGTATATCAAGACGATCGGCCTCTACCGCACCAAGGCCAAGAACGTGATTGCGCTGTCGGCAAAGCTGCTCAGCGAGTTCGGTGGCCAAGTGCCGCGCACGCGCGCGGAGATCGAGTCGCTGCCTGGTGCAGGACGCAAGACGGCCAACGTCGTGCTCAACATGGCTTTTGGGGAGCACACCATGGCGGTCGACACGCACGTCTTCCGCGTCGGGAATCGGACCGGACTTGCGCCGGGCAGGACGCCGCTCGAGGTCGAGCTCGGACTCGAAAAGGTGATCCCGGCCGAGTTCATGCTGCATGCCCATCATTGGTTGATCCTGCACGGCCGCTATACTTGCCTCGCCCGCAAGCCGCGCTGCGAGGTATGCCTGATCAACGATCTCTGTCGGTGGCCGGAGAAGACGGTGTGAGACAGCGTCGAGCCGGGCGCCGTCACCGCACCTACCGCGCCGGCTCGATCAGCTCGGGCCGCGGGCCTGACAGGCGCTTGTGCATGTGGACCATCAAGGCCATCCCGAAGATCGGCGTCGCCAGATTGACGATCGGGATCGAGACGAAGGCGGCGATGAACAGGCCGGCCGTGAAGATCGTCGCGGCGTTGTCGCGCCGCATCGCCTTGGCCTCCTCCGGCGGACGGAAGCGCATGGCCGCCAGTTCGAAATATTCGCGGCCGAGCAGCCAGGCGGCGGCGAGGAAGAAGATCAGAAAACCCGCGCCCGCGAACAGCACCAGAGGCAGCGCTACGAGATAGATCAGGATCGTCAAAAAGGCGGTTTTGATGCCTTCGAGGATCGCCTGGCTGAACGGCAGGGCCACGCCCGGCCGCTCAGCGGGGTAATGCTCACGCTCGACGATGTCGGCGACATCGTCGACGAACAGGCTCGCTACCAGCGAGGTGATCGCGGGCATCAGGAAGACGCCGCCGAACACGACGCCGAAGCCCGCCGCGATCGAGACGATCCACGAGAGGATTTCGATCGAAGAATGCCAGCCCGCCCCAAGCAGGCCCTCCAGCCAGACCGCGCCATGGGTCGCAAACCAGCTGAGGAGCCGTTGCAAGCCAATCGCCAGCACGGTGATCAACACCAGCGCCAGCCCGATCGATCGCCACAGGATCGAGCGCATCGGCGGAGAGATCATTTGCGACAGCGCCTTGACGGCGGCATCCAGCATGGGGGCACCCTCTGAGGTCAACACTTCGCGAGAGGTAGACACCCGATGTCGTCTCGGCAAGGGAGGAGTGGGCCGCGGCAAAGGTGGCGCCATCTCCTGCTGACCCTCACCCTCCAGGGGAGGGTCAATCCAGCCTACTCATGCCGATGGCCGTGCCCGTGTTTCCGCCCCTTCGTCGGCTTCCCTTCCCCGGTCGGAATCATCACCACCCGGCCGTAGCGCACGCCGCGCTCGGCGATGATATGGTCGGCGAAATGCCTGACCTCGTCCGCCGACCCCTTCAGCGCCGTCATCTCCATGCAATTGTTGTCGTCGAGATGGACATGCAGCGTCGCCAGCGCGAGGTCGTGATGGCCATGGAATTCCTGCACCAGGCGTTTTGAGAGATCGCGGGCGGCATGGTCGTAGACATAGACGAGGCCGGCGACGCAGGGGCCGGTCTGTGCCGTGTCTTCGCTGGATTGCTGAAGCCCGGCGCGGGCGAGATCGCGGATGATCTCGGAGCGATTCTGATAGCCGCGCGCCTCCGCCGCGGCGTCGATCTCCGCCAACAGATCGTCCTCGATGGTGATCGTAATTCGCTGCATCAGATGCTCCTCATACGTCTCGCCGGTCCGGTGAACCGTAGCCCGGATGGAGCGGAGCGCAATCCGGGACGGGCCGATGTGTGGGCATGCACCCGGATGCGCTTCGCTCCGTCCGGGCTACGGTGTCCCTACAGCCGCGTCGTACGAAGCCGCAGCGCATTGCCGACGACGCTCACCGAGGACAACGCCATCGCCGCGGCGGCGATGATCGGGGAGAGCAGCAGGCCAAAGGCGGGATAGAGCACGCCGGCTGCGATCGGAATGCCTGCGGCGTTGTAGATGAAGGCGAAGAACAGGTTCTGGCGGATGTTGCTCATCGTCGCCTGCGACAGTTTTCGCGCGCGCACGATGCCGGTGAGGTCACCCTTGAGCAGGGTGACGCCGGCGCTCTCCATCGCCACGTCGGTGCCGGTGCCCATGGCGATGCCGACCTCGGCGGCGGCCAGCGCCGGTGCGTCGTTGACGCCGTCGCCGGCCATCGCGACGCTGCGCCCGGCCTTCTGCAGCTTCGTGACCACAGCGCTCTTCTGATCCGGCAGCACCTCGGCTTCGACCTCGGCAATGCCGAGCCGGCGGGCCACGGCTTGTGCCGTGGTGCGGTTGTCGCCAGTCAGCATGATGACCTTGATGCCTTCGGCCGCGAGCGCCTTCAGCGCCTCCGGAGTCGAGGCCTTGACCGGATCGGCGATCGCGAACAGGCCGGCAAGCCGGCCATCCACAGCCATATTGATCACGGTCGCGCCGTCACCACGCAGCCGTTCGGCCTCGGCGTCGAGCGATTTGGTATCGATGCCGATCGAGGTCAGGTATTTTGCATTGCCGAGCACGATGGTCTTGCCGTCGACCTTTCCGGTCGCGCCTTTGCCCGTCGGCGAATCGAATTGCTCGACTTGGCCAATGCTGATCTGCTTCTCCTTCGCCGCGCGCACGATGGCGTCCGCCAGGGGATGCTCGCTGGCGCGCTCGACGCTGGCGGCGAGCCGAAGAATGTCGTCTTCCGCGAAGCCGGCCGCCGGCACGGTCGCGACCACCTTGGGCTTGCCCTCGGTCAGCGTGCCGGTCTTGTCGACCACGAGCGTATCGATCTTCTCCATCCTCTCCAGCGCCTCGGCATTCTTGATCAGCACGCCGCCTTGCGCGCCTCGGCCGACGCCGACCATGATCGACATGGGAGTGGCAAGGCCGAGCGCGCACGGGCAGGCGATGATCAGCACGCTGACCGCGGCGACGAGGCCGAAAGCCAGCCGCGGCTCCGGTCCGAACCAGGCCCAGGCGCCGAAAGCAGCGAGCGCGACGACGATGACCGTCGGCACGAACCAGCCGGAAACCTGGTCGGCCAACCGCTGGATCGGCGCACGCGAGCGCTGCGCGTCCGCAACCATCTGCACGATCTGCGACAGCAGCGTCTCGCGTCCGACCTTGTCGGCACGCATGATGAAGCTGCCCGATTGATTCAGCGTGCCGGCGATGACCCTGGCGCCGGTCTCCTTGGTGACAGGCATGGACTCGCCCGTGACCAGGGATTCATCGAGCGAAGAGCGTCCCTCCAGGATGGTGCCATCGACCGGCACCTTCTCTCCGGGACGAACGCGCAAGGACTCACCGGCATGGAGCGTGTCGATCTCGACCTCATGCTCGCTGCCATCTGCGTCCACACGCCGGGCGGTCTTCGGCGCAAGCTGGAGCAGCGCCTTGATCGCACCCGACGTCGCATCGCGGGCGCGCAGCTCGAGCACCTGGCCCAGCAGCACCAGCACGGTGATGACAGCAGCGGCCTCGAAATAGACCGCGACCGCGCCTTCATGGCCGCGGAACGTGGCGGGGAAGATTTGCGGCGCGAGGGTGCCTATGAGGCTGTAGACGTAAGCGACACCCGTGCCCATCGCGATCAGCGTGAACATGTTGAGGTTGCGCGTCAGCAGCGACTGCCAGCCGCGGACGAAGAACGGCCAGCCGGCCCACAGGACCACCGGCGTTGCGAACACGAGCTGGATCCAGTTCGACAGCGTCGGATCGATCCAGCTGTGGGGGCCCGCCAGATGGCCGCCCATCTCCAGCACCACCGGCGGCAGCGACAGCAGGCCGCCGATCCAGAACCGCCGCGTCATGTCGGCGAGTTCCGGATTGGGGCCGGTCTCCAGGCTTGCGACTTCCGGCTCCAGTGCCATGCCGCAGATCGGGCAGCTGCCAGGGCCGACCTGGCGGATCTCGGGATGCATCGGGCAGGTATAGATCGTGCCCGCGGGCATCTCCGGCTCGGGCGCCCTCTCCTTCGCAAGGTATTTGGCGGGATCGGCGGCAAACTTGGTGCGGCATCCGGCCGAGCAGAAATGGAAGGTCTCACCGTGATGCTCGAACCGGTGCTTGGATGTCGCAGGATCTACCGTCATGCCGCAAACGGGATCGAGGACCTTCGCCGCGTCATCACCGGAGACATGCGCGTGATGATGGGCATGGCCGGCATGGTCCCCGTGCCCGCCACAACACGAGGACGCTGGCTTCGGCGTGGCTGGTGCGGCCTTGGCGGAACAACCGCAGCCGGAATGTCCGTCCACGTGATGTTGATGCTCATGCTCGCTGCTTGTCATCGCCTGCTCCGATCTCAGTTTCGGTCTTGCAACCCATACCCGGTAGGGGTATATAAACCGCATGCGCAAGGACATCAAGGCATCTGTCGGAAAACGTCTCGGCCGGATCGAGGGCCAGGTTCGTGGCCTGTCGAAAATGGTAGAGGAAGACCGCTATTGCATCGACATCGTCACGCAGATCTCGGCGGTGCGCGCCGCGCTGCGTCGGGTCGAGGAGGAAATCCTGAAGGATCACGTCGCCCATTGCGTCGAGCACGCCATCGCGAGCGGCGACAAGGCCGACCAGCGCGAGAAGATCGCGGAGTTGATGGCGGTGATCGGACGGGCGGAGCGGTAGCGCACGATCTCTCCACCGTCATTGCGAGGAGCTCTTGCGACGAAGCAAGCCGGACTGCCACCGTGGTGACAGCCTGGATTGCTTCTCTGCGCTCGCAATGACGAGTGTTGTGGATGGCTCGCGCCCCACTCACGCCTGTCGCCCCTGCGTTCGCAGGGACAACAGCAGTGTTATGCCGCGACCTCGCATACGTCTCCGCGGCGCCGTGCGCGGTAGGTCGCGTGTTCGCTCAGTTGCACGAAATGCGCGGAAAACGTGGTGCCCGTCTCCGCAAGCTGCGCGCTCACTTCTTCAGCGGGAATTTGAGCCGACGCCTCTTCGTCACTCGCTTCAGGAACGAGCGGCGGCGCCACGAACGTTTCTGGAAACACACTGAACGAGCCCGCTACCTCCTCGAGCGGCTTCTGCTTGTCGGCCCAGTGCAGGGCGGTGTAGTCGAACCCGTGCACGATGGTGGGTTTGACGACTTCGAAATAGGGCGAGATGTCGAAGTCGCGGGGCATGTACAGCGACGAATCGCGGATGTGCAGGATCTCGCGGCGGGCGGAGCGGCTGCCGGCCTTGGTGATCTTCGGCAGGATCGGATAGCGCACCGCGTCGAAGGCCTGCGCGATCAGCGCCGAGCAGATGATTTTGGTCGGGTCGCCCGAGCCGATGGCGATCATGCGCCGCCGCCAGCGTTGCGGTACCGGCAGCGGGAACAGGTAGCGCATCAGGTCGACGATGTTCTTGGTGTCGTAGCCGAAGCCGATGCGGTTGATCGCATAGCGGCAGACCGTGGTGCGGTCTTCATAGGACAGGCCGACCGGGCGGCAGACGCGGGTGTGGTAGGGGAAGTATTTCGACAGCGGCGCGGAGGTGACGCCTTCGCCGATATTGGCCTCGATCAGCACATGCGGCTCGCCGTCCGGCTCCTCCGCGCCCGCGACAGGGCCGACATAGAGCGCGGCATGCGACCAGGTCGACTGCGTCAGATACTTGATGATGCCGGAGATGCGGTTGTTGCCCTCGACCAGCAGAACGTCGCCGGGCTCGATGACGCCGCGCAGATGCTCGGGGTCGCTCGGCGTGAACGGCTCATAGCCCGGCACCTCCTTCGAGAGGTACGTGGCAATCAGCTTGCCGACCGAATCCAGGACCGTCCCCATGTCAAACTCCCCCCACGGCCTTTTCCGGCCGTCTTTTTCCCATCTCTATCATGGTCGAAACGTGTTGCAATTCGGTTCATCACTCCGTGAGGTCAAGCACGATTGATTCACCATGATGGTTGCCGTGCAACATCAGATGCGGCAAGGTTCGCTGGCTGTTCCCGTTCGCCGCAAGTCTCCGGAAACCATGACATGACAATCACGCGCCGCGGTTTCCTTGTCGCGTCAGCGGGTTTTGCCGCGCTGCCGGTCCTGCGCGCCACCGCAGCGCCCCTGCCGCGGGAGGCCGACATTGTCGTGATCGGGGCGGGGGCTGCGGGAATTGCCGCAGCGCGGCGTATCATGGCGACGGGCCGCAAGGTCGTGGTGTTGGAAGCGGCATCCCAAGTCGGCGGCCGCTGCGTCACCGACAGCACGACGTTCGACACGCCGTTCGAGCGCGGTGCGCGCTGGATGTACAACCCCGATACCAATCCGATGATCCGGCTGGCTCGCAGCGTTGGGCTCGACGTGCTGCCGGCGCCATCGGGCCAGAAGATGCGTATCGGCCGCCGCAACGCGCGCGCGGGCGAGACCGAGCAGTTCCTGGCGGCGCTGGTGCGCGCCAACCGCGCCATCGATGAGGCCGCGCGCGCCAAGCTCGATACGTCCTGCGCATCGGTGCTGCCGAAGGATCTCGGCGACTGGGCCGGCGCGGCCGAGTTCATGCTGGGCGCGAGCTTCGCCGGCAAGGACCTCAAGGAACTGTCCGCGATCGACAAGGGCCGCGCGCAGGACCGCAACGCCGCGATCGCCTGCCGCCAGGGTCTCGGCACGCTGATCACGAAACTTGGCGAGCAGGTGCCGGTGGCGCTGGCAACGCCGGCGAGCCGCATCGCGTGGAGCAGCCGCGACGTCAGCGTGGAGACACAAGCCGGCAAGATCGGCGCGCGCGCCGCCATCGTCACAGTCTCCACCAACGTGCTGACATCGGGTGCGATCAGGTTCGCACCCGACATCCCGAAGCGCACGCTGGACGCGGCATCCAAGCTGGGCCTCGGCAGTTACGATCGCATCGTGCTGCAATTGCCGGGCAATCCGCTCGGCCTCTCGCGCGACGATATCCTCGTCGAGCAAAGCAATTCGACGCGCACGGCGCTGCTGTTCGCGAATATCGGCGGCTCGTCGCTGTGCTCGATCGATGTCGGCGGCTCGTTCGGCCGCGATCTCTCCCAGCAGGGCGAGAGCGCGATGGTTGCCTTCTCGAAGGAGTGGATCACGAAGTTGTTCGGCAGCGAGGCCGCGGCCGCGGTGCAGAAGACCAGCGCCACGCGCTGGAATGCCTCGCCCTATGTCATGGGCGCGATGTCGGCAGCATCGCCCGGCGGCCAGCTCTCGCGAAAGATCCTGAGCGAGCCTGTTGGCAATGTGTTTCTCGCCGGCGAAGCCACCCACGAGACCTTGTGGGGCACGGTGGATGGCGCCTGGGAAAGCGGCGAGCGCGCCGCTGAGGCAGCCTTGCGCAAGATCGGCGCGCTGAAGAGCGAGCCCGCCGATGTGCCGACCCAGTCGACGAAGAAGCGCAGAGCGCCTCGACGGTGAGGCGGTGGTTTACCGCAAGATCCCGTCCAGCACCGGCAGCCCGGCAATCACAGCCATGGCGATCAGGGCGTAGCAGATGCCGCGAAACACTTTCTCGCTGGCGCGGCCGAACAGCGAGGCGCCGAAGGCGACGCCAAGCGCATAGATCGGGCCGACGATCAGGGAGAGCACCAGAGACTCACGGCTGATCAGACCGGTGGCCGCATAGCTGACCATGGAAAAGAAATCCGACGCGCCGAAGAACAGCACGATGTTGGCGCGCGCGACGATCGGTGGGATGGGGCGGCCGAGCCAATAGCCGACGATCGGCGGGCCGCCGGTCTGTGCGAGCCCGCTGCAGAAGCCGGAGAGGCCGCCGATGCCGACCGAGAGCCAGGCGTGGTCCTTGCCGCGATAGCGCCAGCCCGACAGCAGCAGGAGCAAGAGCGCTGCGACGAAACAGGAGATGATCCAGCGCGTGGTGACGGGCTCGAGCACGCTGAGGAAATAGGTGCCGACGGGTACGCCAATCAGCGCGCCGAGCACGATCACCGCCGTGGCCTTGCGGTCCGCCTTGCGCCAGGCGTCAGGCAGCAGCGGCGCCGCCGCGACAAAATCGATCACGAGCAGCAGGGCGGCAACGAGCCGCGGGGCGGCGATGCTGCTCGCCAGCGGCATGAAGATCAGCGCCGAGCCGAAGCCGGAGAAGCCGCGCGCGGTGCCCGAAACGAAGGCGACGGCGCAAAGTGCCATCGCGATGGCGAAGCTGACGTCCGTCGGGAGAAAGTCGGCGAGACTCATGCTCTGTCATTCTGGAGCATGATGCTGTCCGAAGACCGCTTCACGCCTTCCGGTGTCATGCTCTCAGAGTGCCGCCCGTCTTCTTCGTGACCTCGGCCACGATCTTGGCGCCGACGGCCTCGATCTCCTGGTCGGTGAGGGTTTTCTCACGCGGCTGCAGCGTGACCGCGATCGCAATCGACTTCTTGCCCTCATCGATGCCCTTGCCCTCGTAGACGTCGAAGACATTCACGCCGGTGATCAGCTTCTTGTCGATGCCCTGCGCCGCGCGCACGATGTCGCCCGCCTTCACGCTGCGGTCGACGATGAAGGCAAAGTCGCGTGATACAGGCTGGAATGCCGACAGCTCGATCAAGGGCTTGGCGCGGGTCGGCTTCTTCTTCGCCTCTGGAATGCGGTCGAGGATCACCTCGAACACCATCAGCGGCCCGTCGGCACCCAGCGTCTCCAGCGCGCGCGGATGCATCTCGCCGAAATAGCCCAGCACGTTCTGCGGTCCGATCTGGATCGTGCCGGAGCGGCCCGGGTGCAGCCAGCCAGGACCGCCGGCCACGATCTGAAGCGCCTGCGTCGGCGCACCGCTGGCGGCCAGCACCGCCAGCGCGTCGGCCTTGGCATCGAACACGTCAGCCTGCGCCGAACCCGACCAATGCCGTCCCAGACCTTCGGACGACGCAAGGCCGCGGCGGACGCCGCTCGCCGCCATGAACTGGTCCTGCGGGCGATCGCCCTTGAACAGCTGGCCGACCTCGAACAGGGCGACATCGCCAAAACCGCGATCGGCATTGGCCTGTGCCGCCGCGATCAGGCCGGCGAGCAGGGTCGGACGCATGTCGGAGAGATCCGAGGCGATCGGGTTGGCCACTTCGAGCGCGCGCTGGCCGCCGCCGAACAGCTCGGCGGCGGGCTTGGCGATGAACGACCACGTCACCGCCTCGACCATGCCGCGGCTCGCGAGCGCGCGCCGCGCGCGGCGGGTGCGAAGCTGGAGCGGGGTCAGCACCGGCTTGCGTGCGTCATCGCCGCGCTCGAACGGCGTCATCGGCACCTTGTCGACGCCGAAGATGCGGACGATCTCCTCGACGATGTCGGCCTTGCCGTGCACGTCGGAACGCCAGGACGGAACCGCGACCTTCACCACCGGGCCGGGGCCCGCCATCATGAAACCGAGATGGGTCAGGATGCGCTTCATCTCGGCCTGCGGCACCTCGATGCCCGACAGGCGCTTGACCTCGGTGATCGGGAATTCGATCAGGCGATCGTCGCCAAAGGCCTTGCCGACCACGACGGTCTCGGACGGCGCGCCGCCGCACATCTCCATCACCAGCTTGGTCGCGAGCTCGATCCCCGGCACCATGAAGGCCGGATCGACGCCCCGCTCGAAACGGTAGCGCGCGTCGGAATTGATGCCGAGCTTGCGGCCGGTCTGCGCGATGTTGATCTCGTTCCACAGCGCCGATTCGATCAGCACGTCGGTGGTGTCTTCGTCGCAGCCCGAGGCCTCGCCGCCCATGATGCCGGCGAGCGACTCGACGCCATGCTCGTCGGCAATCACGCAGATCGAGGGATCGAGATTGTAGGTGCGGCCGTCAAGCGCGAGCAGGCTCTCGCCCTCGCGGGCCCGGCGCACGACGAGATTGCCCTTCACCTTCTTGGCGTCGAACACATGCAGCGGCCGCGCGCGGTCGAAGGTCATGAAGTTGGTGATGTCGACCAGCGCGTTGATCGGGCGCAGCCCGATCGCGGTCAGCCGCTTCTGCAGCCATTCCGGCGACGGTCCGTTCTTGACGCCGCGCACGAGGCGCAGCGCGAAGCCGGGACACAAGGTGGCATCCTCGACCGTCACCTTCACCGGGCAGGGGAATTCGCCCTTGATCGGCTTGATCGTGGGGTCCTTGAACTTGCCCATGTCGGCGGCGGCGAGGTCGCGCGCGATGCCGTGCACGCCGGTGCAGTCCTGCCGGTTCGGCGTCAGGTTGATCTCGACCACGGGATCGCCGAGCGCCGCCCATTCGGCATAGCCGGCCCCGATCGGTGCATCCGCCGGCAATTCCATGATGCCGTCATGGTCATTGGAGATCTGCAATTCGGCCGCCGAGCACAGCATGCCGCGGCTCTCGACGCCGCGGATGGTGCCGACACCGAGCGTGATATCCTTGCCGGGAATGTAGGTGCCGGGCGGCGAGAACACGCTGACGAGGCCTGCGCGCGCATTCGGCGCACCGCACACCACCTGCACCGGCGCGCCGCCGTCGCCGGTGTCGACCATGCAGATCCGCAGGCGATCCGCATTCGGATGCTGTTCGGCCGAGATCACTCTCGCAATGGTGAAAGGCTTCAGTGCCTTCGCCTTGTCCTCGATGTTCTCCACCTCGAGACCGATCATGGTGAGCTTGTCGGCGAGCTTTTCCAGGGGCTCGTCGGTGTCGAGATGGTCTTTCAGCCAGGAGAGGGTGAATTTCATGGCTGTGCGCCTTGGCTCTTGTCTGTGTCTAAGAATTGATCTTGGTCGATGTCAGTGTACTCTCCCCCCTTGTGGGGGAGGGTAAGGGAGGGGGGTGAGCCGCGGGCGCCGGCGGAAGCTGCCTGGCGGATTGCCTCAACAACTCCCTCGAGGTTCGTCATCACCTGATCGTTGGTGAAGCGCAGAACCTGAAAACCCTCGGCGGCGAAGAAGGCGTCGCGACGCTCATCCTTCTTCTGACGCTCCTCGAAATCGTGGGATTCTCCGTCGAGCTCAATGATGAGCTTAGAGGAGAAGCACACAAAGTCAGCGATGTAGTTTCCGATCGGCGTTTGCCGCCGGATGCCGACACCATCCATGCGATTGGCTTTCAGGTAGCGCCACAGCAGTGTTTCATCGTGCGACATCGCTCGGCGAAGCTGCTTCGCCTTGCTGCGTTGACGCTCGCTCACAACTGCGTGCGGCATCCGCGGCTACCCCCCTCCCTGACCCTCCCCCACAAGGGGGGAGGGAACGGAGAGAGTCTGCGCAATCTCACATTGGATCACCGCCCTCACGAGCTCAGCCCTCCGGCAAGCGTCGGCACTTCGAGCGGCCTGAAGCCATAGTGGCCCAGCCAGCGGACGTCGCTGTCGAACAGCTGGCGCAGGTCGGCGATGCCGTATTTCAGCATGGCGATGCGGTCGATGCCCATGCCCCAGGCAAAGCCCTGGTACTCGTCCGGATCGATGCCGCAGGCGCGCAGCACGTTCGGATGCACCATGCCGCAGCCTAGAATCTCGAGCCAGTCCTCGCCCTCGCCGAAGCGGATCTCGCCCTTGTCGCGGCGGCACTGGATGTCGACTTCCAGCGACGGCTCGGTGAACGGGAAGAACGACGGCCGGAAGCGCATGTTGATGTGGTCGACCTCGAAGAACGCCTTGCAGAACTCGTGCAGGATCCATTTGAGGTGGCCGAGATGCGAGCTCTTGTCGATGACGAGGCCTTCGACCTGGTGGAATTGCGGCGTGTGGGTCGCGTCCGAATCGATGCGGTAGGTGCGGCCCGGGCAGATCACGCGGATCGGCGGCTTCTGGCTGAGCATGGTGCGCACCTGCACCGGCGAGGTGTGGGTTCGCAGCAGCATGCGCGAGCCGTCCTCCTTCGGATGGAAGAAGAACGTGTCGTGCATCTCGCGCGCCGGATGGCCTTCCGGGAAATTCAGCTTGGTGAAATTGTAGTCGTCGGTCTCGATATCCGGGCCTTCGGCGACAGAGAATCCCATGTCCGCGAAGATCGTGGTCAGCTCGTCCCAGACCTGGCTCAGAGGATGGATACGGCCGGCCTCGGCCGGCGCATCACGCAGGGGCAGGGTGACGTCGACAGTCTCGGCGGCGAGCCGCGCGTCGAGCGCGGCCGACTTCAGCACGTCGCGGCGTGCGGCGAGCGCCGTGGTGACCTCGTCCTTGGCCTGGTTGATCGCGGCGCCCTGCGTCTTGCGCTCGTCCGGCGACATCTTGCCGAGCGTGGCGAGCAGTGCGGAGATCGAACCCTTCTTGCCGAGGGCTGCGACGCGCACGGCTTCCAACGCCGCCTCGTCGGCGGCCGCGGCGATGTCGGCGATGATCTGGGCTTGAAGTTGGACAAGATCGGTCATGGCAATCCCTTTTGGCCAGGATGCTGAGCCGATGATCCTAGCCCGTCACGCCCGGCCCAAAAGCGCGAAGCGCGTCTTCGCGTTAGATTCGCCGGGCATCCACGTCGGAGAAGTGTGTTTGCGCAAGAAATGACGGCCGGGGCTTTAAGGCGCGAGATGCACCTCTGCCCGGGCCATCACAAGCCGAATGCTGCGCAGAGCACAGTGGAGGACGGCTTACGCCGCCAACGCGGCCTTGGCCTTCTCGGCGATCGCCTGGAACGCGGCGGGCTCGCGAACCGCGAGATCCGACAGCACCTTGCGGTCCACGGTGATCCCGGACTTGGCCATGCCGTCGATAAATCGGCTGTAGGTCAGGCCGAACGGACGGACTGCCGCGTTGATGCGCTGGATCCAGAGCGCGCGGAACGTCCGCTTCTTGCGCTTGCGGTCACGGAAGGCATATTGCATCGCCTTCTCGACGGCCGGCTTGGCGGCGCGGATGGTGTTCTTGCGGCGGCCGTAGAAACCCTTGGCGGCCTTGTAGACTTTCTTGTGCTTGGCGTGGGCGGTCACACCGCGTTTGACGCGAGACATGACGAAATCCTTCAGAGATGACTTTGGTTATCGGATTGCCGCGGGATGCGCGGCAGAGTGGCAGTGATCGTGGACGCGATCAGGCGTTCGGCAAGAAGTACTTCTTGACGTTGTCGCCGTCGGTCTTGAACAGCACGCGGGTGCCGCGGAGCTGACGGATCTGCTTCTTCGTCCGCTTGATCATGCCGTGACGCTTGCCGCGCTGGGCGTGCATCACTTTGCCGGTGGCAGTCACCTTGAAGCGCTTTTTAGCGCCCGATTTGGTCTTCAGCTTGGGCATTTGGCTCTCCTAATGGCCACAGGGATCCGCCCGCGAAGGCGGCTGGACCGTCAAAAATGCTCGTTAGAGCGTTGATTGTGCTTAGGTTTTGCGAACGAGCGCGAAACCCCGCACGAGACACCGCCACGGCAGCCCTTAATCAGCCGGGCGATGAAGGCTGGGCTTATGACAGAGGATCGGCGAAATGGCAACGATGAACCCGCGGAACAGGCCCGGAGACTATCGGCTGTCGCCACCTCATGCCCCCAGTCGCACCCGGAGCAGGACCAAAATGGCCCATTTCCCGCAATCGATCTCCTCTTTGCCGACCCTTGGCCGCCCGCGTCGCCTGGCGCTGCTCGCCGTGCTTGCCGCGGCCGCGCTGCCGTCGACCGCCGATGCCCGTGTCCGCGGCTATGACGGCATCTGGAACGTCACCTTCGCCACCACGCGGGGAAATTGCAGCTCGGGCTACAGCGTCCCCTTCACGGTAACCGGCAGCCGCGTCTCGTCCGCCGGCGGCGGCCGCGTCTCGGGCAGGGTCAATCGTTCCGGCGCCGTCGCCGTCCAGGTCTCGGTCGGCGCCTCCCATGCCAGCGGCGGCGGCCGCCTCGGTGGCATGAACGGCACGGGATCGTGGAAAGGCGTCATTTCCGGCGACCAGTGCAGTGGCATCTGGCAGGCAACGCGCACGTAGTCGCCAGGAAGCTGGTGCGCTCCCTCCTCCGCTTGCGAGGATGGCTGGGCAGAGGGTGTCTCGCAAGCGAGAGCCCGGAGGGGTAAGAACCTTCCCCCACGCCTTGGGCGCGACCTCTCTCGGGAGCGGGAGAGGTGAACAACAAAACGGCCCGCCGGAGATCCGGACGGGCCGTTGAACTCTCAGTCCCAACACACCGGCGTCAGCGCGGCGCGAGCACCATGACGACCTGGCGGCCTTCAAACCGCGCGTCCTGCTCGACCTTGGCGAGCTCGGCGACGTCGGTCTTGATCTTGTCCAGCAGCTTGGTGCCGATCTCCTGATGCGCCATTTCGCGGCCGCGATAGCGCAACGTGATCTTGACCTTGTCGCCCTCTTCGAAGAATCGCTGCATCGCGCGCATCTTCACGTCGTAATCGTGGTCGTCGATCATCGGGCGGAGCTTGATCTCCTTGATCTCGACGGTCTTCTGCCGCTTGCGGGCTTCCGCGGCTTTCTTTTGAGCGGAATACTTGTACTTCCCGTAGTCCATGATCTTGCAGACGGGAGGGCTGGCATTCGGCGAAATCTCGACCAGATCCATGCCGACTTCCTGAGCCATCCGGATGGCGAGGACGGTCTCGACCGTGCCCTTGTTCTCACCGGTCTGGTCGATCAGCTGGATCTGCGCATTGCGGATATCATCATTGATGCGCGGCCCGTCTTTGCTGGCAGCGGGCGGAGCTTTATTAGGACGGCGAATGGGTGGTTCTCCAAAGTTGTGAAGGAAGCGGCTATCTTGAAGGAAGATGCGTTTGCCGGCAAGCAAGTCGCTCGTGCGAGGCGCGAAAAACCCTCAAATGCGAGGCATTTTGGCCACGCCTGGGCACGCTGACGACATAGACACCTTGCTTCTGTTCCGCAAGCGTCCCAAACGGCCAATGTCGGCATCGGGCTGCGTCGTGGCGGCACGCCCGGTTCAGTTCAAACCGCATAGCCAGAGTAAACGTTCCATGACGGATATAATTCCAGATGCCGTGCTCGACTTCATCGATGTGGGCGAGGGCCCGTGCACACGCAGGATCGCCGTGCGCAGTCGGCGTGGACAGGGGCCCGGACTGTTCTGGCTCGGCGGCTTCAAGTCGGACATGCAGGGTAGCAAGGCCTTGGCGCTGGATGCCTGGGCCAGGGATCACGGCCGCGCCATGGTCCGGTTCGACTATTCGGGCCACGGCGAATCCGGCGGCGACTTCGTCGATGGAACCATTGGACGCTGGCTCGAAGATAGCGTTGCGGTGTTCGAGCGCTTCTGCGAGGGCCCGCAGGTCCTGATCGGCTCCTCCATGGGCGGCTGGATGGCGCTGCTGCTCGCGCGCGAAATCAAGAAACGTCCTGCCAAGGCGTCGCTGGCCGGGCTCGTGCTGATCGCGCCTGCGCCCGACTTCACCGAGGAACTGATGTGGAAGACTTTTCCGCCGGCGGTGAAGAAGGAGATCGAGACCAAGGGCGTCTGGCTGCGGCCGTCGGAATACGACGACGGCTCGCCCTATCCGATCACGCGGAACCTGATCGAGGAGGGCCGCAACCACCTCGTGCTCGGCAGCGCCATCGATCTCGGTTGCCCTGTCCGCATCCTGCAAGGCGCAAGGGATCCGGACGTGCCCTGGCAGCACGCTTTCGCATTGACGCACCGTCTGCCCGCTGACGACGTCGTACTGACCATGATCCAGGACGGCGATCACCGCCTCTCCCGCCCGCAGGATATCGCGCGCATCCTTGCGGCGGTGGCGGAGATCGGGTGAGATAAACCTCCCGAGCGAATGTGTTTCGACGAGCGGAGCTGCCCTCTCCCAAAAGGGGAGAGGGCACAAAAACACAAAAAGAAGCACTGGGAGGCAAGCTAATGACCACCACCGCCCTGCTGCGCGCCTTCTGCGATGCGGTCGAGCAGCGCAACGGCCGCGCCTTTGCCGAACTCTTCACCGAGGACGGCGTCTATCACGACGTCTTCTACGGCGCCTTCGAAGGCCGCGAGAAGATCGCCGCGATGATCGACGACTGGTTCTACCGCACGGCGACCGACTTCCGCTGGGACATGCACCACCCCGTCACCGACGGCACCACGCTCTATGCGCGCTACACGTTCAGCTACAAGTCAACCCTGCCGGAGGCGAACGGCGCGCGCGCGATGTTCGAGGGCGTGGCGATCATGACGCTGCGCGACGGAAAGATTGCGAGCTATCACGAGGTCGCCAACACCGCGCCGGCGTTCGTCGACTTGAAATTCGCACCGGAACGGATTGCGAAGATCGTGGCCAAGCAAGGCGCCGAACTGAAGGCGCGCCCCGAGATGCAGCGGCATCTGGGTTAGGGTCTCTCCACTCGTCATTCCGGGGCTCACGCTACGCGTGCCCCGGAATGACGACGGTGAGTTATCGCTTCGACGGATTTGCCATCGGCTTGCGCTGCGCCAGCGCGGCGACCGTGGCCGTGCCGATCGGGCCCTGTTCGTCATAGAGCCAGCATTCGCCGATCGCGACGCCATCGGTGGCGTGGTGGTTCACGACCTCGAAGCCGATCCATTCAGTGACCGGCAGGCGGTGCAGATAGATCGTGACGTCGCTGTTGATGTAGCCGAGCCCCTTGTCGCCCGCATTCGCAAACGGGCTGGCGAAATCGGCGCCGGTCGCGACATGGACGAACGGGGTCATCGGCACGCCCGCAACGAGCTCGCGCACCTCGCTCATCCAGAGCCGGCGCGGTCCGAGCGAGCCCATATGGCCGATGATGGGGCGCGTTGCCCATTTGCCGTTCATGCCGAGCCTGGGATCGGTTGGCTTGGGAATCTCGGCCGGCTTCGGCGCGTCCCAGTTCGGCGGCGACCAGACATTGCCTTCGGGATTTTGTGTCTTGCGCAGCAACTGGCACGAGGCGCGCGCCATGCCGACCCCGCCGGAAAAGAATTCCGCTTCCACCACGCGTATTCGCAGTCCGTCGCGGACCAGGCGCGTCGTCACTTCGATCGGCTTATCGATGGTCGGCAGCCGAAACATGTCGACGGTGAGCCGCGCCGGCACGAATTCAGGACCGGAATGGCGCTCTTCGATGACGAAGCCGAGCAGCCCGATGATGACGCGCCCGTGCAGCGATGTCGGATCCCAGGGACCATTGGCGACTTCCGTCGGATGGAATGTGTCGCCGTCGCGGGTGAAGAAAGGCATGTTTGTCATGCGTGCGAGATTGCGGGAATGGATGGGGAAATCAAGGTCCACGATCCTCATGGCGAGGAGCCGGCAGTGCTTTCTGCTTGCCACTCCTCGCGAACGCTCTCGTCGTGCTCGAGTTCGAGAGCGTGCAGCCTCAGCACCTCGAACTCCTCCCGCGCCACCAGCTGCCGCAGCGCCCACACCGCAGCCCCGCGCACCAGCGGATTCTCATCGTCCAGCAATCGTCGCGCCTCGTCCGCCAGGGACACGTCACCCGAGTTGCCGGTCGCAATCAGCACGTTACGCAAGAACCGGTCGCGGCCGATGCGCTTGACCGGTGATTTCGTGAACAGCGCGCGAAACGCCCCCTCGTCGAGCCGTGCCAGTTCGGCGAGCGCAGGCGCGCGCAACTCGTCGCGGGCCGCGAGCTTCGCCTCGCGCCCCTCCCGTGCGAACTTGTTCCAGGGACATGCGGCAAGACAATCATCGCAACCATAGATGCGATTGCCGATCGCTTTGCGGAATTCGCGCGGGATCGGCCCCTTGTTCTCGATGGTGAGGTAAGAGATGCAGCGCCGCGCATCGAGCTTGTATGGCGCGGGGAATGCCGCCGTCGGGCAGATGTCGAGGCAGGCCCGGCAGGAGCCGCAATGATCGATCTCCGCATCGTCGCGCGGCAGCTCGAGCGTGGTGTAGATCGCGCCGAGAAAAAGCCACGAGCCGAACTCGCGCGAGACCAGATTGGTGTGCTTGCCCTGCCAGCCCAGATGCGCGGCCTGGGCGAGCGGCTTCTCCATCACGGCGGCGGTATCGACGAATACCTTCACCTCGCTGGGTGCGGTCGCGACCAGCCAGCGCGCCAGCGCCTTCAGCCGCTTCTTGATCAGGTCGTGATAGTCGTCGCCCTGCGCATAGACCGAGATCGCAGCGCGCGTGCGCTGCCTCAGAACCGCCAGCGGATCCCGGTCGGGGCCGTAATTGACGCCGAGCATGATCACGCTGCGCACGTCGCTCCACAGCCCGCGCGGATCGACGCGGCGCTCGGGCTGGGCTGCGAGCCAGTCCATGTCGCCATGGCCGCCCGATGCGATGAATTCGAGGAAGTAGTTCCCGGCGCTCTCGATCGTGCCCGGCGCGGTGACGCCGATGCAGTCGAAGCCGAGCGCGCGCGCTTCGCGGGCAAGCGCGGTCTTCAGTTCAGTCGGATCGGAGCTCAGAAATCCAGGTCCACGTAGGTCCGCGACGCCGGCACGCCCGCCAGCCATTCGCTCAGCAGCGGACGGAACGACGGGCGGGACTTCACCCGCGCGTACCACGCCTTTGCTGCGTCGTCCTCGCTCCATGGCACGTCGCCCAGATAGTCGATCGCCGAAAGATGGGCCGCGGCGGCGAGATCCGCGTAGGTGAGCCGGTCGCCGGCGAGGAAATTGCGGGTCTGTGCCAGCCAGCCGATATAGGCCAGATGATAGCGCACATTGGCTTTTGCTGCGCGCATCACGTCGGCCGAAGGCGGGCCGCCGCCGTTCTCCTCGCTCATGAAGCGCTTGTAGATGCGCTCGGTGACGAGAGGGTGCGAGACCTCCTCGAAGAACTTTTCATTGAACCAGGCCATCAGCCGGCGCACCTCGACGCGCCCGGCAAGCGTTTCCGGCATCAGGCGCTTTGGCCCCATCTCGGCGCCATAGGCCTCGTCGACATATTCGGCGATGATCGCCGCGCCCGGGATCGGCGGCTGCTCGTCATCCACCACGACGGGCGTGGTGCCGGCCGCATTGAGCAGCAGAAATGCCTCGCGCCGTTCCCAGCTGCGCTCTTCGATCAGCTTCAGGTCGAACCCGTATTCGCCCGCGATCAAGCGGACGAAGCGCGAATGCGGACAGAACGGATGATGATACAGCGTAAACATGAAGCCTTTGACTATTTGATGGTGCTTAAGAATCCATCAATGTTTGTGCGGCGCCACACTAGTCCCTCAAAACCGCGAAGCAAGGGCGTGATTTCGCATTTTGCGATTGCAGCGTGGGAACGAATGGGCGAGAAGAGCCCCGCTTTTCCAGCCGAAATGGACCGTAAATATGTCAGACGCAATACGGGCAGTGATCCTCGGCATCATAGAGGGTGTGACCGAGTTCCTTCCCGTATCTTCGACCGGTCACCTCTTGCTGGCGGAGCGCTTCTTTCATCTCGGCGAGGGCGCGTTCTGGGATTCGTTTACGGTTCTGATCCAGCTCGGCGCGATTCTCGCGATCGTCGGTCTGTATTTCAGGAAGCTGTGGGACGTTGCGATCGGTCTGTTTACCGGCGACGCCTATGCG
The DNA here is from genome assembly GCF_001424605.1 of Bradyrhizobium sp. Leaf396. Taxonomy (NCBI): domain Bacteria; kingdom Pseudomonadati; phylum Pseudomonadota; class Alphaproteobacteria; order Hyphomicrobiales; family Nitrobacteraceae; genus Bradyrhizobium; species Bradyrhizobium sp. Leaf396. The sequence goes on from NZ_LMQJ01000056.1 coordinate 313,383, forward strand.
CGGCGCTTCGTGATCGGTGTGCTGGTGGCGTTTCTGCCCGCCGTGATCGTCGGCCTTGTCGCCGGCAAGTACATCAAGAGCCTGCTGTTCAATCCGTGGGTCATCTGCTTCACGCTGATCGTCGGCGGCGCCGTCCTGCTCTGGGTCGACAAGCTCGATCTCAAGCCGCGCGAGCATGACGCCACCAAGTTTCCTCTGCTGACGTATCTCTATATCGGCATCGCGCAGTGCGTGGCGATGATCCCTGGCGTGTCGCGCTCCGGCGCCAGCATCGTTGCGGCAATGCTGCTCGGGGCCGACAAGCGCGCAGCGGCGGAGTTCTCGTTCTTCCTTGCCATCCCCACCATGATCGGCGCCTTCGCCTACGACTTCTACAAGAGCCGGGCCGAGATGACGATGGACCACATCAACATCGTCGCGATCGGCTTCGTGGTGTCGTTCATCACCGCCATCATCGTGGTGAAGACGTTCCTGACCTATGTCACCCGCCACGGCTTCGTGGTGTTCGCCTGGTGGCGCGTCATCGTCGGCACGCTCGGCCTGATCGCGCTGGCGCTGGGACGGTAGATTTCGGGCCGGTGGTCCGGATGCAGTGAAGCGTAACCCGGGGCCGGTATCACTTGGGGCGCGATCCCGGATCAAGCTGGCGCTCCATCCAGGCTACGCTCCTCCTGCGCCTCAACCCAAAATAAGCTTTTGATCGGTAGTCAGTTTCCAAAGCCGGGCGGCGCGCCCGGCACAGGAGCTGAGCCATGACCCTCGTCAGCGGCTGGGGCCGTTTCCCGGTCGTCGATAGCGAAGTGCTGCGTCCGCGTTCGTTCGGAGCGGTCGGCGAGGCCGTCTCGGCCGGCAGCATCGCGCGCGGCAATGGCCGCGCCTACGGCGATGCCGCGATCGGCGCCCTCAGGACCGTGACGATGACGGGCTTCGACCGGGTCAGGTCGTTCGATCCGGCGAGCGGGCGCATCCGCCTGGAGGCCGGCGTGCTGCTCTCGGACCTGATCGACACCTTCGGCCCGCGCGGTTTCCTGCCCTTCGTCGTGCCCGGCACGCGTTTCGTGTCGATCGGCGGCGCCATCGCGGCCGACGTGCACGGCAAGAACCATCATTGCGAAGGCGGCTTCGGCCGCTATGTCGACAGCATCCTGCTGCGCACGGGACAGGGCGAGACCATCGAAGCCTCGCGCGAGCAGAATTCCGATGCGTTCTTCGCCACCATCGGCGGCATGGGACTGACCGGAATCATCCTCGAAGCGACGTTGCGGCTGCGGCAGGTCGAAACGGGGTGGATCTGGGAGCGCGTGATTTCGGCATCCGATCTCGACGCCGCGATGCGCGCGCTCGAGATGAGCGATTCTGCGACCTATTCGGTGGCGTGGATTGATTGCGCCGCGCGTGGGCGTGATCTCGGCCGCTCGCTGATCTATCTCGGCGAGCAGGCGGCAAGGGACGAACTCCCTGCCGGCGCCGCCGCGTTTCCCGTCGACAAAGATCCCGGCCTTGGTGTGCCCGTCGACCTGCCCTCGATGACGCTGAACCGCTTCAGCATCCGCGCCTTCAACGAGCTGTACTACCGCATGGGCGCGCGGCGCGCCGGCGGCGGCCGCGTGGTTTCGCTCTATCCCTATTTCTTTCCGCTCGACAGTCTCAAGGACTGGAATCGCATCTATGGCAAGCGCGGCTTCCTGCAGCATCAATGCGTCGTTCCCGAAACCGGTGCGCGCGATGTGCTCGGCGACCTCCTCGATCGAGTCGCGCGACGCGGCGATGCCTCGTTCCTGGCGGTGCTGAAGAGGCTCGGCCAGGGCGACGGCATCCTGTCGTTTCCGCTGCCCGGCTATACGCTGGCGCTGGATTTCCCGTTGAGGGGCGACATCCTGAATTTTCTCGACGAGATCGATCGTCTCGTCGTCGCCGCCGGCGGACGTCTCTACCTCGCCAAGGATGCGCGCCAGTCGCGTGCGACGTTCGCGGCGGGCTATCCCGCTCTGTCGCGCTTCAACGCCATTCGCAAATCGCTCGATCCCGCTGGCAATATCCGCTCGAAATTGTCGCAACGTCTCTTCGATGAGGTCTAGGCCATGACGTCACGCAAGACTGTATTGGTGCTCGGTGGCTCCTCCGACATCGGCCGCGCCGCCGCGCGCGCCTTTGCCAAGGCGGGATACGATGTGGTGCTCGCCGGCCGCGACGTCGCCGCGCTCGATCCGGATGCCGCCGATCTGCGCGCGCGCTACGATATCGACGTCGGTCTCGCCAGGTTCGACGTGCTCGACACGGCTTCATTCGACGCCTTTGCCGGGTCCCTTTCGGCGCTGCCCGACGTCGTGATTTCCATCGTCGGCCTGCTCGGCGTGCAGCAGAATGCCGAGAGCGATCTCGCCCACGCCACCGCGATCATGCGCTCCAACTACGAGGGGCCGTCGCTGATCCTCGGCCTGTTCGCGGAGAAGTTCTTGGCACGCGGGAGCGGTACGCTCGTCGGCGTGTCCTCGGTCGCGGGCGATCGCGGCCGTGCCTCGAACTATGTCTATGGATCGGCCAAGGCCGGCTTCTCCGCCTTCCTGTCCGGCCTGCGCGCCCGCTCCAGCCGTGGCGGCGTTCACGTGGTCACGGTGAAGCCCGGCTTCGTCCGCACCAGGATGACCGAAGGCATGAAGCTGATCGGCCCGCTCACCGTCGAGGCGAGCGTGGTGGGCGATGCAATTCTTCAGGCGGTCGAGAGAAAGACCGACGTCGTCTATGTCAGCGGCAAATGGCGCCTCGTGATGCTGATCATCAAGACGCTGCCGGAAGCGGTGTTCAAGAAGCTGAAGTTCTGACCGCTGCCGCGCTGACGGTAGGCTCTCTGCCCAGCCCAGAGCAATGACGCTTTACGCGCTCTTGCGCTGGAATTGACCGGCTGCGCGGAAACGCCAGAGATATTGCGGGGCGATTGCTTCCAGCGAATCCGGGGTGATGCCGAGGCCTTCCAGCGTCAGGCCGGCCGCCTTCGCCGCCTCCGAGACGACATTGTCGCGCTCGAGCAGCGTGACCTGGTCCGGCGTCAGCTTGAAAGCGCCCGGCGCGAATTGCAGGAAGGCCGCCTTGAACCGGGCGAGGCCGAACGGCAGCGGGATCAGCATTCGCTCGCGATCGGTGATCTCAAGGATGGTCTGGATGATCTCGCGCATGGTCAGCACTTCCGGCCCGCCGAGCTCGTAGGTGCCGCCCGCCTTGGTCTTGCCGTCGACGGCGTCCGCAATCGCGGTGGCGACGTCGCCGACATAGACCGGCTGCATCTTCGTTTCGCCGCCGATCAGCGGCAGCACCGGCGACATCCGGGCAAGCGCGGCAAAGCGGTTGGTGAACTGGTCCTCGGGGCCGAATATCACGGAGGGACGGAAGATCGTCGCCGACGGCACCGCGGCCAGGGCCGCGGTCTCGCCGGCCGCCTTGGCCCTGGCGTAGCGCGAGGGCGATTCGGCATCGGCGCCGATTGCTGAAACATGCACCAGCTGTGCCCCAGCGGCGGCGGCCGCCTTGGCAACGGTCTCGGCACCCCTGGCCTGGACGGCGTCGAAGGTTTGCGCGCCGCCCTCGGTGAGGACGCCGACGAGATTGATCGCGACATGCGAATCACGCAGCGCGGCCTGGACCGAGGCCGGATAGCGCAGATTCGCCTGTACGCTGTGGATCTGCCCGACGCGGCCGAGCGGCTGGAGATGCCCGGCGAGTTCCGGCCGCCGGACCGCCACCCGGACCCGGTAATCCCTCTTGCACAGGGCGCGGACGACGCTGCGGCCCAAAAACCCCGATCCGCCGAAAACCGTGACGAGCGTGTCCAGATTCGATGCCATGAGGGGTCCCGTCCTGCCGAAAGAGTGCGTCTTGTCAGGCTTGTATCGGGCCGGTTTGCGATGCGCAATCGGCATCCCGAACCGGGCCTCAAGCATGAATTGACAACGGCGTCACCGAACCGTAGTAACCGCCTCCGTGCCCCAAACGGCATGCCCAGGTGGTGGAATTGGTAGACGCGCTGGCTTCAGGTGCCAGTGGCTTAACGGCCGTGAAGGTTCGAGTCCTTTCCTGGGCACCATGCTTTCCTGGATCGCAAGCAGATCCAGATAGATAAGCCCTTTCAGAGTGTTGCGATGGTATCGGGCCTTAGGCCGACGGCGGTGCCCTCTTTGCAATGGAGATACAGCCATCGTTAGCTGATGCAACCCGTGCTGCCGGTTGGGAGCTCGGCTGATTCATCGGAGTAGGTGCAATGCGCGGCGTCTCTGGATGGTGCGTCTTGGGATCGAGTGTCTTGGGATCGAGCGTCTTGGGCCTTTGCCTCCTCATCGGTCCGTGCGTTTCCGCGAAGGCCGCCGCACGAGGGCATCACAAGTCGCAACATGTCGTCGTTCGGCCGGGCCAGGCCGTGGTGCCAGTCTACGTCACTCCGAATGGTGTGCGCATCTATCGCGACGACTCCGTTCCCGGCGGTCTGCGGACCGACCACGACGACCCTCCAGCTTATGACGATCCATCCAAGTTCGGTGGCGGCTGATCGACGAGCCGGGCTGCTGCTGCTGCATGGTGCCCTTACACCACCAGTTTCCCCGTCTGCTCCGCCACGGCCTTCTGCACGAAATACATCGCCACCAGCGTGATGATCGTCGTCGCGACGACGACGTAGCCGATCCGGTCGAAATGGATCAGCGCGCCATCGGGCGCTTGCGCGATGATTGCGCCGGCGAGCACCGCGCCGATACCCCCGGAGAGCTGCTGGAGCGAGGCGCTCGCCGCGCTGAACGAGCCGCGCTGGCTCGCATCGGGGATCGCGGACATCACCGCCTGCGACGGGATCATGCGCGAGAAGATGCCGACGAACATCAGGACGTTGACTAGAATCGCAGTCGCGAGCGAGACGTGGCCGAGGTTTGTGTAGATCAGCACCATGACCACGGTCATCGCGCATCCGAACACGAAGGTCGGATACTTGCCGAAGGCGTCGCTGGCGCGGCCGACCAGCGGTCCCGTGACGATGCTGAACAGCCCGGAGACGAGATAGATCGTCGGCAGATGCGCGATGTCGATGCCGAGATTGTGCACGGTATAGGCGCTGGAGAACGGCATCAGCATGTAACCGCCCGTCGCCAGCAGCGTCGTGACGAGGAAGGCGAGCGTATAGCGCGGCTGACCGATGGTCGCGACCAGATGGTGGAACGGGTTTCTGTCCTGCTTCAGCTTCAGATGCGCGTCGACCGGCTCCATGGCGAAGGCGATGATGGCGATTGCCGCGATCGACAGCGCGACGATCGCAACGAAGCAGACATGCCAGTTCCAGTAATTGGCGAGAAACAGCCCGGCGGGAATGCCGAGCACCTGGCTCGCGGCAAACGCCGTCTGGATGAAACCCATCACGCGGCCGCGCTGATGCAGCGGGAACAGGTCGGTGATGATGGCCAGCACGACCGCGCCGATCACGCCGCCGAACAATCCGGTCACGATCCGGCCGAGCAGTAGCACGTGATAGTTCTGCGCGGCGGCGCATAGCGCCGTTCCGAGCGTGAAGCCGACATAGAAGAACAGCAAGAGGCGCTTGCGATCGAAGCGATCGGCAAAGCCGGCGGCGAGAATGCCCGAGAGTCCCGCACTGAACGCGTAGGCCGATACCGCGACGCCGAACTGCCCCGCCGTGATGTCGAGTGCGGGCATCAGGATCGCGCCGAGCGGCGACATGATGATGAAGTCGAGAATGATCGTGAACTGCGTGAACGCGAGCAGCGCGATGAGCAGCATCTGGTAGCGCGAGAAGCCGCGCTGGCGTTGCTGTGGATCGTCGACGGGCGCTGCGAGCGTCTGTTCGGTCATTGGCACCTGGTTGAGGGCGAAGGGGAGGGGGAACTGGCAGATGGGGTGAGCAAGCACGATTTCCACGGGCCGCACGGCGCACATTGTGCCGGAATACGGGATCCCTGAAGGTTGTGGGATCCCTGCAACAGTCCTGCAGCCCGATCGAGGTTCGTACCGCTGCCCTGGTCCGCCGATTAAGCCGCCTTTAGCGAATGCTCCGCTAATGTCCTGACCTTCCATTTCCCTGCTCCCCGGCCGAATGCCGGTCATGTTGCGGTAATTCAGAGCGTTTTCGGATGGAGCAGCCTGCCCGGCACTACGATCCTGGCGTGTCCGAGCCGGCAGCAAGCCCGGCGGCGGACCGGACGCTCGTCATCGATCTCGAAGGCGCCCTGCTGCGTTCCGAGCTGCTGATGGAGGCGCTGTTGTCCAGTCCCGGACGCATGCTGGCCCGCTTCGGCGCCGGCGGACGCGCCGGCATGGCGGCGCTCACGGATGTCCTGGCGCGGGCCGAGATCGACTATGCCCATCTGCCCTATGATTCCGACGTGCTGAACCGGGCGCTGGCGGCGCGGGCGCGGGGTGAGAAGATCTATCTCGTCGCGGATCGCTTTGCCGGTCATGCCGCCGGCATCGCGACGCATCTCGGCTTTGACGGCATCGTCACGCCGGCCGAGCTCGCTGCGGGCGGCCTGCCGTTCGACCGCGCCGCGATCGAGCGGATCGAACGTCGCGGCACCCCGAGGCCCGGCCTCAAGACCTGGGCGAAGGCGCTGCGCGTCTACCAATACGCCAAGAACACGCTGGTATTCGTGCCGGTCATCACCGCGCATCAGCTGAACTTCCAGACGCTCGGCTACGCGCTGCTCGCTTTTCTGGCGTTCTCGGCCTGCGCGTCGGGCGCCTATCTGATGAACGATCTGCTCGATCTCGCCGCGGACCGGCAGCATCCGACCAAGCGCCATCGCGCGCTCGCCGCCGGCGAATTGCCGATCTCGTCGGCGCTGGCGGCGATCCCCGTGTTGTGGTTGCTTGCGGTCGGAGCTAGCCTCTGCATCTCGCCCCTCTTCCTCGCTGTGCTCGGCGCCTATCTCGCCACCACGATCGCCTATTCGCTCGTGCTCAAGCGCAAGATGCTGGTCGACATCGTCACCCTCGCCGCTCTCTACACGCTCCGCATCGTCGCCGGCGCCGTCGGTGTCGGCGTGGTGCTGTCGGAATGGCTCCTGATCTTCTCGCTGTTCGTGTTCACCTCGCTGGCGCTGATCAAGCGCTTCAGCGAACTCAGCATGCGCGAGAGCGCAGGGCTCGCCGATCCCTCCAATCGAGACTACAGGATCACCGATTTGCACGTCATCGCCGCGATGGCGGCGGCGAGTGCGATGAACGCGGTGACGGTGTTCTCACTCTATGTCTCCTCGTCTGCGGTGACGCCGCTCTACAGCCGTCCCTGGATGCTGTGGCTGCTCACCCCGCTGCTGCTGTACTGGTTCGGCCGCGCCCTGATGATGGCGCATCGCCGCGAGATGCCGGACGATCCGATCCTGTACGCGTTCCGGGATGGGCCCAGCCGCATCGCGGTTGCGGCGATGATCTGCATCATGCTCGCCGCGATCTGACCGCCCGTAAGTCACGGCCGCCGCTTGCGTCACCTGCCGCCACTGGCTACATCGCGGTCCATCCGATTAGCCTATGATATCGCGCACCGAATCGATCCGAGGTTTTGACACGCCATGACCGTACGCCTGCACCGCGGCGACTTGCCCGACCTGTCCCGCTACACCGGAGCGGTGGCGATCGACACCGAGACCATGGGGCTGAACCCGCATCGCGACCGGCTCTGCGTGGTGCAGCTCTCGCCCGGCGACGGCAGCGCCGACGTGGTGCAGATCCCCAAGGGGCACACCGACGCGCCGAACCTGAAGGCGCTGCTCGCCGATCCGGCGGTGACCAAGATCTTCCACTTCGCGCGGTTCGACGTCGCGGTGCTTTACCAGACCTTCGGCGTCATGACCGGGCCGATCTATTGCACCAAGATCGCCTCCCGCCTGACCCGCACCTATACCGACCGCCATGGTCTCAAGGATCTCGTGCGCGAGGTCCTCAACATCGACCTTTCCAAGCAGCAGCAGTCCAGCGACTGGGGTTCCGACAACCTGACCGAGCCGCAGCTCGCCTATGCCGCCTCCGACGTGCTGCATCTGCATGGCTTGCGCGAGCGGCTCGACACCATGCTGGTCCGGGAAGGCCGTAGCAAGCTCGCCCAGGCCTGTTTCGACTTCCTGCCGACCCGGGCATTGCTCGACCTCCAGGGCTGGTCGGAAGAGGACATCTTCGCGCATTCCTGAAGGCCCTGCGCGGCAGTTGGCCCGAGCTTGCCGCCCCGTTTCGGACACTTTCGTAACCGCCTGTCGCCGGCTGCATATTTGGCCGGCCCGGGATAGAGTGGAACGTCCTTCAACCGGACAAGGCGAGGCATATCTCAGGAGCCCAGGTTGACTCAGGAGCCCAGGTGAATTCGGCCCAGAATCCGACCTACGACGCCGCGCTCGCGGCGAAGTTTGCCAGCGCGGCGCGCCACAGCCGCCTGGTGCGGATCCTGCGCGTGGCCGTGCCGGGGGCGGTGCTGCTGTCCATGGCGGTCATTGTCGGCGTGTCGATCTTCAACCCGTTCCGCATGCTGATGCCGAAGCTGCCGCTCGATTCCGGGAACCTGGTGGTCTCGGGCACCAAGATCACGATGGAATCGCCGCATCTGGCCGGCTTCACGCCGGACCAGCGGCCCTACGAGCTCTGGGCCAAGACCGCGACCCAGGACATCACCGACCCGGATCATGTCGATCTCTCCGATGTGCGCGCAAAGGTGCTGATGGAGGACCAATCCACCCTGTTGCTCGATGCCCGCACCGGCCGCTTCGACAACAAGCAGCAGCAGCTCGAGCTGCGCAAGGACATCTTCCTGCGCACCTCGGCCGGCTATGAGGCGCGGCTGAACTCCGCCTTTGTCGACATGGGCAAGGGCACGGTCTCCTCGGACGAGCGTGTCGACGTCAAGCTCACCAACGGCACACTGACCGCAGACAGGCTGCGCATCACCGAAGGCGGCGAACTCATCCGCTTCGAGGGCAATGTGGTGATGCATCTGGAAAAGCTGGATGATCCTGCCGCCGCACAGCCTGCGCCTGCAGACCCTGCCCCGCCGGCAAAGCCACGTACGCCTCAGAACAAGGCCGCCAGTTCAAGATGATTTTGATGACCAGGATTCTTTCGCGTGGCGCCGGCAAGCGGTGCGGCATCTCTGGCGCAGCCGCGCTCGCCGCCGGCCTCGCGCTGCTCGTCACCGGTGCGGCCGTCGCGCAGAGCACGATGCAGGGCGTGCCCAATGCGATGCAGGGCTTTTCGCAGAACCGCGATCAGCCGATCCAGATCGAGGCGGCCTCGCTCGAGATGCGCGACAAGAAGAAGGAGGCGACCTTCGCCGGCAATGTGAAGGTGGTGCAGGGCGACACCACGATGACCTCGAAGACGCTCGTGGTGTTCTACGATTCCGGCGGTGGCGAAAAGCCGGCCGCGCCGCAGCCCGCGGCGAAGGGCGCGAAATCGGCTCCGATGCAATCGGCGACGCCGGGACCCGGAGGCAGCTCCTCGATCAAGCGGCTGGAGGCACGCGGCAATGTCGTGGTCACCCAGAAGGATCAGGTGGTGACGGGCGAGACCGCCGTGTTCGACACCAGGACCAACCTCATCACCATGCTCGGTGGCGTGGTCTTGACGCAATGCAAGAACGTGCTGCGCGGTGACCGCCTGATGGTCGACATGACGACCGGCGTCTCGCGTGTGGAATCCGACAGCGGCCGGGTTCAGGCGCTGCTGCCGCAGGGCGGCGGCAGCGATTGCGGCCCAGCGGGGCAGAGTGCCAAACCCGGCGCGGCGCCGCCTCTGCAATTGCCCGGTGCAAGTAAACAAAAGTAAGTCCAACCACTTGCTTCGGGTGCGCCCGATCCAAGGTTGAAGCTTGGCTGGCGAGACTGTATCTAGCGCGCAGGGCTTTCGAAGCGGGGCCGCCGCTTTTCGGGCGTGTTTCACTGGGCATGAGACATCCCTTCACCCAGTTGCGTCAGCGGATTGGTCAGGCTGGCGCGGCAGATCGCGCAAAAGTCGCGCAAAGAGCACGCGCAACGCTAGAAGGCGGGGATGGTCGATCTCTTCAGCATGTTCCGTCGGCGCCCCGCCAAGCGCGGCCGGCCAGGATTTGCGCGCCAGGACATCACCGCGCTCGGTGACAGCGTCGGTGGCCTCGTGCCCAGTCCTGTCCGCGACGCACCGCCGATCGCCCGGGACCAGCCGATGCGCGCGCCCGATCCGTTCCAGGGTGACTATCAGGTCGAGCCGCCGCGCCCGCAGGCTGTTCACCCCCTGAGAAGCGCCGCCGCGTCCAATGGCGGCGGTCCTCAGCTGCTGAAGCGGCCGGGCTTCCTGGCCGTGCATGGCGTGAAAAAGTCCTTCGGCAGCCGTCAGGTCGTGCGCGGCGTCAGTATTTATGTGCGGCGCGGCGAAGCGGTCGGCCTGCTCGGGCCGAACGGCGCCGGCAAGACCACCGTGTTCTACATGATCACCGGGCTGATCAAGGCCGACCACGGCGCGATCGAGCTCGACGGCCACGACGTCACCAAGCTGCCGATGTATCAGCGTGCGCGGCTCGGAATCGGGTATCTGCCGCAGGAAGCCTCGATCTTCCGCGGCCTCACCGTCGAGCAGAACATCCGCGCCGTGCTCGAAGTGGTGGAGCCCTCGCGCAAGAAGCGCGAGCAGCAGCTCGATTCGCTGCTCGACGAGTTCAACATCACCCGCCTGCGCAAATCGCCTTCGATCGCGCTGTCGGGCGGCGAGCGGCGCCGCGTCGAGATCGCACGCGCGCTGGCGACGCGGCCGAACTACATGCTGCTCGACGAGCCCTTCGCCGGCATCGACCCGATCGCGGTCGGCGACATCCAGGATCTGGTCCGCCACCTCACCAATCGCGGCATCGGCGTGCTCATCACCGACCACAACGTCCGCGAGACGCTCGGTCTCACCGATCGCGCCTATATCGTCTATGCCGGGGAAATCTTGACCGAGGGAACCCCGGATGAGATCGTCGCGGATCCGGACGTTCGCCGTCTTTACCTTGGCGAGGAATTCCGCCTCTAGCCCGTTTTTGCGTTTCGTCAAGACGTGTACATCGGGCTCAGACTAGGATAAGCAAAAATCGGACCAATTTAGGGAACGGTTCTTGCTTCATGGCCCTCACGCAGAGATTAGAGTTCCGGCAGTCGCAGTCGCTGGTCATGACGCCGCAGCTGATGCAGGCGATCAAGCTGCTGCAATTGTCCAATCTCGATCTCACGACCTTTGTGGAAGAGGAGCTTGAGCGCAATCCGCTGCTGGAACGGGCCAGTGACGAGGGCCCGGCGGGCGAGTCCCCGGCCGAGGTCGGAAGTTACGGCGATTCCGAGGGTGGCCAGGGGGATGGCCACGGCGACGGTCCGGGCGAGGACGGATTCGGCGGCAGCGGCGACGGTTTCGAGCCCGGCCAGGAAGAATGGATGAGCAAGGATCTCGGCACCCGCGCCGAGATCGAGCAGACCCTGGATACCGGTCTGGACAACGTCTTCTCCGAGGAGCCTGCCGAGGCTGCGGCCCGCACCGCCCAGGACGCCGCGCCGACCACCTATACCGAATGGGGTGGCGGCGCCTCTGGTGACGAAGATTACAATCTCGAAGCCTTTGTCGCGGCCGAGACAACCTTGTCGGACCATCTCGCCGAGCAGCTGTCGGTCGCCTTCGCCGCACCCGCCCAGCGCATGATCGGCCAATACCTGATCGACCTCGTCGACGAGGCCGGCTACCTGCCGCCCGATCTCGGCCAGGCCGCCGAGCGGCTCGGCGCGTCGCAACAGGACGTCGAAGCCGTCCTCGCGGTGCTGCAGAAATTCGATCCGCCCGGCGTCTGCGCGCGTTCTTTGAGTGAATGCCTGGCGATCCAGCTCCGCGAGCTCGACCGCTACGACCCGGCGATGCAGGCTCTCGTCGAGCATCTCGATCTCCTCGCCAAGCGCGACATTGCGTCCTTGCGCAAGCTGTGCGGCGTCGACGACGAGGACATCGCCGACATGATCGGCGAAATCCGCCGTCTCAATCCCAAGCCCGGCATGAAGTTCGGCTCGGCGCGCCTGCAGACCATGGTGCCCGACGTCTATGTCCGTCCGGGCCCCGACGGCGGCTGGCATGTCGAGCTCAACAGCGACACGTTGCCGCGCGTGCTGGTCAACCAGACCTACTATTCCGAGCTGTCGAAGAAGATCGGCAAGGATGGCGACAAGTCCTATTTCACCGACGCGCTCCAGAACGCGACCTGGCTCGTGCGCGCGCTCGACCAACGCGCCCGCACCATCCTGAAAGTCGCAACCGAGATCGTGCGGCAGCAGGACGGCTTCTTCACCCATGGCGTGGCTCACTTGCGGCCGCTCAATCTGAAGGCCGTCGCCGACGCCATCCAGATGCATGAATCCACGGTGTCGCGCGTGACCGCCAACAAGTACATGGCGACCAACCGCGGCACGTTCGAGCTGAAATATTTCTTCACGGCCTCGATCGCCTCGGCCGATGGCGGCGAGGCGCATTCGGCCGAAGCCGTGCGTCACCATATCAAGCAGCTGATCGATTCCGAGGAGCCCTCGGCGATCTTGTCGGATGACACCATCGTGGAACGCTTGCGCGCCTCGGGCATTGATATTGCCCGCCGCACGGTCGCGAAGTACCGCGAAGCCATGCGCATACCCTCCTCGGTGCAACGCCGCCGCGACAAGCAGAGCGCTCTTGGTAACGTCCTCTCCACCGCATTGTCTGATCGCTCCCGCAACACCGAGCCGGCCTGATTGCGCTGGCGCGAAATCGCGCTACTCTCATCTCCCTTTCGCGATCGATCCAAGCTGGGCAATCAAACCAAGCGAGGCATCAAATGACTCTCCGGGTTTCGGGAAAGAGCATCAGCGTCGGCGAGGCCCTGCGCGGCCGCGTTGCCGAGCGCACCGAAGAGGTGCTGCGCAAATATTTCGACGGCAATTATTCCGGCCACATCACGCTCAGCAAGGACGGCTTCGGCTTTCGCACCGATTGCGCGCTGCATCTCGATTCCGGAATTACGCTGGAAGCTGATTCGAACGCGCCGGATGCCTATGCCAGTGCCGACCAGGCGCTGGTGATGATCGAGAGGCGGCTGCGTCGCTACAAGAACCGCCTCAAGGACCGCTCCGCCCGCAAGGCCCATGCCGCCTCCGAGGCGATGGCTGCACTCGACGCCACCAGCTATGTGCTGGAAGCGCCCGGAGAGGACGAGGAGGAAGTCACCGGCTACAGCCCCGTCATCATCGCCGAGCAAACCACCTCGCTGAAGCGGCTCTCGGTCAGCGAGGCAGTGATGGAACTCGACCTCAGCGGAGCTCCGTGCCTGGTATTCCAGCATGGTTCGTCCGGCCGGGTGAACATCATTTACCGCCGCGCGGACGGCAATGTCGGCTGGATTGATCCGCCGGAAGCCAAGGTCGACGGCAAGTCGGACGGTTAGGCCGGGGGACCGGCACCCGTACCATTCCGGCCCTTAACAATGGCCGTGGCAAAGCCGCACGCGGGAGTTGGCACCGGGATTGCGTTGGAGTAGAAGCCCCCCACATCAGGACCTAACGGGACTTGGGCTAAGTCCGCCTCCTGCTTCATGTTATTGACGCCGGCTCAGCTTGGTCTATCAAGCGGGCCAATTCGGAACCTGACGGCTTCATTCACCTCGGAAACCCTCCATGCCGATTACCGATCTGGTCGCACCCGAGGCGATTCTCCCGGCATTGAAGGTCAACAGCAAGAAGCAGGCCCTGCAGGAGCTCGCCGCCAAGGCCGCCGAGCTGACCGGGCAGAACGAGCGCTCCGTGTTCGAGGTGTTGCTGCAACGGGAGAAGCTCGGCACGACCGCGGTCGGCTATGGCGTCGCCATTCCGCACGGCAAGCTGCCCAAGCTGGAAAAGATCTTCGGCCTGTTCGCGCGCCTCGATCGCCCGATCGATTTCGAGGCGATGGACGGCCAGCCGGTCGATCTCGTCTTCCTGCTGCTCGCGCCCGAAGGCGCCGGCGCCGATCATTTGAAGGCGCTCGCCCGCATCGCCCGCCTCTTGCGCGACCAGGACATCGCCAAGAAGCTCCGCGCCTCGCGCGATGCCCAGGCGATCTATTCGGTGCTGGCGCTGCCGCCGGCGACGGCGGCCTGAGCCTCATCGCGAGGCGCAACTGCGGCAACATCCGCCTTTCGTGCCTAGCTCTCGACACCGTCATTGCGAGGAGCCTTGCGACGAAGCAATCCAGAGTCCCTCCGCGCGAGGATCTGGATTGCGTCTCGAAGCCTCATCGGCCGCGCTTTGCGCGAACCCGTCGGCTCCGAATGATGATGCGCATATCATCACTCAAAATGAAAACGGGCACGCCTTCGCTCGAAGGCATGCCCGCTCAAAACTCTCTTCGTACGACGCGCGTGCTCAGTGCACGCTGACGGCTTGCAGCTCGTTGCTCCAGGCGTTGGCGACCGCGGCTTCGCGGCTGTCGGTCAGCATGATCGGCGTGCCGTCGGCGGCATGAAGCGCGAACAGCTTGAGGCCCGGCGCGATTTTCGGCGCCTCCGGAAACAGGCCCGGCACGTCTTCGGAGCGGATCTGCTTCACATAGGCGATATGGCCTTCGCCCAGAGTTGCCAGCGTCTCCGGAGAGACGTTCTTGGCTTCGTATTCGAACGCAACGTGACCTTCACTCATGGTCTCGACTCCTCTGGAACACTAAGCGGTCGAGTCCGCTACTCGTTCCATTATTCGTGCTCATTGATAGCGATTGTCTTAACGATCCTCTCCGGCTCAGGCCGGGCCAGATCGATCGACAACAACCCGTTCTTCAGATCCGCACCCAGCACCAGCATCCCTTCCGCCAGCACGAAGGTGCGCTGGAAGTGGCGCGCGGCGATGCCGCGATGGATGTATTGCCGGGTCTTGTCGTCCTGCTGCCGCCCGCGGATCACGAGCTGGTTTTCCTCAATGGTTACATCGAGTTGGTCGCGGGTGAATCCGGCAACCGCCAGCGTGATGCGCAAACGCTCGGGCTGGCCGTCCGTGCGGTCACACCTCTCGATATTGTAGGGAGGGTAGCCGTCGGCGCCTTTGACGACGCGGTCGAGCACGCGCTCGATCTCGTCGAAGCCCAGCAGGAAGGGGCTGGAGAGCGTTGGAACACGAGACATAGTTTACAAAGTCCTCGCGGAAGCGACTTTGGTGTGTCGGGGCCCGTAGTGGCACCCCTTGCCCAGCAATATGGGCACGTTCTGCTGTGGGTTCAAGCACGTAGCGGGGGGCTGTGGATGGTCGCCCGGCCGTCAGGTGCTGCCGGACGTCATGCCCGGGACAAGCCCGGGCACGACGAAGTTGCGGGCGAATACCCCAGCGAAAACATGGCGTCTTCTACTGTGCATGGGGTTGTTTTTGCGCTCGGGTTGTCGGGGGCCGGAACCCCTCAGGCCTCGAGCCGCTTGCGCCCGTCGCCGCTGAACAGATGCAGCTTCGCCGGTCGTGCGGCGACGCGGATCCTCGCGCCGATCGCGGGGGCTTCGGTTCCGGGAATGCGGACGATGATCTCGCCGGGCGGCAGCTCGCCGGGGGTGGCGGCGACGTGCTTCTCCTCCTGCTCACGGGAGCCGTAGACGAAGGTTTCCGCGCCGACGCGCTCGATCGCTTCCACGGTGAGCGGCAGCGCGACGCCGCCGTCCGGGGTCTGGTCGGTGATGACGAAATCCTCCGGGCGGATGCCGAGGACGCCGGCGTCGGCCGCCGCGCTGCCCGCCAGCTGCGACCGGATCTCCTCGGGACGCGTCGACATCAAGTTCATCGGCGGTGCGCCGATGAAGGAGGCGACGAAGGTGGTCGCCGGCTTTTCGTAGATCGCCAGGGGATTACCGACCTGCTCGACCTGCCCCCCGTTCATCACGACGAGAATGTCGGCGAGCGTCATCGCCTCGAGCTGGTCATGGGTGACGTAGATCGACGTGGTGTTGAGTCGGCGCTGCAGTCTGCGGATCTCGACGCGCATCGCGATGCGCAGCTTGGCGTCGAGGTTGGAGAGCGGCTCGTCGAACAGGAATACCTTCGGCTGGCGCACGATGGCGCGACCCATGGCGACGCGCTGGCGCTGACCGCCGGAGAGCTGGCGCGGCTTGCGGTCCAGCATCGCGGAGAGCTCGAGCACGCGCGCGGCTTCCTCGACGCGGGTCTTGATCTCGGCTTCGGCCATGCCGCGGTTGCGCAGGCCATAGGCCATGTTGTTGTAGACGCTCATATGCGGATAGAGCGCGTAGTTCTGGAACACCATCGCGATATCGCGATCGGCGGGTTCGATTCCGTTGACGACACGGCCGCCGATGTCGATCTCGCCGCCGGTGACGGTCTCGAGGCCCGCGACCATGCGCAGGAGCGTGGACTTGCCGCAGCCGGAGGGACCGACCAGCACGCAGAATTGTCCGTCGCCGACATCGACGTCGACGCCCTTGATGGCCTCGAAGCCGCCGGGATAGGTCTTGCGGACGTTGCGCAGGGTGACGTTAGCCATTGCGAGCTCCGCTCGGGCGAGTGGCGGATCGTGAGTGGCGAGTAGTTGATCTGCTTGGAATGCAACGCCCGTTCGATCGTCGGCGTACGATTCGCCATTCGCTACTCACTATTCGCCCCTCTCACTTTTCAGTCTCGACCAGGCCGCGCACGAACAGCTTCTGCATGACGACGACGACGAACACCGGCGGCAGCATGGCCAGCACGGCGGTTGCCATCACGATCGGCCATTCGGTCAGCGCGTCGGTGGTGGTGATCATCTTGCGGATGCCGATCTGGATCGTCTGCATGTCGTCGCGCGTCGTGATCAGCAGCGGCCAGAGATATTGATTCCAGCCGAGGATGAACAGGATCACGAACAGCGCCGCCATGTTGGTGCGCGACAGCGGCAGCAGCGTATCCCAGAAGAAGCGGAAGGGGCCTGCGCCGTCGATGCGCGAGGCCTCCAGCAATTCGTCCGGCACGGTCATGAAGAACTGGCGGAACAGCAGCGTCGCGGTGGCGGATGCGATCAGCGGGAGCGACAGGCCGGCATAGCTGTCGAGCATGTGCAGATCGGCGACGATCTTGTAGGTCGGATAGATGCGCACCTCGACCGGCAGCATCAGCGTGATGAAGATCAGCCAGAAGATCGCCATCCGGAACGGAAAGCGGAAATACACGATCGCATAGGCCGAGATGATCGAGATCGCGATCTTGCCGATCGCGATCAGGAGCGCCATCACCAGCGAGTTCAGCATCATGTTGCCGACCGGCTCGCGGGTCGAGCCGCTCGTGCCGACGAAGATCGTCTGGTAGTAGGTCTCGAAGAAATGACCGCCGGGCAGCAGCGACATCTGGCCGTTCGCGATCACCGCGTTGTCCTGGGACGACGCGATGATTGCGAGATAGACCGGGAAGGCGACGATCGCGATCCCGATCCAGAGGATGATGTGGGCGATGTAGCGCCGGAAGCCTTCTTCCTCGACCATCAGTAGGTCACCTTGCGTTCGACGAAGCGGAACTGGATTCCGGTCAGCACGATGACCATGATCATCAGGATCACCGATTGCGCAGCCGAGCTGCCGAGGTTTCCGCCGAGCAGGCCGTCGGTATAGACCTTGTAGACCAGCGTCTCCGTCGACTTGCCGGGACCGCCGCGGGTCATGGTGTCGATGATGCCGAACGTGTCGAAGAAGGCGTAGACGATGTTGACGACCAGGAGGAAGAAGATGGTCGGCGACAGCAGCGGGAACGTCACGGTCCAGAACCGCCGCATCGGCCGGGCGCCGTCGATCGCGGCGGCTTCGAGCACGCTTTTGGGGATGCTCTGCAGGCCGGCGAGGAAGAACAGGAAATTGTAGGAGATCTGCTTCCAGGCGGCGGCGAGGATGATCAGCGCTGCGGCCTGGTCGCCGTCGAGCAGCGGATTCCAGTCGACGCCGAGCGCGCGCAGATAGCGCGAGAGCACGCCGAGCGAGGGATGCAGCATGAAGATCCAGAGCACGCCGACGACCGGCGGAGCCACCGCATAGGGCCAGATCAGGAGTGTGCGGTAGAGCATCGAGCCGCGCAGCGGCTTGTCCGCCATCACCGCGAGCAGCAGCGCAAAAGACAGCGACGACACCGCGATCGCAAACGAGAAGAAGAAGGTGCGCAGGATCGCCTCGAAATAGGCGGGCTCCTTGAACAGATCGATGTAATTTTCGAACCAGACGAAGCTGGTCGAAAGGCCGAAGGCATCCTGGAGCAGGAACGACTGGATCATCGCCTGCAAGGCCGGCCAGTAGAAGAAAACCAGGACGATCGCGAGCTGCGGTGCAACCAGCGCGTAGGGCAATAGCTTCGACTGGAAAATGGCTTGCTTTTGCATGATGCCCGCGGGAGCGGCAGGCCGGCTGACCGGCCTGCCGCTTGTCGCCTTACTTGACGGCGGTCTTTTCGAACTGGCGCAGCATGGTGTTGCCGCGCTCCACGGCCGAATCCAGCGCCTGCTTGGCGGTCTTCTTGCCGGCCAGGGCCTGCTCGATCTCTTCCGACCAGACGTCGCGGAGCTGCACCATGTTGCCGAGGCGCAGGCCGCGCGAGTTCTCGGTCGGCTCCTTGTTGGTCAGCTCGAGCAGCGGGGTCTCGAGATAAGGCTGATCCTTGTAGAAGCCTTCCGCCTTGGCCTTCTCATAGGCCGCCTTGGTGATCGGCAGATAGCCCGACGATTTGTGGATATAGACCTGGCGATCCGTATCGGACAGGAAGGTCAGGAACTTCGCTACACCCTTGTACTCCTCGGCCGACTTGCCACCCATGATCCAGAGCGAGGCGCCGCCGATGATCGAATTCTGCGGTGCGCCCTTCACGTCGGGATAGTAGGGCATCGGCACCGCGGTGAAGGCGAACTTGGCCTGCGCCTTGACGTTGCCGAAGAACGCCGACGAGGTCAGGTAGAGGGGGCATTCGCCCGACGTGAAGCGGCCTTCGCCGGTGTTGGTCCGGCCGGCATAGTCGTAGGTCTTGTCCTTCTGGAGCTCGACGAGGTTCTCCAGATGCTTGACCTGGAGCGGTCCGTTGAACGAGAGCACGGTATCGAAGCCGTCGAGGCCGTTGGCTTTGGTCGACAGCGGCACGTTGTGCCAGGCGGAGAGCTGCTCGAGATTGACCCAGGTGACCCAGGAGTTGGAGAAGCCGCACGTCGCGTGGCCGGCCGCCTTCAGCTTCTTGGCCGCGTCGAACACTTCGGGCCAGGTCTTCGGGATCTCGACATTGGCCTTCTTCAGCGCGTCGAGATTGACCCACATCACCGTCGACGACGAGTTGAAGGGGAAGGACAGCATCTCGCCCTTCGAGGTCGAATAATAGCCGGTGATCGCGGGCAGATAGGCCTTGGGATCGAACTTCTCGCCGGTCTCGGCCATCAGCTTGTAGACCGGCTTCACGGCGCCGGTCGCGGCCATCATGGTGGCGGTGCCGACCTCGAACACCTGCATGATGTGCGGCGCATTGCCGGCACGGAACGCGGCGATGCCGGCGTTCATCGTGTCGGCGTAGTTGCCCTTGTAGGTCGGGATCACCTTGAAATCGCCCTGCGAGGCGTTGAAGTCGTTGGCGAGCTTGACGATGACGTCGTTGTTGGCGCCGGTCATCGCGTGCCACCACTGGATTTCGGTCACGGCGAGTGCCGGCGAGGCGCCGAAACCAACCGTGAGTGCAACAGCAGCAGCCGCACCAAAATGTCGAAGAGCCATCAAGAAAACCTCCCTTGCCCGTCAATGAAGAAGCGCTTGCGCTAGCAGCGCCATATGACGTTCACATGACTGTGTAAGCGGCCGAAACGAAAGCGGCAAGCGCTGCTCGTCAAATAGGCGAAGACGGATCGGGCAGCCTTTCCCGTTCGCGCTGCACTATCGTGCCCGCGCCGCAGCGCGGCATCAGATCATGAGCGCCGAAAGAACAGGCCGCGGGCCCGAAAGCCTCTCCCGCTTGCGGGAGCGGTCGCGCCGAAGGCGCGGGTGAGGGCTCTGTCCTCTGGGAGATTATCCCGTTGCGGAGACACCTCTCCCAACCCCTCCCCCGCAAGCGGAAGAGGGCGTGCATTGCAATTGAAGCTCGTCTTATCTCAACGCTTGCGCTCGGGGCCGCAGACCGTGCCCTTGGCCACCATCGCGTCGATCTCGGCCTTGGAGTAGCCGAACTCGCCCAGCACCTCCCGGGAGTGCTGGCTGAACTTGGGCGGCAGGCGGCGCAGGCTCGGCTTTGAGCGGTCGAGCCGGATCGGCGAGGCAACGCCCTTGTACCAGTCCTTCTCGATAATATCGCCGCGGTAGATCGTGTGCGGATTGGTCAACGCCTGGTCGATCTTCTGGACGGGACCTGCGGGCAGGCCCGCAGCGAGCAGGCGATCGCACAGCGGCTCGGCCTCGTGCTGGCTGAACACCGCGGCAAGCTCGGCACGCAGCGCCTCCCGGTTGGCGATGCGGTCCTTGTTGCGCGCAAAGCGCGGATCGGTGCCCAGCTCCGGCTTGCCGATCTCCTTGCAGAGCTTGCGGAAGGTGCCATCATTTCCGACGCCGATGAAGATGTTGTCGGTCTTGGTCGGGAAGATCGCGTAAGGCACAAGGTTCGGGTGCTCGTTGCCGGTGAGGCTCGGCGGCTTCCCATGCATGAAATAGTTCGCGGTGTGCGGATGCATGATGGCAAGGCCGGTCTCGTACAGCGTCGTCTCCAGGAACTGGCCCTTGCCCGAGCGCTGACGTTCCGACAGCGCCATCAGGATGCCGATCGCCGCATAGAGCCCGGTGCCGATGTCGACCAAGGGCACGCCAATCCGCATCGGACCGCTCTCGGGCGAGCCGGTCGCGGCGATCATGCCGGTCATGGCCTGGATGATGGCGTCATAGCCCGGATTGCCGCCGCGCGGGCCGTCGGCGCCGAAGCCGCAGATCCGGCAATGCACGAGGCGCGGGAATTTGTCGCGCAAGGTCTCGTTGCCGATGCCCCACTTCTCCAGCGTGCCCGGCTTGAAATTCTCGATCAGGACGTCGGCGGTCTCCAGCATCTTCAGCAGCACGGCACGGCCGCCCTCGGAGGCGAGGTCGAGGCCGATCGAGCGCTTGTTGCGGTTGATGCCGATGAAATAGGCCGCGTCCTCCTCGTGGAAGGGAGGGCCCCAGTCGCGCACCTCGTCGCCTGCGGGCGGCTCGACCTTGATCACGTCGGCGCCGTGGTCAGCGAGGATCTGGGTACAGTACGGTCCGCCGAGCACGCGCGTGAGATCGATGACGCGCAGTCCGCTCATGGCACCTGGGGCGGCTTCAGAACCCGCGGCTTCAGAACTCATGCCTTCGCTTCTCCTGTGTCGGCGTTCGATCACAGGCCTAGCGAGGTTTTTTTGCGCCAGCAATGGCGCCGCGCGTGGGGCCGTATGCGCCGCCGCGTCATCCCGTGACGTGGCAAATCACGGAAGCGGCCAGCCCGAGGGGGATCCCGGGCCAGCCGATCCGCTCGTGATCAGACGACCGTCAGGCGAACGTCGACGTTGCCGCGCGTGGCATTGGAGTAAGGGCACACCTGGTGCGCCTTCTGAACCAGTGCCTCGGCCTCGGCGCGGGCAAGACCCGGCAGCGAGACGGCGAGGTCGATGTCGAGGCCGAAACCGCCTTCGGAGCGCGGGCCGATGCCGACCGTAGAGGTGACCGAGGCATCGGCCGGAACCTTGGGGCCGCCCTGCGAAGCCACGAACTTCATTGCGCCGATGAAGCAGGCGGCATAGCCCGCCGCGAAAAGCTGCTCGGGATTGTTGCCGGCGCCGCCACCGCCGCCGAGCTCCTTCGGCGTCGTCAGCTTGACGTCGAGCGCGCCGTCGAGGGTCGCGGCATGGCCGTCGCGGCCGCCGGTGGCCTTGGCACTGGTCTTGTAGAGGACGTTCACGGACATCTTGATCTCCCTGGTGTTGGAGCGAGTGCGACCTATATTGCTTCCAATTAGATTGTGCGCAATTGAAATTCCCATGCCTCACATTTAATTGTTCGCAATTGAATCTGCGGTCGCCGGGCACCACAATGGCGTCAAACCTCGTGAGGTTCGCCATGGCCCGGAAGCATTCGGCAGCGGACGCCCCGCTGCGGCTCGACAACCAGATCTGCTTCGCGGTTTATTCCGCCGCGCACGCCTTCAACCGCGTCTACAAGCCGCTCCTCGACCGGCTCGGCCTGACCTATCCGCAATATCTGGTCATGCTCGTGCTGTGGGAACGCGACGACGTGCCGGTCAAGGAGATCGGCGAAAGGCTGTTTCTGGATTCGGGCACGCTGACGCCGCTGCTCAAGCGGCTCGAGGCCGCCCATCTCGTCAAGCGCACCCGCTCGCGCGAGGACGAACGACAGGTGCTGATCTCCCTGACCCCGCAGGGCCAGGCGCTGAAGGAAAAGGCGCGGGCCGTGCCGCAGTCGATTTTGGCGGCGTCGAATTGCTCGGTGTCGGAGCTGGTGGCGATGAAGGACGAGATCGTCGCGCTGCGGGACAGGCTGAATGCGGTGATCGAGGAGTAGGGGTTAGCAGAGCCGCTTCTTCGAGAAGGCTCGCCCCGAGTGCGACTTCCGATATGCTCCCCGCGCGGCTGCGCCAGGCGTAGCTCGAAGGACGAAGCGTGGTGGAGCCAGGCGGGATCGAACCGCCGACCTCTTGCATGCCATGCAAGCGCTCTCCCAGCTGAGCTATGGCCCCTTAACCCTGGACGAGGTGAATCTGGTGGATCACCCCAACCGCCGAGTCCTAGGCGACTCGCGCGGTGCACCCTTTTTCACAGATCAGGATCGATCTCAAGTCTCTTCATCACCTCCGACATCACCAATGATGTCGGTCACGTCCTCATCGCCCTCTTCCTCGTCGGCAATGAAGGTCGAATCGTCGTCATCGTCGTCGTCGAGGGTCTCGTCGACCTCGATGTCGTCCTCGGATTCGGGCACGATGGCCTTGACCTTGCCCGTGTTCTCCTCGGCATCGGCTTCCTCGAGCGACACCAACTCTTCGGCCTCGGCCGGCTCGGGCGTGGTGTCCTGGGCCATGTTGCGGGCCTCGGCGCCGCGGGACGAGCGTGCGGGTGCGATCGGGGCGATCGGCACCACCTCGCCGGTATAGGGCGAGATCACCGGATTCTTGTTGAGGTCATAGAACTTCTTGCCCGTGGTCGGGCAAATACGTTTGGTTCCGAGTTCGGACTTGGCCACGGCAGGAATCCTGGGAATGTCTGAAAAGCGGTGCTTCACTTGGCTAGTTGGCGGCCCGCTGTCAATAGCGCATTACAGGAGAACGACATGCCCGTGACGGGGCGGGGACCATGTGGTACCTGCCCCCGAGCCTTCGGGCCTATCCAAGGACGCAATCTTGACCCATTCCGACCAACCGAGGCCGCTCCAGTCTCGCGCCAGCGGTCCCTTGACCGGGACAGCACGGGTGCCCGGGGACAAGTCGATCTCCCACCGGGCCCTCATCCTTGGCGCGCTCGCGGTCGGCGAGACCAGGATTTCAGGCCTCCTCGAGGGCGAGGACGTCCTCAACACGGCGAAATCCATGCAGTCGCTGGGCGCCAGGGTCGAGCGAACCGGCGATTTCGCCTGGAAGGTGAACGGCGTGGGCGTTGGCGGCTTCGCCCAGCCCAAGGCGGCGCTGGATTTCGGCAACTCCGGCACTGGCTGCCGCCTGGTCATGGGCGCCGTCGCGGGCTGCCCGATTTCGGCGGTTTTCGATGGCGACGCCTCACTGCGCAGCCGCCCGATGCGCCGGATCCTCGATCCTCTCGAAAAGATGGGCGCCAAGGTCATCGCCGGCGGCGAGGGTGGCCGTCTGCCGCTGACCCTCCAGGGCGCGCGCGATCCGCTGCCGATCGTGTACAAGACCCCGGTCGCTTCGGCCCAGATCAAATCGGCCGTGCTGCTGGCGGGCCTGGCCGCGCCGGGTACCACCACGGTGGTCGAGACCGAGGCCAGCCGCGACCACACCGAACTGATGCTGAAGCATTTTGGTGCCGATATCACCTCAACGCGGGAAGGTCCGCACGGCCGCCGCATCACGCTGGTGGGTCAGCCCGAGCTGTATGGCGCCAGCGTCGTTGTGCCGGCCGATCCCTCCTCGGCCGCCTTTCCGGTCGTCGCGGCGCTGATCGTCGAGGGATCCGATGTCGTGCTGCCGGACGTGATGACCAATCCGCTGCGCACCGGCCTGTTCACCACGCTGCGCGAAATGGGCGCGTCGATCGAGGAGAGTGAGGTGCGCGGCGATGCCGGCGAGCCCATGGCGCGCTTGCGCGTGCGTGCGTCGAAATTGCGCGGCGTCGAGGTGCCGCCGGAGCGCGCGCCGTCGATGATCGACGAATATCTGGTGCTGGCGGTGGCGGCGTCCTTCGCCGAAGGCACGACGATCATGCGCGGCCTGCAGGAGCTGCGCGTCAAGGAATCCGACCGCCTGGAAGCCACCGCCGACATGCTCCGCGTCAACGGCGTCAAGGTCGAGGTTGCCGGCGACGATCTGATCGTGGAAGGCCGCGGCCACGTTCCAGGCGGCGGCGTTGTCGCGACCCACATGGACCATCGCATCGCCATGTCCGCGCTGGTGATGGGCTGTGCCTCCGATCGGCCGGTGAGCGTCGACGACACCGCCTTCATCGCCACCAGTTTCCCGGACTTCATTCCGATGATGCGTTCGCTAGGGGCCGAGTTTTCATGATCATTGCCATCGACGGGCCGGCAGCCTCGGGCAAGGGGACGCTCGGCAAGCGACTCGCCCAGCATTACGGCTATCGTCATCTCGATACCGGCGTGATCTACCGCGCGGTGGCTTATGCCTTGATGCAGTCCGGGCACGCTCTCAATGACGAGGCGGCTGCGGTGCAGGCTGCTTTGCAGCTCGATCCCGAAAAGTTCGGCAATCCCGCCCTGAAGACCCAGAAAGCCGGCGAGGGCGCCTCGATCGTCTCCGCGATTCCGCGCGTCCGCGAGGTGCTGGTCAATTTCCAGCGGCAATTCGCTGCCGATCCGCCGGGGGCGGTACTGGACGGCCGTGACATTGGAACCGTGATCTGTCCCCATGCCGACGTGAAGATATTCGTCGTCGCCGACCCCAAGGTCCGGGCTCGCCGCCGGACCATGGAAGCCAGGGCCAGGGGCGAGGAGGCGGACGAGGCCGCCGTGCTCGCCGACATCATCCAGCGCGACGAGCGCGACAAGAACCGGCCGATCGCGCCTTTGAAACCGGCCCCGGATGCTTACTTGCTAGACAACTCCCAACTGGATATAGAAGGCGGTGTCCGGGCCGCCATCGACATTATCGAGGCCGTCCGAGCGGGCCGGTCGCGGGGGTAAGCCGCAGCCGTCATTGGAGGAAGTGCCCGCTCCCGCTTCTTTGAGGTCGATACCTTCGGTCCCCTGCTTTCGGGACCGGCGCGATCCAGGCTCCGGACAAAGATTTCCACGTATCGAACGCGCGGGCCTCTGCCGGCCCGCTTCCGCTGTTCTGGTCGTAAGGCCGGGGCAACGAGCGGTCGCTCGAAGGTTTTGCGGACCTTCCGACACTGCGTGTGCGATGCGCCCATGAACCCAACGGCCGGCAAGACATCCGCAACTGGAGAACAAATGGCTTCGACTACTGCTGATACCTATAGCCCCTCGCGCGACGATTTCGCCGCGATGCTCGACGAGTCCTTCGCAGGCGGCAACCTGCAGGAAAGCTCCGTCATCAAGGGCAAGGTGGTTGCAATTGAAAAGGACATGGCCGTCATCGACGTCGGCCTGAAGACCGAGGGCCGTGTCGCGCTGCGCGAATTTTCCGGCCCCGGCCGTGAAAGCGACCTCAAGGTCGGCGACGAGGTGGAAGTGTTCCTCGATCGCATCGAGAACGCCCTCGGCGAGGCCGTGCTGTCGCGCGACAAGGCGCGCCGCGAAGAGAGCTGGGGCAAGCTGGAGAAGGCTTTCCAGAATAACGAGAAGGTCAACGGCGTCATCTTCAACCAGGTCAAGGGCGGCTTCACCGTCGACCTCGACGGTGCCGTGGCGTTCCTGCCGCGCTCGCAGGTCGACATCCGTCCGATCCGCGACGTTGCGCCGCTGATGAACAATTCGCAGCCGTTCCAGATCCTCAAGATGGACCGCCGCCGCGGCAACATCGTCGTCTCCCGCCGCACGGTGCTGGAAGAGACGCGCGCCGAGCAGCGCCAGGAACTGGTGCAGAACCTCGAAGAGGGTCAGGTCATCGACGGCGTGGTCAAGAACATCACCGATTACGGTGCGTTCGTCGACCTCGGCGGCATCGACGGTCTGCTCCACGTGACCGATATCGCGTGGCGCCGCGTCAACCATCCGACCGAGGTGCTCTCAATCGGCCAGACCGTGAAGGTCAAGATCATCAAGATCAACCACGAGACGCACCGCATCTCGCTGGGCATGAAGCAGCTGCTGGACGATCCGTGGCAGGGCATCGAAGCCAAGTACCCGCTGGGTGCCCGCTTCACCGGCCGCGTCACCAACATCACCGACTACGGTGCGTTCGTCGAGCTCGAGCCAGGCATCGAGGGCCTGATCCACGTCTCCGAGATGTCGTGGACCAAGAAGAACATGCACCCCGGCAAGATCGTGTCGACCTCGCAGGAAGTCGATGTGCAGGTGCTGGAAGTCGATTCCGTCAAGCGCCGCATCTCGCTCGGCCTCAAGCAGACCATGCGCAACCCCTGGGAGGTCTTCGTCGAAAGTCACCCGACCGGTTCGGTGGTCGAGGGCGAGGTCAAGAACAAGACCGAGTTCGGTCTGTTCCTGGGTCTCGAAGGCGACGTCGACGGCATGGTCCACCTCTCCGACCTCGACTGGAAGCTTCCGGGCGAGCAGGTGATCGACAACTACAAGAAGGGCGACATGGTGAAGGCCGTGGTGCTCGACGTGGACGTCGAGAAGGAGCGCATCTCGCTCGGCATCAAGCAGCTCGAAGGCGACCCCTTCGCCGAGCCGGGCGATGTCAAGAAGGGTGCGGTCGTGACCTGCGAAGTGCTCGAAGTGAAGGAAAGCGGTATCGAGGTGAAGATCGCCGGTACCGACTTCACCACCTTCATCAAGCGCTCCGAGCTCGCGCGTGACCGCAACGACCAGCGCGCCGAGCGCTTCGCCGTCGGCGAGAAGGTCGATGCCCGCGTGATCCAGTTCGACAAGAAGGCCCGCAAGGTCCAGGTGTCGATCAAGGCGCTCGAAGTCGCCGAAGAGAAGGAAGCCATCGCGCAGTACGGCTCCTCCGATTCGGGTGCGACGCTCGGCGACATCCTGGGCACCGCGCTCAAGAACCGCGACAGCAAGTAAGCGAACGTTGGTCTCGCTGACATTGGAGCCCCGGCGCAACAGGCTGTGTGGAAAGCCGGGCAAATCGGCTAGGATGGCCGCCTCGGGAACGGGGTGGCCATTTTCATGGGATACATAGCCGGCGAGGATCGGGATCANCAGGCTGTGTGGAAAGCCGGGCAAATCGGCTAGGATGGCCGCCTCGGGAACGGGGTGGCCATTTTCATGGGATACATAGCCGGCGAGGATCGGGATCAAGCGTCGTTTTTGCCATCGCGGATCGCGGACTACGTTGCGTCGGATGCTTCGGTTCGTGTGGTTGACGCTTTTGTCGATGGACTGGAGCTTTCCGGGCTCGGCTTCGTCCGGGCTGTTGCGGCGTCGACGGGGCGGCCCGGTTATGACCCTCGCGATCTGTTGAAGCTCTATGTCTGGGGCTATTTCAACGAGGTCCGCTCGTCGCGGCGGCTGGAGCGGTCGTGCCGGCGCGATGTCGAGGCTATGTGGCTGCTGCGCCGGCTCGCCCCCGACTTCAAGACGATTGCCGATTTCCGCCGCGACAACGGCCCCGCCATCATCGGGGCGTGCCGGGCTTTCGTGCTTGTGTGCCGGGATGCCGGCCTGTTTGCGGCCCGTCTCGTGGCGCTGGACGGCTCGAAGTTCCGCGCCGCCGCCAGCCCAAAGAAGGTGATCGGCCGCCGGGAGATCGCCGAGGAGCAAGCCCGTCTCGACAGTAGGATCGCCGCCTACCTTTCCGGTTTGGACGAGGCTGACACGCGCGAGGCCGACGATGAGCCGGGTGCGGTTCCCGCCGCGCTCGCTGCCCTTCGCGTCAGGCGCGCCGAACTCGCCCGAATGGCTGGCAAGCTGGAGACACAAGAGCGCGACATGCTTGTCGAAGGCGAGGAAGATGCCCGTCCGATGCGGGGAGGCAGCGGCCACAAGCCGCCCTGCTACAACGTACAGACCGCCGTCGACGCCGACACGGGCCTGATCGTGCATCACGATGTCACCGACGAGCCGACCGACCGCCGCCAACTTCATCCGATGGCCAGCGCCACGAGGGAGAGCCTCGACCTCGACACCCTGACGGTCGTGGCCGACAAGGGCTTCGACAACGGCGAGCATGCCAGCGCCTGCGAGCGGGACGGCATCGTCGCCTGCGTGCCCTCGCAGCGCTCGATCAACAACCAGGGCGACGGCACCCTGTTCGACCGCACCGCCTTCATCTATGAGCCGGAGGCGGACACGTTCACCTGCCCGGCGGGCCGGACGCTGGTGCGCAAGCAGCTTCATCGCAAGAAGCGCAATGTCACCTACGCCTCGCAGGGTTGTTCCGGCTGCGTCCTGAAGCCACGCTGCACCACAGCCGAGCGGCGTTTTGTCAAACGCCATCTCGATGACGACGCGCTCAACCGGATGGATGCCCGCGCCACGCCCGAGATGATGAAAGCCAGGCGATGTGCCGTCGAGCATCCCTTCGGCACGATCAAGCGAATGACGGCAGGCGGACGGTTCCTAACCAGAAACCTGAAAGGAACCAGAACCGAAATGGCCCTTTCCGTCCTCGCCTACAACATCCTCCGCGCCATCAACATCAAAACCGCCGCAGCCTGAAAGCACCTGAAGCAAAAGAGGCCCCGGTTACCCGGAGCCTCCAATCGTTTCCACACAGCCTGRTGAGCCGGGGCTTCGTTCGCGTAAATTCTCAGTGCAGCCC